>DAIEQA010000162.1:0-6919 GCA_027348115.1 Ignavibacteriales bacterium
TTAATCCAATTAGGTTTACACGGAGTTCATCTTGAATTGATTAAACATATCGGCAAGATGAAGTATCGTTCCAGCTACGGCCAAAATTTACTTCAGCATAGTATTGAAGTTGCTTACTTAACCGGCATTATGGCAGCCGAACTTGGATTTGATACAAATCTTGCGCGGCGAGCCGGATTGCTCCACGACATCGGCAAGACTATTGATAAAAGTGTAGAAGGTCCGCATGCTTTACTGGGATATGATCTTACTAAAAAGTATAATGAGCATCCGATAGTTGTTAACGCTGTAGGCAGCCATCATGAAGATATTGAGATGGAACACCCGATTGCCGCTTTAGTCCAAGCTGCCGATGCTGTAAGCGGTGCGAGACCCGGTGCGAGACGCGAACCACTCGAAAGTTATGTTAAGCGTTTGGAGAATCTGGAAAACCTCGCAAAATCTTTTGAAGGTGTGGCTAAGACGTACGCGATTCAGGCCGGAAGAGAAGTGCGTGTGGTTGTAGAACCGGATAAAGTTGACGACACATTTTCGGACCGCCTGGCTTACGATATTGCGCAGAAAATTCAGGAAGAAATGGAATACCCCGGACAAATTAAAGTTACTGTAATTCGCGAGGTGAGAAAGATAGCATACGCTAAATAACGAATTTCGAAAAAATATTTAACCCGATCTGCCCGGAAATTTTCCGGATAAGTTCGGGTTTATTTTTGAGCTCAAGATGAAAAAATTAAAAGTGGCAATAACAGGCGGAATTGGTTCGGGTAAATCGGTTATCAGCGAATATTTTGTGAACGCAGGTTATCCGGTTATTAACGCCGATGAACTTGCTAAAGAATTAATGTCCACCGATGGTTCTCTCAAAAAAAAGATTGTTGGTGAGTTTGGAGCTAATGCTTACAACGGCAATCAGCTCAATACTAAATTTCTGGCAGAGGAAGTATTCGGCGATCCGGAAAAAGTCGAAAAAATAAATTCATTTGTTCACCCCGCCACGATTAGAAGAATAGATGCAGAATGCAAAAGACTGTTTAAAGACCACGATATTGTATTTGTGGAATCGGCTCTCGTGTTTGAGGCTAAGATTAGAAAGATGTTCGATTATATAATACTTGTTACCGCTGATGAGGCAAAACGGGTTGAACGGATTCGTAGAAGAGATAATGTTTCTGAAAACAAGGTAAGGGAAAGGATGAAATTTCAAATGGAGGACGAAAAGAAAATTCAACTTTCGGATTTTGTCTTCGACAACAACGGTCCTACTTCGGACATTGATAACAGATGTAAGTTTATTCTACAAATACTTAAATCATTAATTGGTTAATACCTTCAAAGGATACAAATGTCTTTGCTTGATTTATATTTCGGCTTGACATAATTTTCTTTCATTAAAATATCAATTCCGGACTTAATCTTGAAAATACTTAATGATCTTATCGTTGCTTTTGTAAAACTCCTGCCCAAATCAATAGTTCACATTTTCGCTAAAAGATATATTGCCGGCGAAAAACTGGAAGACGCTGTTAGAGTAACTAAAGAATTTAATCAAAAAGGAATTTTTACAACAATTGACGTGCTCGGCGAGGCAGTCAGCACAAAAAGAGAATCGGAACTGGCCAAGAAGGAATGTCTTGCCGTTCTGGATGCAATTGAAAAACACAAGTTGAAATCAAATCTGTCGTTAAAGCCAACTCAGCTTGGTTTATCGATTGATAGACAATTTTGTTATGAGCAGGTTTCCGAAATTTTGGAAAGAGCAAAATCGTATAATAATTTTGTTCGAATCGATATGGAAGATTCTCCTACTACAGACGCAACCTTTGAGCTTTATAATAATCTCAGAGAGAAGTACACTAATGTTGGAGTTGTCGTTCAGGCATATTTGAAAAGGACTTATAATGATGTTCAAAAACAAAATGAGCTTGGAACAAATTACAGGTTATGCAAAGGCATTTATATCGAGCCTGAAGAAATAGCTTACAAGGATCGGCAAAAGGTTAGAGACAATTATCTCGCCATATTGGAGGCCATGCTTAAGAACGGCAATTATGTCGGTATTGCCACACACGACGACTACTTAGTAAAGGGCGCATACGAATTGATCAAGAAGTTGAACATTTCCAAAGATAAATTTGAATTTCAGATGCTTTACGGCGTGAAGGAAGACTTAAGAGATAAAATAAATGCCGACGGATACAAGATCAGAATTTACGTTCCCTTCGGAGAACACTGGTATAAATATTCTATACGCCGCTTACAGGAAAATCCCGAAGTAGCCTGGTACATTACTAAAAGCATATTTTCATTTAGCTGATGAACGTTCTTGGAATAGAAAGTTCTTGCGACGAGACTTCCGTTGCCGTCATTTCCAACGGAAAGCTGGTTGCAAATTTAATTTCGTCACAGGATATTCATACGGTATTTGGCGGAGTAGTGCCGGAACTTTCCAGCCGCGCCCACCTTCAAATGATTCAGCCGCTTCTTAAAAAGGCGCTTGATCTGGCAAATCTTCAGATGGAACAAATCGATTTAGTCTCCGCCACTGCCGGTCCCGGATTGATCGGCGCACTGCTTGTAGGATTGACTTTTGCAAAGGGATTGGCCTTCGCATTGAAAAAACCTTTTGTTGCTGTAAATCATATCGAAGGCCATATCTTTTCGGGATTCTTGATGGAAGAGAAACCGGAATTCCCTTATCTGTGTTTAGTGGTTTCCGGTGGACATACATTGCTTCTGCTCGTTAAAAGCGATACGGAAATTGAAAAGCTCGGCACAACAATCGACGATGCTGCCGGAGAAGCGTTTGATAAGATTTCCAAGATGCTCGGGCTTGGTTATCCGGGCGGCCCCAAGATTCAGGAGATAGCCAAAGATCAACCAACGGATTTTACGAGCTTCCCTATAGCGCAATGTAAAAATGAGTTTGATTTTTCTTTCAGCGGATTGAAAACCGCGGTGCTGCGTTTTGTTCAAAAAGAATTTGGAGAAGCAAATAAAATTCCGAGCGATAAACTTCCGCTGATTGCTTCATCGTTTCAATTTTATGCTGTCCAGGCCTTGGTGCAGAACGTTTCTAAAGCCCTCCGGAAATACAAAGTGAATTCAATTTCTTTAGTCGGCGGCGTTGCGGCAAATAAAATGCTTAGGAACGAATTTGAAAAACTGGCGGTGCAGTATAAAAAGAAACTGGTAATTCCTTCGTTGGAATTTTGCGGCGATAACGGAGCCATGATTGCCTACCGCGGAATGAGATTGCACAAAGCCGGAATTAGGTATGACTATGCATTCAACGCTTACCCAAGTCTTGGCGATTATTCATTTATCAAATAAGCTTACCGTTTAATAACAAGAAAAAATTTCTATCGTTTTCTAAAACTAAAATTTATCTATATTCGCGTCACTATAAAGAAGAGAAAATTTGCTAAAGCTAAAAGAAATTGTTAAAACTTTTTCGAAGAACGAACTCTACGCTGTTTCCGGGTCGTTTATAATTTTCTTCGGCATTTTGTATTATACTTTTTTTACTCCTAACTATTACAAAGGCGAACAGGCAGAGGTAGTTGATATAAGACCCGGATCGAGTTTCTCCCAGGTAATAGATACTCTTTACGCAAAGAAAATTATACCAAGCCGTTTTAACATGAAAGTTATTGCTTACCTGTACGGGGCCGAAAGAAAAATTAAAGCAGGCAGGTACATTATTCCTAACGGTCTTAGCTACGTTAAACTTGTGGAGAGATTGGCTTTCAATCGATTGTCTACGCAAATATTAGTTACAATTCCGGAAGGCATTTGGCAAACCGAAATAGCCGAAATTGTGCACCGCGATCTTAATATCGATTCAACAAAAATTATGCAGTTGAGCCGGGATAAATCTTTCATTCAATCTCTCGGATTGGATGTAGATAATCTTGAAGGATACCTGCTGCCGGAGACTTATTATTTTTACGCTGACTCATCGCCGGAAGAAGTGCTGCGTAAGATGAAACACCAGATGGATAAAATTTTTACGCCGGAAGTAGAAAACCGGATGAGAAATTTGAAGATGGATAAGAACCAAATATTAACCTTGGCTTCGATAATTGACGGAGAATCTAACTATGTGCCGGAGTTTAAAACTATTGCCGGGGTTTATTACAATCGTCTTCGACTTGGAATGCCGCTGCAAGCCGATCCTACAATTCAATATTTAATTAGGGATAAGAGAAAGAACCGGATATTGCTGAAAGACCTTGAGATTAAATCCAAATTCAATACATATCAAAATGTAGGACTACCCCCGGCGCCGATAAATAATCCTGGCAAAGATGCTATAATGGCCGCGTTGTATCCCGAAAAAAATGATTACCTTTACTTTGTAGCAAACGGCGACGAGAGGCATGTATTCGCAAAAAATTATTCTCAACATGAAATAAACGTGAGTCACTATAGAAAATGGCGAAGAAGTCAAAACTAAATTTTGTTCTAACAATATTAGCGCTGGTTGTAATCATAAGCGGATGTGCCAATCAAATAGCTCCCGGAGGCGGAGAGATTGACCGGGTTCCTCCGCAAATAATTGAAGTAGCGCCTTTAAATGGTGCGGTTAATTTTTCCGATGATCACTTTGAAATTACTTTCGATAAGTATGTTGATAAGCGCTCCGTGCAGGATGCTATATTTATTTCACCAACTATTGAAAAGGGTCTCAAGTATGATTGGAGCGGAAAAACTCTCGACGTTTACTTCAAAGATTCTCTCAAAAAGAACACTACATACACAGTAACAATCGGCACCGATGTTAAAGACCTAAACAACAGCAATAAAATGGCCGAAGCGTTCACGTTTGCGTTTTCAACCGGTCTAAAGATTGATAAAGGAATTATAAACGGAAAAGTTTACGACCCCAACCCCGATGGCGTAATGGTCTTTGCTTATAAAGAGGAACAAAAGCAAATTGATATTTCCAAACAGAAACCGGATTACGTTTCGCAAGTTGGCAAGAACGGCAAGTATACAATTCTCGGTTTAAGCGACGGCAGTTACGAAGTATATGCAATCCGGGATCAACTTAGGAACTTGTTCTACAACAAGAATGAAGACGCCATCGGAATTCAATTCAAAAATGTTGCGCTGAAGGATTCGCTGAATAAAATCAGCGATGTGGATTTTTTTCTTACAAGGGAAGATACAATCGCGCCGAATTTATCAAATGTTTTCATGAAGAATAGAAATCATTTAACCGTTGAATTCAACAAAGCGATCGACAGCTCGAAAATTGCGGCAAAGAATTTTTCGCTTGTAGATACTACATCCGGCAAGAAAATTTTACCAAAATATTTTTTCAAAGGCGATGGTAAGCCCAACCAGTTTTATTTGGTGATTACGGATTCCTTAAATGAAAAAGGTTCATGGGAATTAACCGCCGACAGCATTCCCGATCTCCATAATAATTATTCCGGATTCGAAAAAATTTCTTTTCTTCCCAAACTTGACCGCGATACGGTAAAATTGAAACCTCTATCGCTTCAAGGTAATTTGCCGGAAGGGAAGGTAGACCTGGATGATCCGGAACTGGTTTTAAAATTTAACGATGCCGTCGATCTTAATGTCTTAAAGGAAAAAGTAAAGGCGGAGGATTTGAAACAGAACATAGTCCCAAGTACGCTTGATAGAATTGACGACGCTTCATTTAAAGTATTGTTGAATACAAAGCTGAAGCAGAGCACCGATTATTCGCTTCAAATTGATTTCAAAAATTTCCGCGATGTTGCCGGCAACAGCATCGATTCGCTTTTCAAATTCAAGTTCACAACAGCTAATGAACTTGATTTCAGCGGGGCTTCCGGAACAGTAAGCGGAGAGGATACAAATAATGTTGTAGTGATGCTTCAACCGGTGGTTAGAGAGAATAAAACTTATTCGCAAAAGTTAAGCAGCAAAAATTCTTTCGATTTCAAAAAAGTTGTTCCGGGTAAATATATTATCTGGGGTTATCTCGATCGGAATAAAAACGATAAATATGATTTTGGAAAAGTGAAGCCGTTTAGTTATTCGGAGGAATTTAAATTTTATCGCGATACGCTCAACCTAAGGGCAAGATGGCCGGTAGGAGACATCGCAATTCCATTCGATAAGAATTAGGATTTCTATCAATACAAATAATATTTCAAAGATAATTTTCTAAAAGCGGCAGTATCTTTGTAAAGATAGCCGTCTATGTCCTTCACCAAAAACCTTTCGGAAAATAATTGTCTTATCTTATCGGTGCCCAAAACCTTGTCGAACATCTGCAAGCGGGTTCGGGTGGTCATATCAAATAAATTTTTATCGGGATACATCTGATGAATTACCTGCATGAAAAAAAACTGCAGCTCCATCAAATTAAGTTTGGCCGGATCCGTTAAATGAATTTGCACGCCGTTAAGAATTTTATCTTCCCACATACCGTAAAGCGGTTTATAAGATATCGGCCTGAAAATTACACCGGGCAGATTTAAAGCGTTCATGTATTTTGCAAGAGTATCGGCATCGATCCATTCCGCCGCAAATGTTTGAAAGGGGAGCGTGTACGTTATCCCGATACCAACCGTCACAAGCTCGCCTAAAATGCCGGTCGCTACCATGTAAGCGGGGGTTTCCGGCATTGGAACATTGGGTGACGGAGGCACCCAAATAAGACCGGTATCGCGGTAATTCATTCCACGGAACCATCCTTTCATCTTTACAACGGTAAGTTTGCATTTATCGCCGTCAGCAAGAAGGCCTTCGTTGTTTAACAGCTGCGCAAGTTCGCCGCAGGTAAGACCGTAGACGTAAGGAATTTTAAACTGTCCCACAAAGGAAATGAAATCATCTTCTGCAAGATTGCCCTCAATGCGCATACCGCCAAGAGGATTTGGGCGGTCGAGAACTACAAACTCCACGTTATTTTCTGCCG
>DAIEQA010000212.1:0-49263 GCA_027348115.1 Ignavibacteriales bacterium
TGTATTTTTTTCAAAATGTTGATAATTGCCTCTCTTACTTAGCTTGCTAAGACAATGAACCGTAATATTTACTACTCCCACCGGTTTATAATATTAAGGTTTTGATGATTACAAATATCCTTTCCTTCGGGGGTAAATAAAAAATCAATCCGGTTTTTATAAAACTCCGTTATTTTACCGCGAACCATCTTTAAAGTGCTGTTCAAAAATTTATTTTCTTCCGTAAACCCCTCTCCCAAAAGAGCCACTGCCGATGGAATCCATCTTTCTGGGAATTGTCCCCCATAAATTCCGTCCGGTTTAAATTTTATAATTTCATTTTCCAACATTTTGAGAACCGCTTTCTGTCCGTCCGCGTTATGCGAAGAAAAGTTATTGTCTTTGAGCCATCGCAGCAACGCCTCTTTGTTAGGTACAATCAGCGCTACGGTGAACGGCGACTGATTATTGTAAAGCATAACCTGATCGATATACGGCGAATGTTCGGTCAATGCTTCTTCAATTCCTTCCGGATTATATTTTTCTCCGTCACTGCCTATCAACAAACTTTTAAATCTCCCGAGAACGTAAAGAAATCCGTCTTCATCCATATAGCCCATATCGCCGGTATAAAGCCATCCGTCTTTAATTGTTTCTTTTGTGGCTGCTTCATTTTGCCAGTAACCTGCCATTACATTTTCGCCTTTGACTACTATTTCTCCCTTTTCGCCAGTTGGAAGCTGCCGGCCGGCCGTATTACAAATTTTTATTTGAAGATCAGCGACAATAATTCCGGATGAACCGAGTTTATGTTTACGCGGAACGTTGGCGGAAATTACCGGCGCGGCTTCCGTTAATCCGTACCCTTGAAACATCGGTATGCCGACGGCATAAAAGAATCTTTGAAGTTCGATATCGAGCAGCGCCCCACCGCCTATAAAGAATTCCAATTTGCCACCAAAGTTCTCTCTTATCTTACCGAAGATTAATTTATCATAAATCATATAAAGCGGTTTTAGAAACATTCTTCTTCCCTTTCCCTTATTCCATCCCTCCGCATTATAATTATAAGCTACGTTAAGAGCCGAGTAAAAAAGTTTTTCAACTTTCGGTCCTTTCTCGCGAATTCCCTTCTCGATATTTTTTCTTAAATTCTTTGCGAGCACAGGCACGCTAAGCAGGAAAGTCGGTTTTATTTCTTTAATGTTATTCGGAACATTTTTTAATGTCTCAAGCGGAGTTTTGCCTTGTTGAACCGATGCAAGACTTGCCCCGTTTTTCATTAGCGTGTAAATACCGGCAGTATGAGCAAAGGCATGGTCCCACGGAAGAATCAATAGAGAAGTATAACGCTCCGGTATGGGCAGCAATTTTGACGATTGCTCAACATTAGCAGTATAATTTCTATGCGTCAGGATTATTCCTTTAGGATCGGCGGTTGTGCCGGAAGTGTAACAGATATTTGCGTAATCATTCTCTGAAAGTGACTGCCATCTTGAATTGAATTCCGAAGCGTGACGAGATAGAAATTCTTTTCCCATGTTCATTAAGTCATCTATAAAAATTTCATCATTGCTAATAATATCCATCGCGTCAAGAAGGATAGTCTTTTCCAAATCCGGCAAATCGTTTTTAATTTTTCTTATCTTAATTGCTTGTGCCCTTGAAGCTACAACAACTCTGCACCCGGAATGTGCGAGTCTGAATTTAAGATCGTTAAGCTCTTCTATTTTAGTGGAGACGGGAACATTGATTGCGCCGGCGTATAAAATTCCAAGCTCGCTGATAACCCAAAGATTTCTTCCCTCGCAAATTAATCCTATTCTATCGCCCTTTTGAATTCCGTTTGTTAATAACCCAGCGGCAAACTGATAAACCTGCTTTTGAACCTCAACATATGTAGAACCGGTATATCCGGCATTGATTTTCTCCCAGAGCAAAATATTATTGGGAAATTTTTTTACGCTTTCTTCAAAAAGCGAGGGTAAAGTCCTTTCTTCCAAAACAATTTCTCCTTCTGTTTCCCATAAAATTGAAAACAAGATAATTTATTGGCTCTTATTGGGCAATACGACTTAAAAAAATCCCCCGGTTAGGGGGGACAATAAATTAACTTGAAATACAGCCGGAAGAATACGGGCGCTTACATAGCAGTATTGTTTTGTAGTTGATTCATAAATAATCTTTCTTAATAATAGAATCTGAATCCGATGCGCATCATTAATCCGCTCATATCAAATTTACGTTCGAATACTTTATTGCGGCCTGTCTGGGAATCCCGAACATCGTACTGCCAGCTTGGCTGAGAATAATGGTAATCGATCTCGGCAAATACATCGGATCTTCTGCCGAGTTCGTAGGCAACACCGCCGCCAATGCGCCAGGCAAAATCGAAAGCGGCTTTAAATTCATTATTATCCGGGTTATCGTAATTTCTATAAAATATAAGAAGGGCCTCTACGCCCGCTGCGCCAGTAAAAAATGCTCTCATGCGCGGACCTACATCCCAGCTGCCGGTAACATTACCCATTAATGGAACCGCGTGCAGATTTGTTTTGGCCCTAAGTTCATTTAGCGTACTGTTCGGTCCAAAGAAGTCACTGAACTGGGAAACCAATTGTTGATCTACATAATTTTTATTGAACCAATCCGCGCTCCAGCCAACCATAAAATTATCGTCGATATTCCACCCGCCTTCATAACCGATGATGAACCCGGCATCCGTTGCGCCCGGTGTAAATACGCCGAACTTTACGCTTCCATAATGGGGCTGTGCCGAAATCATCAAGGGCATACAAAGTATCGCCAAAGCTATTATTCGTTTCATTGTTATATCCCGTTTAATTTGACAGTAGGTTTAGGCAATTCAAATGCCAGTTTTATGTATTGTATTGCCGCTTATTTGGATGCATCAAACAGGTATTTGTTCTACAAAGTAAACAATAGGACATGAATAATGTACACCGGCTTGAAAAATTTTCATGGCTTGTTATCCCCGTCGTGAACGACGTGGCAGACAACCCATCTATCCATCCGTATCGTTTACAATACGGTTAGAAGAGAACCAATCTAAGAGTTAAGTGGCTTTTGCACTACTCTTTTTTCGGCTAAAGCCGGTGATACTAATTATTTTATTCGTTAACTTTTGGTCGCGCAACAGTCATGGTATTCTTCAAATATCTACTTAACCGTATCATTTAAGATACGGTTACAGCGTCATTCATTAAGCATTCATGGGCTTTAGCCCAATTCTCTCTTTCGGCTAAAGCTGTTGAGTTTCTTCTATGCCTCACTAACTCAACCGTGAACGACGGAGTGGATATCATTATATGTTTATCAATCACGTAACGGTATCGGCGTTCTTCATGTCTGCCAAACCGCGTCATTTATGATACGGTTACAGCGTCATTCATTAAGCATTCATGGGCTTTTTAGCCCAACTCTCTTCGGTTAAAGCCGAGTGTCACCTCTGTATGCTGCCAACTCACATAAGCTACAACCATATCGTTTGCGATATGGTACACCGGTAACCAGCACCAAGTCTATCCGGGCTTTAGCCCAACTTACTTCCCGTATCGTGAATGAAAACTTCAAACTCTTCCGAGAAACCTTTTATTCTATGATGCTCTGCCTGATTATCAATATATCTTCTAACTTTTTCCACGTGAGCATCGCTTACCGATGCAGCGTAGTATTCATTCGCCCATTCGAATTTTGTTGTAGTAATATGATTCTGATTAATCCAATGAGAAGCTTCGCCCTTGATTAGATTTACTACCTTAGAAAGATTTTGATCCGTGCCTAACGAAACAAGGCAGTGCAGATGATCGTGGTATCCATTGATGGAATCGATGAATATATTTTTTATCCGGCTGTTTTCTTTTATGTGATTAATAACTTTTGCGAGGATTTCATTTGTGAGGAAAGGGGCTCTGTTTTTTGTTCCGAATACAATGTGAACCCAGATTTTAACGAAGGACATAAAGACCTCCTCTGTTTCGGCTAAAGCCGGTGATACTAATTATTTTATTCGTTAACTCCGTCGTGAACGACGGAGTTAATACCACTATACGTTTTGGTCGCGCAACAGTCATGGTATTCTTCAAATATCTACTGAACCGCCTCGTTTATGATACGGTTACCGCGTCTATCAAAAGTCTTTGGGCTTTAGCCCAATTCTCTCTTTCGGCTAAAGCTGTTGAGTCTCTTCTATGCCTCACTAACTCAACCGTGAACGAAGGAGTTGATATCACTATATGTTTATCAATCACGTAACGGCATCGGCGTTCTTCATATCTGCCAAACCGTATCATTTATGATACGGTTACAGCGTCTATCAAAAGTCTTTGGGCTTTAGCCCAATTCTCTCTTTCGGCTAAAGCTGAGTGTCACCTCTGTATGCTGCCAACACTACCGTGAACGGTAGTGTTGCCATCACATAAGCTACAACCATATCGTTTACGAGATGGTACACCGGCAACCATCACCGAGTCTATCCGGGCTTTAGCCCAATAGATCTTATAACTCCAATTCTTCCTGGTGCGATCTCTTCCCCTTTTTAGCCGCGGCTTTAAAAGTAATATTCACCGATGGCAGTTTCGGTCTCTTATTCAAAAAATATTCTTTCAATGTAAGAATCTGCAGCCGCGGATATTTGTATCCCGGAACATCTACAAACCCCGAAGCGGCAACTGTTTCCATCATCGGCTTTGTGGGATTCTCTATTGTTAAAAAAACTCCAAGCTGACATTTATGTTTATCCATTGCGCCTATAAGCGCATCAATATCTTTGGATTGAATATGCGTTCCTCCTTTTACCTGGAAAGCCGCTTTTATAGTTTCGTTTGAATTCGGATCGATAAGATACTGCCCTATTCCGTCAACGCCTTTATCCGCCCCCTTTGTGCCGAACGTTGTTGAGAATACCTCAAACTCCGTAAGCCACCAGTCCTGAAACGCGTTTGGATTTTGCTTCCACAATTCTTCCGCGCTCACTTCGTCAACAGGCACACCCCTTACTTCAAACGGATTTAATGATTTGCCGTACGTATCCTTTAGTCTTCTCTTAATCAGCGATATTGCTATTGGAGAAATATCAATTCCAATCCAGTTGCGGTGAAGCGATTCCGCCGCGTCTACAGTTGTTCCGCATCCGCAAAATCCGTCGAGCACAGTATCTCCTTCATTGCTGCTTGCCTTAATTATTCTTTCAAGCAATGTTTTTGGTTTTTGTGTTGGGTAACCTAGCCGTTCTTTTGCTTGTGAATTAATCACAGGAATATCCCATACATCATCTAAAGGTCTTCCGAGTGATTCATCCTCTGTCATTTTTGTTACTAATCTAACATCACCGTCGAACTCCACCAAACTTTTTTTACCTTTCCACCTTTTCAACGTCCCAGCGGATAGTTCTCCAAAAATTGTATTAAAAGTATTCTCGCGATATTCTTTCGAATAGAATAATATTATATCGTGCATTCTTTGAAAATTCTTCTGAATGGCAGGCCATCTTTTATAATGCCAAGCAATTTCATTTCTAAATCCTTTTGCATCAAATATTATATCAAGCACAGTTTTTAAGTAATGACTCATCGTCGGGTCGCAGTGAAGATAAAAGCTGCCGGTAGGTTTAAGAACACGATGCAATTCAATTAAACGTAAGCTCATCATTACGAGATACGGAAAAGCGTGCGGCGCAACCTTTTGGTAAGTAAGCAAAAGATAGAACAAATGTTCCGTCTTCATCGTATTCAGTTCGTTAAGTGAATCCTGGATATTCTTTAAAGTCCATGTGTCTTCAAATGCAATTCGCTGCGTTTGAATTTCCTTATCGTCGAAGAAAATATTGTAATCGCGTTTACTGTTAAACGGCGGGTCGATATAGACGAGATCAACAGATTCGTCTTTAATGTTCTCCCGCAAAACATTAAGACAATCTCCCAGGTATAAGTAGTTCATGTTAGTATGGATTTGTTAATGGTAATTTGCAACTTAACATATTTTAAAATAAAATGAATAAAAACGTTTGCCGCTTTCATTGCGGCGTAAAAAAAATGCGCGGGCGCGGGCAGCCCGCATAACCGTAAAATTATTTTTAGCGGCATTTCATTTATCCTTTTTAGAGAATGCAAATATTAAAACACGAACCCGCCGCATCATACCGAATTTTTCTATTGCATCTTACTTAAACTTTTATATTTTTATTAACAAATATATTTAAGTTTAAGCGGTTCGACTTCCAAACTGAATATTCGTTTTTTTCTTTAATATAAATTTCCTTTCCTGTTCTTTTTCTGTTCAGTTAGTAATAAGCGTTCTTTTAATTTTGGGAATGCCGCAACGGGCATCCATCTAATTACCCGCGGCCTTTATAACGGCTCGTTCCATAGCCATCTTACTCCGGCTGCGGGTAATTTTAAATTACAGGCGGAAAGGATTAAATAAGTACCGGACTGTTGTAACTAAACGCCGGACTGTATTAAATACACGGCAGAAGGAATCATAGAGACAACGGAACGTATCGTAGGAACTACGGAAAGTGTCATAGGGTCGGCGGAAAGTACTATAGGAACAACGGAGAGTATCATAGTAACCCCGGAATGTATTATAGAAACAGCGGAACGTATTAAAGGAGGGGCGACGAACATTAAAGATGGCGTAAACTATGCCATAAATGAGGTTTTGGTAAATATTGAGTTACAGCGTCAAAGAGTATGTTCGGTAATTGAGTATGGTTGAGGCAAGCAATTATTTTAGTATCAAGCAAAAAATACGGTTTTCTTATCCATCAATTGCCGCAAACACTCTGAATTAAAAGCAGTAATTCTCTCTTATTTTGCAGGATGTAGAGTTAAACACGGTTTGTGATCCATTTTCTTTTTCTCTTTGAGGTCGGTTACTTTTTATTATTTGAGAGATGTAATTCATAAGGATAAATAATATTTCCTTTTCTCTTCACTAATAATAAACTAATTAGCCCATAAATAAGGGATAACGTAAATGGGAAAAGCGGAAGAAAAAACACGTATTTTTTCAGGTTCCGATGCCGATATGGTACAGGCATCGCGGGTTGCACACGGTTTGTTTACTGAAGACAAACCGGCCTTCATAAGTTTCGATTCTTCGTTTGCAGATCCCTTCGGTGAAAATTGGCTTCAAAAAATTGAGAACGCCGCAGCGGTAAGCCAGGATTCGCAGTACGTAGGCGGTCAATCCGAATTAACTGAGAATGTTGAAACAATCATGGAAAATTGCAGAACATTTTTTCAATCCATGAAATATTTTATTGAGAAAGCTTTCCCGGGTCAAACAGCAATTCATGTTCAATTCGGTTATAACGATTACGATGCCAGCCGCAAGTCCGAGACAAGGATGATTAAATTCCTCGATATGCTTCATAAAGCGGCAGTTGGCCACAGCGCAAAGTTAATTGAGGCAGGATTTCCCCAGGAAAAAATTGATAATATAGCCGCGCTTAGCAAACAATTATCCGATGCGGATTATGCCCAGGAAATGGCGAAGAAAAAAAGACCCTCCGTTACCCAGGAAAGAATAACAATTTTAAATGATTGTTATGAAGTAATGCAGCATGTATGCAAAGCCGGAAAAATTATATTTGCCGACGACCGCGCTAAGTACGATCAATATTTATTACCGAACGAAAGAACACAGGAAAAAGAAGAACCTGCGGCTCCAGTAAATTAATTTAAGCGTAGAGACGTTCGATCGAACGTCTCTACAACATTAGATGACAAAATATAAAAACACATATCGAATTGAATCGGCTCGTTTAGAAACATGGGATTTATCCCGTGAGATATATTATGAGATATTTTTATGTATATGTATTAAAATCGAAAATAGACGGTAAATTTTATACCGGCTATACTAAGGATATTATTAGTAGAATTAAAGAGCATAATCACGGCAAAGTATATTCTACAAAGAATAGAATACCTCTCAAACTAATTTATTGGGAGGGGTGTCTAAATCAAACGGATGCAACAAATCGAGAAAAATATCTGAAAACCGCCTGGGGAAAGAGGTATATTAAAAATAGAATAAAAAATTATCTCACGGGATAAACTCCCTGGTGGTATTACGTAACAATATGTACAAAAAAACATCTTGAATCGTTCGGAAAAATTGCAAATGCTGAAATGCATTTAAATGAATGCGGAATGATTGCATCAAAATGTTGGAAAGAAATTCCAAGTCATTTCCAAAATGCAGATTTAGATTATTATGTAATTATGCCGAATCATCTACATGGGATAATAATTATTAATCAAATAACCAGTAGAGACGTTGCACCCGTCTCGACTCGGCTGGATGCGAGTCCAGACGAGGCGGAACGCAACGTCTCCACAAATAATTTTTATTCTGAAATTTCACCACGAAAAGGAACGCTTTCTGTAATAATAAGATCATTCAAATCGGCATGTTCCAAAGAGATTCATGGTAAGACCCTTAATAATTTTGCATGGCAACCGCGTTTTTATGATAGAATTATTCGTAATGAAAAGGAATTGTACAATGTCAGGAAATATATTGAACTGAATCCTTTAAAATGGGAAATAGAAAAATTTGTACCGGAGAATATCGATTTATTCTAATGGTAGACGTTGCATGCAACGTCTCTACAAAAAATTTATAAACAAATATTCCGGAGGAAACATGGCAGAGCAAACCGGAAACGAAAAGGGCCCGGAAGAACAGAAAAAAGAACCGGACAGCTCCCCCAGCATTGATACTCTAAACGCCGAATTCTTAAAAGACCTAAAAGAAAATCCAAGGTATGTTCCCTTCTTTGAGCAGTACGAAACGCAGAGTGTAAAACATTTTATTGAACATTACGCGCGTCATAAGGCTATGTTGTTAACATATGGTAATTTATATGTAAAAGGTTATCAAAAAAGAATTTCGCAGTATGCGGAAATGGCCGAGGAAAAATTATGGGAGATACAGCAGAGAAAATTATTCGATCTGCAATGCAGATGGAGGGCGAACCAGGTTAAAGTGCCGGAAATAAATACTACGGCCGACTTTATATTTTATGAAAAGAATATACGGCAATGCACATTTCTTACGCCTATATCCCAAGAGGAGTTTGACCGCTATTTGAATTTTGTTAAATCTTCTTCTTACGAGGATATATTTTTTGAAGATTGCGCGGACTGGCAGGATTACGAAGAACTCAAGGATTATTATATATACGGGCCTGAATCCGACGAGTACATGGAAGAAATTCTGCCGTGGTATGAATACTATGAAAGCGTAACCGGTCTTTCAGAATTATATTTACTCCCGGATTTGCGCGGTGAAAAAGAGAAATTCTACCGCAAGCTTTATTTCGATACAAAGACGAAAGAAAGTAAGCAGCAAAAAAAAGAAGAACCGCGGAAAGAACCTGATAAGCGTCCTACTATTGGTTTTGCCGATAACGAATTTATTGCGCATTTTATTGAAAAATTTGAGAATCATATACTTCTGCTCTACCATAAAGCGTATGTTAACGAACAGGAACTTGAAGATGACGGGGATTTGGAAAACGCTATTGAAACATTGAAAACAGCGGACAGGCTCCTTACTCTAAAAGAAGATACGGATTGGAGGAGCGCCCTAATTTCCGCGGCAAACGATTATGTTAAAACCAGGTTGATTGAAGAACTCCCCATAGCTTATAAAAACTATTTGTTCCGTATCGAATTAAAACTTGGTTTTCATACCGAAAACGATAATTACGACGACTGGTACGAAACATATAAAAAATACTCTAATGAAGCCGTACTGGGAGGGAGAGAATTGAACGGAGAGCCAAGGGATTTTAATTTTTAATTTGAGACGCCCCGTAAAAGGGCGTCTCTATAAAAATTTACGCGAGAGATTCTTTAGTTCTTCTGAAGGCGGAAATTATAAATCCCGCAGCCATTACAAGCACGCCTATCCATACAAGACTTATAAAGGGTTTAATGCTCGCCTCAACCGTCAACACTTCTCTTGGAGCGGATGAAGTATGCGAGGCGTTGAGCTTGGAAAATACAAGACTAACTTCCTTGCCGGTTGCATTCATGGAAGTTATGGATATTTTCAAATCGGCATCCTTGGATTCTGCCGGAAAATACTGCGGGCCCTGTCCTTCATTCTGCATATACGGTTCGAGAGATTCTTCCTTGCCGTTATATTTTATTGTAAGATCGGCGCCGATCTTAAAGGTTCCGCCGCCCATCATAGCGGACATATCTTTTGGAAGATTAAATTTATTAAAGACAATTTCCTTGCCGTCGAATTCGAATTTATCGCCGCTCTTCATAGTAGCCGTTGTGCCTTCCGGTTTATCCTCGGCATTGTCGTAACCGAGAGGAGCCACATAAAAATCGTGTGTGAAGCCAACCAGTATATCGGGTTCGCGCATTAAGCTGTTGTTAAAATCCGCAACGAACATAACCGGTTTAACAACGGCGGCTTTATCGCCGGTTCTTACTTCAACATTGAAATGATATTTCTTGCCGTTATCGAAAGGTTCATAACCAAGAAATGTCAATTCATGTCCGAGCACATTAACCTTTTGACCCTTGACGAGATCAACTTGCTTTTGCGTCGATTCGCCGGCAGTGGCTAAAACTCCTATTAAGAAAAGTGCAATACCTATATGAGCAATGTAAGCTCCGAGAAAAGATTTTCTACCGGTAAAAATTTTGTACGCAATTTCCACGTTAACAAACAATGCAAATGCAGAAGAAAAGGTTAGCAGCGCGAGCATCGGCTGGTATACTTTGCCGAATATTATTACAAGCAATGTGAGAATTATTGCGGCTGTCAACGAGAAGCGGGACTGCTTCCACAAATCTTTCCCTTCCGTGAATTTCCATTTAAGTAAAATACTCAAGCCGTTCAACAATCCGATAATAATTGCCAACGGAAGATTTAATTCGTTATAAAAACTTGTTTGCACCGTTTGGCCAAAGATTGGAGCCGAGGTACCTACGGCAACAATAATAGCGGAGGCAATTAAAGCAACGGAGCCGGTAAACAGGGCAAGCTCTCTCGACAAAACATTTTCTTCAAAAGTAAAATGTTCGGTTAGATATTTCCATCTGTATATTATTCCGCCGATGCCGAGAATTGCAAAAGCAGATAAGAAAATTATAAGGAAGAGATAAACCGCCATGCCTGGATCAACAAAGGAATGCACCGATGCGTCGCCGAGTATTCCGCTTCTTGTTAAGAATGTGCTGTAAAGAACAAGAACGTAAGTCATAATGCTTAAGATAAGATTCATCTTAACAAACCTGCTTCCACCGCCTTTTTCCTGCGTCTTCTTCTGCACAAGCATTGTATGAATAGAAGCAACTCCAACGAGCCACGGAACAAGACTAGAATTTTCTACGGGGTCCCATCCCCAGTAACCGCCCCATCCCAAAACTCCGTAAGCCCAGTAACCGCCGAGCATGATAGCGAAACCGAGTATACACGCGCCGGTTAGAATCCACGGCAAAGCTTGCTTAACCCAATCGCGGTATTCGTTTTTTAAGATGGCGGCCATTGCAAACGCAAACGGAACGGCGCTCATCGAAAAACCTGTGAACAGCATAGGCGGATGAATCTGCATCCAAAAATTTTGCAGAAGCGGGTTTAATCCTTTCCCCTGGATAATAAAATTGTTCATGGAAATATTATTGGCCGTAAGCGTAGCGTATAATTCCTTTCCCATTTGTATGAACTGCTTGTTCGATTGCGGATCGGAAAAAATAAAACTCTGCAATGCAGGCAAACTCAGATATGCCGAATTAATATTTTTTAGATCGAGAAAGTCTTTCTGCATCCAGATATAATTAAACGGCGACTTAAGCAGCGGACTTACCATAACAAGCAATGCGGAAAGAGATAAAGTAAAAACCATCATTACGCGCGGTTCAAGGTCGCCACGTTTAGATGTATAATCCAAAAGTATCAAACCGATTATCGCGGTGAAGAAAGTCCAGAGCATAAAGCTTCCTTCCTGGCCGGCGTAAAAAGTAGAAATTAACAAACCCGTAGGAAGACCGCTGCCGCTGTAATCATAAATATATTTGTACTCATATTGATGGGTTAGAACTGCGTAGAGCAGCATGGCCGCCGCCGCAATAACCATTATTGCCGTTGTGTGGTAACCGAAACGCGCAAGCTGCAAAGTATTTTTATAACCTTTGTAGGTTAGAAAATACATTACAACGGTAAACACTCCGGCCATCAATCCCAGAGTGAGAATAATATTTCCGATCATAGTGAAAACTCCTGACTGCTAAACAAAGTTAGCTTGTTTTTTGCTGAGCCTGGTCCTGATATTTTGACGGGCATTTTGTGAGAATATCGGTCGCTTGAAAATTTCCGTTATGATATTTACCTGTAACAACTATGCTTGTAGACGATTCAAAGTTGTTGGGAATAGTGCCGTGGTAAACAACTTTCATAATGTCGCCATTGTTATCCTTCATATAAAACGAAAAGATATTGTTGGCTTTATCAACCTCGTAGTTTCTTTCTTTAACCCATGTGCCGGTAGCCCTAACTGTTTTACCGGATTGCATTACGGTCTCAAAATTCTGTTCGTACGAAACATTGGTTTGCGTAAAAAGGTAGATCATTATGGCAAGAAACACTACAATTATTGCGCCGCCGAACATATATTTATTTTTCATCTTGTTATTTCTCCTTTGTCTTGGAATCGGCAATGCCGATTTCCTTTTCAATTTCCTTGAGGCGCTTGTCTGTGTTAATCATAAACATAAAAATTCCGAACCAAACGACAAGGACAATAAATAAAACTATATAGATTGAATTTCTTTCCAGGAATCCTAACAGGCCGTTATCCAAAATTACCTCAGTTTAATTTTTTCGTTAAGTTTTCTTTAATGATAATTGCTCTGTACCGCAGTTTGAGCATCCACAAATAAAGTATAGTAAAGGCAGTTAGAGATACATAAAATACCAACTGCATGTTTCCGTTCATTTTGAAATTCACAACCGGGCCGGCATTGTCGTCGTTTGCCGAACCGGGATGCAGACCGACCATGACTCTAGGCATTATGAAAATAAAAAACGGAACAGTTAAAAAAGCTATAATGGAGTAGACCGCAGAAAGTCGTGCCCGTTTATCTCCATTTTCGATTGCGGAACGTAATGCGAAAAGAGAGCCGTAGATGAGCAAGAGTATAAAGATGCTCGTCTCGCGCGGATCCCAATTCCAGAATGTTCCCCAATTGAATTTGGCCCAGATGGAACCGGTAACTGTAGCAAGAATGCTGAACATCATACCGAGCTGCAAAGCGGCGGCGGACTTTGAGTCGTCATCCAAATTTTTATTTCTAAGATATTTGATGCCATAAACCATAGCCATTAAAAATGCCAGCACCGAAAGCCAGGCGGTTGGAACGTGGAAGAAAATTATTCTTGCTTTATCTTCCAAGCCGGGTATGTTGGGAAATTCATACCATGCCGACGGATGTGGAACTATCGGAAATGTAATTCCGGCAATAATTACCAACGACATCAATATAAAAAGAATTGTTTTCCAGATCATAAAATAAATTTGATTGTAATTTAAATAAGATATTGCGCCTCGAAAATATGAAACGTATCGATGATTATCAACGAGTTAATTAGTGACCATATTCAAAGCTCACAACAAATTATTAAAGAAATTAATTCCGAAATCTTTTTTAAGTTTATAACCAAATTGTTCAAAAAGACGTCTAATTCTCAAAAAGAACGGTACATAATTTGGCAAAGTCTAATCCTATAAAACGAATGTTCGATCTTTACACCAGCGATTTAAGCTACCAGGAGATTGAAAGACTTATCAAACGCGAAGCCGGAGAAGTTTATGAGTTCTTCGCAAAAGAAATTCCGAAACCGGACCACAACAGAAACAGAATTACTCGAGGATTAATATTCGCAAGAAGTCTCTTCAATGCGTTTATAATGAAGCTGACCCCGGCAAGAAGATTTTTTTATTTGGTAGCGCTATTATTTTTTATTGTGGGTTACGCAAACAACAAACCGGGATATGTTATACTCTCTTTTGTAATCTTTAATCTTTTACTGGCTTTTGAATTAGCCGATAAACTCTCTGCCAGGGGCGAATTAGACGTGGCGAGAAAAATTCAATCGGATATTATTCCGAAACATTCATCAAAACTTTTCAACTACGAGGTAGTTTCATTTTATGAACCGGCGCGCGAAGTTGGCGGCGATTACTTTGACATTATCGAAGGAGATGAACGTTCCTACATTTTTATCGGAGATATTTCCGGCAAAGGAATGGCGGCGGCTTTATATATGGTACGGGTTCAATCCATACTTCATCTGCTTCTCGAAACAATGAAAGATATTAAGGATGTTGTGATTAATCTGAAAAAATATTTTTCAAAGAATTTACGGCGGGAATATTTTCTTACGCTCATCAGCGCTGTCGTTGAAAGCGACGGCACAATTGAATTATCAAGGGCCGGTCACCTGCCGGTCTTCTGGTTCAAATCCTCGACAAAAGAATTTGAAATTATTTGTCCCCAGGGTATAGGCATTGGATTTAACGACAGGGGTATTTTCGAAAAGACTCTTGAGATTGTAAAATTCCAGCCGTCGACACAGGACATTGTTTTCTTTTACACAGACGGGGTTTCCGAAACCATGAATGTTTTATTCCAGGAATACGGCGAAGAAAATATTAAGCGGGTAATAAAAAATTACGCAGAGAAATCCGCTACTGATATTAAGAATGCTTTGCTAAGGTCACTCGCCTCGTTCCGGGGAACAGCCGATCAACACGATGATGTTACATTTGTAATTCTTAAAGCCGATTAATCGGGCGGCTCGTAAATCTTAAATTCATCGTCGTAGGGGCGGATTTCATCATACAAGCGTTTAAGAGAGTTATATGCAGTTTCATTTCCGCGCTGGGCGCCTTTTCTATAATACATTACCGCTGTTGCTTTATTTTCTTTAACGCCCATACCTTTCTCATAACATAAACCGAGAGCGGTTTCGGCAAACACCGAACCTTCATCCGCAATTTGTTTGATGACTTTTATATCGGAGGCAATATTTGTAGAAGTCGAATCGACAATATGGCTTAAAGCAATTCTAACTTCAGCTTCTTTGCTTCCTAAATTTTTCGCCATAGTCCAATATTCCATGGCTTTATTCAAATCTTTCTTAACAAGTTTTCCGGATGAATATAAAAGGCCCATTTCTATCATAGAAGGAATATGTTTTTTATCAACGGCTTTTTTCAAAAAGTCGAGCGCTTGCTGGTTGGTAATTTCGTTGCTGAATCCCAAGGCAGAAATTGCCGCCCACGCATAAAGCGCGTCCGGATTATTTTCCGTTACTTTCTGTTTTAAAACTCCTTCAAATTCTTTTGACTGAATTAGAGTAAGAAGATATTCGCCCGCTTTGTAAGAGCCAAGCCGATATGCTCTTAGATAATCCACAGCGGCAAGAACCAGGTTTTTTTCCGTAATTACTCCTTCTTCATAACTTCTGGCAAAAATTAGCAGGGCTTCAGGACTACCGCTTTCAGCGGCAAATTTTAAAAGACTCATGCCGCTTGTATCTTTGGGCATAAGGTCGGAAGTAAGATCATCCAGACCTAAGTAGCGTTTTAACTCCTGCGGTTTTTTGTTCAGTAACTCACTTATCTCTTTACTGCTTCTTGTAGTCTTTTCCTTTTTATTATCGAAATCGTAGAAATCGACATCCCAATTCGGATTCATCAGGGGAGAAGTATCGTCTACACGGCTGACTATTTTTTCGCTTTCACTCTTGCTTAAGGAATCGGTTGGAGGAATGAAGCCGTTCTTAACCATTTGCTGCAAAGCTTCGGTTGCCGGTTTATAACCTGTTGCTGCAGATAATTTAAAGTAATGATACGCTTTATTAAGATCGCGGTTGAGTGTAAGATTATCAGTATAAAGTAATCCCACAGCATATTGAGCTTCGGGTAATCCGGCTTTAGCAGCGTTTTTAAAATTCTGATATGCATCGTATGGATTCCAAGGAACGCCGATGCCGTTATAAAGTAAAATTCCGTAATTAAAACGGGCAGCAGGAAGATTTTGATCCACAGCTTTTCGAATCCAATAAATTGCTTTTACCGTATCCGCAGGAAAGCCGCTCCCAATTAAATAACGAATTCCCAATTCATGCTGTGCAAACGGGTCGCCGCGGTTTGCCTCGGTTACAAGAAGGTAGCCGGCAAGCAACGAGTATGAAGGATATTTAGTTGCTACACGGGGAATTTGGGGCGGACGATTATCTTTAAATGCCTGACTCTTTATTCGTGTAGAATCTTGAGCGCTAATTGAAATGCAAAGGATTAAAAAGATTAAAAATATTCTACGCAATTATCTATCCAAACTTTGTAACATAAATTTACTAATAGAACCACTTTTTTAAAGTGAAATAATTTTTCCCGTTGACAGAATAATAATTCATCTCATCCATCAACTGTTTTATAATGAAAAGTCCCATACCGCTTTCCGGAAGATTTTGTATATCGTTTGGGTCAAAATCGAGATCATGAACGACAAGACTTTCACGCGGTTTACCTTCGTCAACCATAAGTAGTTCCAGGTAATCGGAATTTTTCCTGACGGATATATCAATAAAACTGGAATGATCTTCCTGATATGCGTGCTTGATAATATTATTGAGGGTTTCTACCAGGCAAATTTCAGCCGCATTGCATATATGCTCTTCAACTTCTTCGCCTTTTAAAAAATCCCTTATTGATCTGCTAATTTCGGGAACGACAGCATAATCGCTGATTATATTTACGTTAAGTTCAATCAAATGTAAATTAAAAATGATTTTAAATTTATCTGAGTATCATAACTTTGCAGTTCAATATAGAGATTATTTGGATATGTTGAAAATTGAGCCAGCTAAATTTAATACTTTTGATGGGTGTGAATATTTTAGGAATTGTACTGCGGAGCTGAGCCAGCCAGCAATTATGCCGACCGGCTCATTTAATTTATTTTTTCTCTTCGGTTGTAGTCTTGCATGTGGATATTCCAAACGGAACGTAAGCCGGGCAATAACCAACCGCTGCGGTTAAAAGTGGAACAATACCGATTAACCCCCACCAGCTTTGGTAAATTAAACCGAGAGCTATAATTACAAGACCTAAAACTACTCTTACAACTCTATCTGCACTGCCGACATTTTTTTTCATGTTACCTCCTTAATGAAATGTTGTGCTAGTTAGATGTTCAAACCACATCATGGATTCATTCGCAATATAATGATAAAGAACTAAAATATTTCCTCGCACCGATACGGGGATGCTAAACTATTATAATCCTAATAACTCCCGGGGATAATCAATCTATTTTATTAGGATTAATTTTTTTACTTCTGAAAAATAACCCGCTTCGAGTTTATAGAAATACGTTCCGCTGCTTAAATAACTTCCGTCAAAAGTAACTTCGTACCTGCCAGCTTCTTGAAAGCTATTTACAAGTTCGGCAACTTCTTTAGCGAGCATATCGTAAATTTTTAATCTGACAACCGTCCCTTGTGGTATAGTGTAGCTAATTTTCGTAACCGGGTTAAACGGGTTTGGAAAATTTTGATCGAGAATAAATTGATTAACATTTTCAAGCAACGCCGAGACCGTCCAGGAATATTCGTAAGCACCGTTAAAGTCGATTTGCCTAAGTCTATATTTAAACTCTTTTCCGCCTTTGGGTTCGTCCGTAAAAGAATATTCTTTGGGAGAATTACTATTTCCGCTTCCCTGGATAAATCCAATCCTCATCCAATTTTCGCTGCCGGTTTTTCTCTCAACACCAAAACCGAAATTGTTTACCTCGGTTGCAGTTTGCCAGTTAAGATGTACTTTGTTACCTGATACAGTTGATTCGAAAGAAGTGAGTTCAACAGGAAGTGGAGCTTGAGACCAATCGGTAGCAACTCGAATACCATCGATGAAAACAATATTTGAGGAAACATCTTGTCTCAAGATAACAACATCTAGATTTGAAGGATCAGAAGATGTAGTTTCTGTTGTTACGGATAATGTTGGATTCGAATCATCAACAGGTATTGTATTACTTAAAATGTATAGGTAGGCTAGATCATTTTTGGCTTCTGCGACAATTGTATACTTTATTACGACTAAATAAGTAGTATTTAGACTATAATCATATCCAGTATAAATTGGGATTCCCGAAGTTTTACTTAATCCAAAAGCCAGGCTAGATCCGCTTCTTCGTATGTACACCCTTCCGCCAGGAGTATTTGCGCCTGTAGATCCTAAAGCAAATATATAGTAATCACTTGACGTCCCTGAATAGGAACCAATAACGTTTACTAAAAATGATGCATAGAGTGTGCCTGAAGTTGTTGTCGTTCCAATTTGTTTATAATAATCATAACCAGAACCATTCTCTTGAGCGCATTTTCCTTGATTCGAAGGGTAACTAGTAAAGCTTAAATTATTATTTAGCACATACAGTTCAGTCGGTCCAGAATTATAAGCGGTCCAGCCGTTATTGCTTAAAGTAGTTCCCTCTGTGTAATCAAAATTTTCTTCTAGAAGTAATTGACCAAACGAAAGCGAACTTGTCGCTAAAATCAAAACTACCAAAATCCTTTTCATATCTCACCCTCTGATTTGTAAGGAATGCATTAACTGTTCGTCAATACAATAAAGGGAGGACAATAATTTCAATTTCAATTTAATAAATCTTAGCTAAAAAGAAATAGGAATTATTAAAAAAATTTTTTTGTTCAATAGATAAAGGGACTTTGTGCCCTAATATGAAAGAGGTAAATATGAACGTTCTTGAGATCAAATTTAAAATTATCCTTTCGGCAATCGCATTGCTTTCTATGGCATTCGGTTCAAATGCCAATAATAAATTGCACAAGAACAACCATGAAGAAAAATTAGAGGCGTTAGGAAATAGTATGAATACAGACAAATATGAAGTGGCTACGTTTGGAGAAGGATGCTTTTGGTGTACCGATGCAGTTTTCCAAAGACTAAAAGGAGTTGTAAAAGTTGAAAGCGGTTACAGCGGAGGCACCGTACCCAATCCAACGTACGAAGCTGTGTGCACGGGGAAAACCGGTCATGCCGAGGTAACACAAATTACTTATGATCCTTCTCAAATTTCTTATACAGAACTTTTGCGCGTGTTTTGGAACACTCACGATCCAACAACGCTTAACCGGCAAGGCCATGATATAGGCACGCAATACCGTTCAATAATTCTGTACCATAACCAAGGACAAAAAGAACTCGCAGAGAAATATAAACACGAACTTGTTTCAGCAAAAGTTTGGAGTAATCCGATTGTTACCGAGATTGTTCCATTTAAAAAATTCTACAAGGCAGAAGACTACCATCAAGATTATTACAACCGCAACGGGAATCAACCTTACTGTTCTTTCGTAATCACTCCGAAACTCGAAAAGTTTGAAAAGGTATTTGCAGATATGTTAAAGAAAAATTAGGAACAGAATTTTTGTGAAGCCAATAATTAATATCAGTTCCTCTCATTAAAAATTTTTTAAGGTAATTTTGATGAATCCACTTGATAATTTCGGTTATAATTTTAAATTGACTCCACAATTTTAGAGACTTATTCAAAATCCTTTAAAATGTAGACTACGTTTTGTTTTTTATCCTGTAATCTTGAATTATTTTCCATTTGAAGTAAGTTGAAAGAGGACCTTTTCAGCAGGGAGTATTACATATGTCCATACTTAATGATGAGCAGAGCAACTTTATCTTGGATGATAAAGAACCTGAAATAAAACAAACCGGAATGTATCATTCCTCTTTTGAGCACGATGCATGCGGAATGGGTTTTGTCGCGGATGTTAAAGGAAGAAAATCCAGATCGATTATTGATAAAGGTCTGGACATTCTAAAAAATCTTGAACACCGGGGCGCGGTTGGTGCGGATCCCAATACAGGCGATGGTGCCGGCATTCTAATTCAGATGCCCGATGAATTCCTGCGAAAAGTAACCGCTGAAAAAAATATTAAACTACCTGCCGAAAGACGATACGGCGTTGGTATGGTATTTCTTCCACAAAATGCAATACTTCGTAAATCTGTTGAAAATATCATTGAGAAAATTATTATTGATGAGGACCAAAAATTTTTGGGATGGCGCGATGTGCCAGTAGATCCAACGGTACCGGGTAAAGGTGCTCAATCTACCCAACCGTTTATAAGGCAATGCTTCATCGGTGCAAATAAAAAGTTGGCAACTCATGACGACTTTGAAAGAAAACTTTATCTTATAAGAAGAATGATCGATCAGCGCGTCCGCGCGGAATTAAAACTCGATCGAAGCAAATATTATGTGCCGTCTTTCTCCAGCAAGGTTTTAATTTATAAAGGAATGCTTCTCGCTCCGCAGATGCTCGCCTTCTATAAAGACCTTAGCGACCCCGATATGAAATCGGCGATGGCTATGATTCACATGAGATTTTCCACAAACACTTTTCCTACATGGGATTTGGCTCATCCGTTTAGAATGATTGCGCACAACGGAGAGATCAACACTCTCCGCGGAAATAAAAACTGGATGGCTGCACGCCAGCACGTTATGGAATCTCCGTACTACGGAAAAGATTTGAGAAGAATGCTTCCGATCATTATGGAAGGGCAAAGCGATTCCGCAACTTTCGACTCCGTACTCGAATTATTGGTAATGAGCGGAAGAAGTCTGCCGCACGCGATGATGATGATGATTCCCGAAGCCTGGTCAAAAAATGATTTGATGGACCCGGATAGACGAGCTTTTTACGAATACCACGCAACAATGATGGAACCGTGGGACGGACCTGCGGCAGTTGTGTTTACAGATGGAAACATTATCGGCGCGACATTAGACAGAAACGGTTTGCGTCCATCCCGTTATGTTGTTACCAAGGACGACTTGGTAGTTCTTACTTCCGAAGCCGGCACGTTCAGCGTTGACGCTGAGAATGTAGCCGTAAAAGGAAAACTCCAGCCTGGTAAAATGTTCATACTCGATTTGAAGCAGGGAAGAATTATTTCCGACGAAGAAATTAAGAAAGACATTGTTACCCGTCAGCCCTATAAAAAATGGGTTAACGAAAACATGATTAAGTTAAGCCACCTTCCTACACCGGATTATATCTACAATGCCGATTTCGATACACTTTTAATTCGCCAAAGAATTTTCGGTTACACCAAGGAAGACCTGATGCAGGTAATGCTGCCTATGGCAGTTACCGGTCAAGAAGCTGTCGGATCGATGGGAACTGACGCCGCACTTGCTGTACTTTCGGATAAACCTCAGATGCTGTTCAGATATTTTAAACAGTTGTTCGCGCAAGTAACCAATCCTCCAATCGATGCAATACGCGAAGAACTTGTAATGGAATTAACTACCTATGTAGGACCGGAACAAAATCTTTTAGGCGAGACACCGCAGCATGCTCATCGGCTGGAACTTGAGCATCCGTTGCTCTCAAATTCCCAGATGGAAAAGATTCGCCACATAGCGAAAGGACATTTTAAATCAATTACGATTCCGCTACTTTTCAATCCGTTTGAACGCCACGACATGCGTGACCGCCTCGACGCCATTTGCCAGGAAGTAGTTGATGCGGTAAAAGCCGGCAACTCGCTTATAATTCTTTCGGATAAAGGAACAGATAGAGGTCATGCGGCTATTCCGAGTTTATTGGCTACGGCTGCAGTTCATCACGCTCTGCTTCGCGCCGGATTGAGAACAAAAACCGGAATTATTGTAGAAAGCGGCGAGCCGAGAGAGGTTCATCACTTTGCGTTACTTTGCGGTTACGGCGCTAACGCAATTAATCCATACGTAGCTTATGAAACGCTTGCTTATCTAACAGAAAAAAAATTCCTGCCTGAAGGAATGGATTACAAAAAAGTGAAAGACAATTTTGTTAAAGCGGTGAGCAAAGGTCTTTTCAAAATTTTCAGTAAAATGGGAATCAGCACGCTTCAATCTTACTGCGGAGCGCAGATATTCGAAGCTGTAGGATTGGATACCGAAATTGTTGAAAAATATTTTGCCGGAACGCCGACGCGCATCGAAGGATTGAGTCTTGAAATGTTGGAAGAAGAAACTGTACGGCGTCATAAGCACGCTCTCGATCCGCAAATTGATCAGAGTACGTTGGATGTAGGAGGTCTCTATCAATACAGAAGAGACGGAGAAGATCACCTGTGGAATCCTCTGACAATTTCAAAATTGCAGTTGAGCACTCGACGGAACGACTACAAAACTTTTAAAGAATACACCGAGCTAATCAACAATCAAAACAAAAAGAGAGTTACACTGAGAAGTTTATTCGAACTTGATACGGCCGGGAAACAAATCCCAGTTGAAGAGGTCGAACCGGCTTCGGAAATAGTAAAAAGATTTTCTACCGGTGCAATGAGTTTCGGGTCGATATCCCGCGAAGCGCACACTTCGCTTGCGGTTGCAATGAACAGAATTGGCGGAAAATCAAACACGGGCGAAGGCGGCGAAGAAGAAGAAAGATTTAAAACACTTCCTAACGGCGACAGCATGAGATCTGCCATAAAGCAAGTTGCATCCGCCCGCTTTGGTGTAACTGCCAACTACTTGGTCAATGCCGATGAACTTCAAATCAAAATGGCTCAAGGCGCAAAACCGGGAGAAGGCGGACAACTGCCGGGACATAAAGTAGACAAGATAATCGCCAGGGTTCGTCACAGCACTCCAGGTGTTACGCTGATTAGCCCCCCGCCACATCATGATATTTACTCAATCGAGGACTTGAAGCAGTTAATCTTCGACTTGAAGAATATTAATCCCAAAGCGCGAATAAGTGTTAAACTTGTTTCAGAAGTAGGAGTAGGTACAATTGCTGCCGGTGTTGCAAAAGCTCATGCCGATCATATTTTAATAAGCGGACACGACGGCGGTACCGGCGCAAGTCCAATCTCATCTATTCAATATGCGGGAACGCCTTGGGAATTGGGCCTAAGCGAAGCTCACCAGACTCTTGTTCTGAACGGATTGCGCGACAGAGTTTACCTTGCAACCGACGGCCAGTTGAAAACGGGTCGCGATGTAGTTATAGCAGCGCTTCTTGGCGCCGAAGAATTCGGATTCGCAACAGCGCCGCTTGTTACTCAAGGATGCATAATGATGCGCAAGTGCCATCTCAATACCTGTCCGGTAGGAGTCGCAACTCAAGATCCCGAGCTAAGAAAAAAATTCACCGGCAAACCGGAATATGTAATCAACTTCATGTTCTACATTGCCGAAGAAGTAAGAGAGTTGATGGCTCAGCTCGGTTTTCGAAAGATGAATGAAATGATTGGTCAAACCGATAAAATTATTCCGATCAGACTTCATGATCACTGGAAAGCCCGCGGCCTCGATCTTTCAAAGCCGTTGTTCAAAGCAACATCGTTGTATGATACTAATCTTTATAGAACACGCGGGCAAGATCACGGCATTGATAAACAGCTCGATCTCGAATTTATAAATGAGGCAGCGCCGGCACTGGAAAACAAAACTCCGGTTAATATTAAAACGAGAATAAGAAACATTCATCGTACAGTTGGCGCTATGCTCTCAAGCGAGATAGCCAAAAAATATGGCGAAGGAGGTTTACCGGACAACACAATCAATATTCAATTGCGCGGAACAGCGGGACAAAGCTTCGGCGCATTCCTTGCAAAAGGAATTGAACTGGATTTGACCGGCGAGGCGAATGATTATCTTGGCAAGGGTCTTTCCGGAGGAAGATTAATCGTAAAGATTCCTCCCGAAGTTACATTCGATCCGGCAGAAAATATTATTGCAGGCAACACATGTTTATACGGCGCCACCAGCGGCGAAGCTTATGTCAATGGTGTCGTAGGGGAAAGATTCGGCGTTCGAAATTCCGGCGCGTATGCCGTTGTTGAAGGAGTCGGTGATCACGGTTGCGAATACATGACCGGAGGAAGAGTTGTGGTAATAGGAAAAACCGGAAGAAATTTCGGCGCGGGCATGTCCGGCGGCATTGCTTATGTCTGGGATCCTTCAAAGGAAGGAACAAAATATATCAACCGGGAAATGGTCGACGTTGAATATTTGATTTACGACGAAGACGTTGCCGAAGTTAAAAACATGGTTGAGAAACATTTCAAATACACGGGATCCAAACGTGCGGAATTTATTTTGAACAACTGGGATAAAGAGAAAGATAATTTCTGGAAGATAATTCCCGGCGAATACAAGAAAGCGTTGGCAAGGATGGCTAAAGAAGAAGATGCAAAAAAATCCAACGCCGGTAAAGAAATTGAGATGGAGGAAACATTACATGGGTAAACCAACCGGATTCATGGAATATAAAAGAGAAATTCCTAAAAAAATTGCAGTTCAGGAAAGAATAAAAAATTACAACGAGTTCGAGTTTGAGTTCACACAGGAAGAAGCAAAGACTCAAGGCGCCCGCTGTATGGAATGCGGTATTCCTTTTTGTCACGGAGAAACCGGCTGCCCGGTTCAAAATTATATCCCGGAATGGAATGATCTTGTTTATAAAAATCATTGGAAAGAAGCGCTTGAGAACCTTCACTCAACGAATAACTTTCCGGAATTTACCGGACGGCTTTGCCCGGCACCGTGTGAATCTGCATGTACACTCGGCATAAACGAGTTACCTGTTACAATAAAATCGATTGAGCGGACAATCATTGAAAGAGGATTCAAAGAAGGATGGGTTAAACCGAGAATGCCTCATGTAATGAGCGGTAAATCCGTTGCGATTGTCGGTTCGGGACCAGCTGGATTGGCTGCGGCTCAGCAGCTTGTTCGCGCGGGCCACTCGGTTACTGTTTACGAAAAGAACGACCGCATCGGCGGACTGCTTCGTTACGGCATTCCCGATTTCAAACTCGAAAAAAATTTCATCGACAGACGCATGAAGCAGATGGCCATTGAAGGAGTTGTATTCAAAACAAAAGTTAATGTTGGAAAAGATATCTCCGCCAAAGAATTAATTGACACACACGACGCCGTAATATTAGCCGGGGGTTCCGAGCGGCCGCGCGATATTTCTGTTCCCGGAAGAGATTTGAAAGGCATTCACTTTGCTATGGAGTATTTAACTCTTCAAAATAAATTAAATGCCGGCGATAACATTACGCACGTTATCAGCGCTAAAGACAAGGATGTAATTGTTCTTGGCGGCGGCGATACGGGTTCGGATTGCGTTGGAACTGCTAACCGGCAGGGCGCAAAATCAATTACTCAAATAGAATTACTTCCGCAACCGCCGGCAGAAAGGCCGGAATTTACTCCCTGGCCGTACTGGCCGATGATACTCCGCACTTCATCAAGTCATGAAGAAGGCGCAGAAAGAAAATGGAGTATCAACACAAAAGAATTTATAGGTAACGATAAAGGCGAAGTATCCGGATTGAAATGTATTCAAATAATATTTGAAGGCGGAAAAATAGTTGATGTGCCGGGAACCGAATTTGAATTGAAAGCGGATTTGGTTTTAATTGCAGCAGGTTTTGTTCATCCGGAAAAGAACGGATTAATAGATGAGCTTGTAAAATTAGGAATGGAGCTTGATTCAAGAGGCAACGTAAAAGCCGATTTCGGTGATGACGATTGCGCACATGTAACTTCATTACCAAAAGTATTTGCTTGCGGCGACATGAGGCGCGGGCAATCGCTGGTTGTCTGGGCAATAGCCGAAGGAAGAAAATGCGCGGCGGCAGTTCATAAAGCATTGACTGAAGTATATTCAGACGCAAGCGGCGTGTAGCAATAATAATATTTACGATACAGGATTAAATCCTGCATCAATTAACTCATACATACGATTCTGAATTTTCCTTTCACGGAAGGCTCCATCGCATTCTGTTCCTAAAATATACAAACTCCAATTGTTGAAATCACTGTTTAGTTTTTTCACCATTTAAAATGGTCACAAATTTTTCCACGAATCTTTTCAGTGTTTCAAGTGTCAAAGCAATAGAAACAAAAAAATGGTGAAGCCAGCCGTGACCTCGTTAAAACATATAAATATTTTAATTGCAATAAATCAAAAGTTATCTCGTAATCAAGCGGAGGAACGTGCATAAAATTTTCTACTGTCTATTATAATTAAAAGGAGGTATTATAATGTTCAGAGAAGATAATTCGCTGCGCGGGGAAGAAATACAATCCGTTAATAATAATTTATGGGGAGTTATTCTTGCCGGTGGTGAGGGCAAGAGATTGAAAAACCTGGTGGAACGTATGTACGGCTATCATAGACCAAAACAGTATTGCACTATTGTGGGATCGAAATCGTTAATTCAACATACTATAGAACGCGCATCGATGATAATACCTCACAGAAGAATTTTAACCGTAGTCAATAAAAGTCATTCAAGATATATTAAAGAAGAATTAAACCTTAGACCGGAAGAAACAATCATTGTCCAACCTTGTCCTCGCGAAACAAGCGCTGGGATTCTTCTTCCGGTCTCGAAAATTTATAGATCCGACCCGGGTTCGACAGTGACAATTTTTCCTTCCGATCATTTTATCTTGGAAGAGAACAAATTCATTAACTATGTCAAGGAAGCGAGCATCTTCGTCGAAAAGAACCCGGAATTAATTGTAATGATTGGCGTTCGCCCGGACCGGATTGAATCCGGTTTGGGATGGATTCAGCAGGGGGAAGAAATAAGTTACGGCACAGAACATAAATTTCATAAGGTAGATAAATTTTGGGAGAAGCCGGATTTAACAACAGCGGCTTCTCTTTTTAAGAATGGAAGTTTAATCAATACATTTATTGTTGTTGCTAAAAGCGGAACCATTCTTCAACAAATGCATTTCCGCCTTCCTCATTTAATGCAATCCTTCGAACCGATATATGAAAACATCGGAACGGTAAACGAGGAAATAGCTATTGACAAATATTTCAAATTCATTCCCGAAATAAATTTTTCCAAAGATTTTTTGGAAAAGATCGGACCAAATCTTGCGGTGCTGGAAATTCCGGATATTTACTGGAGCGACTGGGGCGAAGAACAAAGAGTTGCTTACGATATCGAAAGGTTTAATCTTTCATTTGCAAAAAATATTGACCGGCAAGCAGATGATTCCGAACTGCTTTATACGGTTATAAAATCCGAACCGATTGATAATTTCCAATTAAGCCGGTAAAAAGCCGGTTTTCTTATTAAATGATTTCGCTTCATGGAAAATTTTTCTGCTAAAAGCGGAAGAATTATACGTAAAAATTTACCTGCCAATTATTAAATTTACCCGTCGAAAAATTAGTTACAAACTTTTAAACCGTGAGAAAGAATTATGGGTAGAATTTTTGAAACCAGGAAACACGTAATGTTTGCTCGTTACGCACGAATGTCCAAAGCGTTTAACCGGGTAAGAAAGGAAATAGAAATTGCAGTTAAGTCCGGCGGTTCCGATCCTAACGGGAATTCAAAACTTAGGAACGCAATACAAAATGCCAAAAGCGTTAACATGCCTAAAGATAAAGTTGAAGCCGCTATTAAAAGAGCTTCGTCAAAAGATACAACCGGGTACCAGGAAATTTTTTACGAAGGTTATGCCCCGCACGGAATTGCAGTTCTTGTCGAATGCGCGACCGATAATCCTACGAGAACAGTTGCAAACGTGCGCCACATTTTTCGAAAAGCCGAGGGCTCGCTTGGTAATGCCGGTTCTATAGCGTTTATGTTCGAACGTAAGGGCTTATTCAAAATAGCAAAATCGCAGGTTAAAGATTTGGAATCGTTCGAACTGGAATTAATTGATTTCGGACTCGACGATTTATCATACGACGATGAAAACATATATATCTATACTCCCTTCCAGGAATTCGGCACGATGCAGAAAGCTCTTGAAGAAAGAAAGATTGAAATAGGCGGAACCGAACTTCAGTACATTCCGGTTAACTACAAAGAATTGAACGATGAACAGAAAAAAGAAGTTAACGATTTGATCGAAGCTCTCAACGAAGACGACGATGTGCAGTCGGTCTATCATAATATGCAATAAACTTTTCCGATAATAAACATAACCGGTTGATAGCCGGTTATGCTCAATTCGTGACAATTTTTTACAACTCGTGAAGTGTGTGTGACAATTTCTAATTCACGCACTGCTAATTTGCATTAGGCAAAGTGATTTTTACGGATTTTCAACGTATCTACCGATGCATTGATTAATAATCCATCACATAAAGACAGCAATCGCTTAGGGTGAAATGCATTTTAATGCTTCGATAAATTCTACACAACGAGTAGTCTGGTCAGTTTAAATATTTTTAGAAAATTTTTTTTGATTTAAACCAGGATTCGAACATCACTGTCTGATAAATGCCGAGTTATTTAATTTCTCGAAACACGATAAACAAAGGACAGGATCATATGAGATCTAGATTTTACTCTTCCCTAACCATTTCAATTTTTTTTCTTTTAATTGCCAGCGCAAATTTTTATTCACAGCCCAAAAACAACACGCAGAATAATTCCGTTACCGGTAGGGTTGTCGATTTACAAACAAACACTCCGATAGAATTTGCAACAGTTGTTCTTATAAGAAGAGCCGACAGCACCCAGGTTACCGGCGCAGCTACAGATACGAAAGGACAATTCGTTTTGGAAAACGTTCCGGCAGGAACTTACTTTATGAGAATAAGCTACGTCGGCTATAAAAATCATTTGGTTAAAAGCTTTAAGAAGGAAAACGGCAAACCGGTTAGTCTTGGAAAAATTTCATTGACGCCAAGCGATATGAAGATGAACGATATTGTTGTCAGCGGAACCCGTTCTCCTATTTCATATCAAATAGATAAGAAAGTTATCAGTGTGGGAGAAAACCTTTCAACGATATCCGGCACCGCGGTTGATGTGCTTGAAAACGTGCCCTCAATCACTGTCGATATCGACGGCAACGTAAGTTTAAGAGGAAGCGGCAACTTCCAGGTTCTAATTGACGGACGACCGACAATTCTGGATCCCAACGAGGCGCTACAGCAAATTCAAGCAAGCTCGATAGAAAATATTGAAATCATTACCAATCCCTCGGCTAAATACGACCCCGAAGGTACAGCCGGCATCATCAATATTATAATGAAGAAAACAAACAAGTGGGGCATTACAAGTCTGTTTAATTTGAATCTCGGTGTTAGAAATAAATACGGCGGAGATGCTACCGCAGATTTCCGGAATAATTTTATTCAAGCTAACTTAGGCATCGGCTATAACAACCGCGTGTTCTTTGGCACTCAAAACGAAAATAACTGGAACAATGCAGACGGGCAAACTTATTATTACAAGTCAGACGGAACTTCGAACCACGGCAACGAATCTTTTAATCTTCGCGGTTCAGTTTCATTCGACTTCGGAGCTAAAAGACTCTTAACCTTGGGCGGCAGATACAACAACCGGTCGCACAGCGATAACTCGGCACTTAATTACAGTCAATGGAATACAATGGATCCGGCTCAGCAATATTTCATCAGCAAGTCCGAGGGAAGCAGATCCGGTCATGAAATTTCGGTTTTCGGAAATTACAAACACCCGTTCAACGACAGCGGTCACGAGCTTGTTGCCGAAGTTCATTACGATGCGGAAACATCGGATGAAAGTTCTACCAATAAATTATTCAGCGGCGAAATAATTACAGACGGTAAAACTACAACGGAAAACGGACCCGGCAACGAGCTACAAACAAAGCTGGATTATACGCTTCCCTTCACTTCCGTTTCTAAATTCGAGGCGGGCTACCAGGGTACTCATGAAAATTCCGATGATAAAACCGGGCTGCTCACTTTTAATCCGGCAACACAATTGTTCGAGAACAATTCTCTATACGACAACCATTCCAAGTACGCCAAAAACGATTACGCGTTGTACTCCATCTATACGAGCAAAATAGACAGTCTCGGTTACAAACTCGGTGTACGAACCGAATATACCGGCCGCGATATCGAGGTGCCGGAGATGAACGAGAAATTTTCCATTGATCGATGGGATTATTTTCCCTCGGCGCATTTTTCTTTCGGCATCGGAGCGGGTTACCAGTTGATGGCAAGTTATACAAGAAGGATCAATCGCCCACGCGATTGGCAGATGGAACCTTTCCAAACATGGATTGACGCTTACAATGTTCGCGTCGGCAACCCCTCACTGCAGCCAGAGTACATCGATTCTTACGAACTCGGTTTTCAAACTCTTATAGGCAACAGCGTTTTCTCAATCGACACATATTACAGGCAGACGAAAAATAAAATCGAAAGAGTGCTTTCGGTTTATTCGGAGACCGTCACGCTCCAAACTACAAAGAACATTGGAAAGGATTATTCGCTGGGAGTTGAATTGTTTTCCAACTTCGACCCGATTAAAAATTGGAATGTAAACCTGATGGGCAATATTTATAATTATAAGATCGAGGGTTCTCCGGCAGACAATATAGAAACCAACCAGAGTTTTAATTGGAACGCTCGATTTAACAACAGCATCAAGATCGCCGAAAACACGCAGGTGCAGGTTAATGTTTGGTACAACAGTCCTTCGGCAACATCTCAAGGAAACCGCGAAGGATTCTTTATTACCAACTTTGCTATAAAACAGCAGTTGTTCGATAAATTAATTACAGCCACTCTTCAAGTTAGAGATATTCTTGGAACTGCAAAATTCCAAATTGTAAATCAGTCGCCCGACTTTTATAGTTTACGGCATTTCGAACGAGAATCTCCGATGGTAATGCTGAATTTAAGATTGAACCTTAGCAACAATTCAAACAACGACCACGGCGAAGAAGGAATGCAGAACAATAATGGTGGAGACGACCAGGGCGGAATGAACGGCGGCGGCGAAGGATAAAAATTAATTCACCGTTAAAATTATTTAGCAGAATGCCGGATTTGATCCGGCATTCTTATTTGAAGCAATCTTGAACCCTATTTGGATAAGTAGTGTAAATTGTTTTCGGCACTTTCGTGTGAATATTTTTTATTCAGGAATAGATTTCTTTCCGACTAACATCAGCGCAGTTAATCCGCTTACCGCCGAAACAACCGATGCAAACAAAATACTAAGTTTGGAAGAAACTATTACTTCCGGTTGATCGAAAGCAAGATTGGAAATAAAGATTGACATTGTAAAACCAATGCCTGCAAGAACAGCCGCACCGCCGAGTAATTTCCAGTTCAAATCCGACGGCAAAGAACTTAGACCCGATTTTACACTTAAAAATGAAAAAGAAAATATACCTAGAAATTTGCCGGCTACGAGTCCCAGAATTATACCGAGCGAATTCAATTCCGTTAAGCTGGATATAATATTTTTCGGCAATACTACAGCCGTATTGGCAAGAGCAAAGAGCGGAAGAATTATAAACGCAACCGGCCAGTGAAGTTTTTTCTGGAGTCTGTAAGAAATGTTTTCGTCATTGTTTTTATTAAAAGGAACGGCGAAAGCCAAAAGGACGCCGCTTATTGTAGCGTGGACACCGGATTTAAGCATGCAGTACCACATTACAACACCGAGGATTAAATATATCGAAAGTTTGTTGACACGCATCCGGTTTAGAAACACTAGAAGTATAAACACAAGCACTGCCGAAAATAAATAACCAAGGGCAAGATTTTGGGTATAGAACACGGCTATCAAAATTATGGCGCCGAGATCGTCAATAATAGCAAGTGCAGTTAAAAATATTTTAAGCGATAACGGAACCTTGCTACCTGCTAAGGAAAGGATTCCGATGGCGAACGCAATATCGGTTGCCATGGGAATTCCGAATCCGCTTTGCGTTTCGGTACCAGCATTCAATACAAAATGAATTATTCCGGGAATAAGCATACCGCCGATTGCGGCAATAATTGGCAAAGACGCTTTCTTTATTTCTCTAAGTTCTCCTACATAAATTTCTCTTTCAATCTCTAAACCGACGAGAAGAAAAAACACCGCCATAAAGCCGTCGTTAATCCAATGTTCGATGCTGTACTTTAATTCAACCCCCGAAAACGAAAGATTCATGTATGTATGCCAAATAGTAAGATAACTTTTACCTAAAGCGCTGTTTGCCAACAGAAGTGATACTACCGTAATTAACACTAGAATATACCCGGAAGCTTTTTCGCTTTCGAAAAAATCTTTGAACAGATCAATGTTTATTTTTTTGATTTTGCCGGCTGTCTGATGTACTTTTTTTTTGATTGGCATTTCTCAGCTAACTTTAGTTGTAAAATTTCAATTTAGTCACAATTGTATTTCAATTTAAATAATTTTATTAATTATATGAAGTCGAAGGCATGGTGCAATTTTAAAAAGCAGTAATCGTTAAAATAGAAAACCCCGTTCGTGACCGGGGTTTTATAGTAGGTTAAGTAACGTCAGTATTAAGCAATAACTTTTACTTCTTGAGCTTGCAAACCTTTTTGTCCCTGAGCAACAGTAAATTCAACTTGCTGGCCTTCTTGAAGAGTTTTGTAACCATCACCTACAATTGCCTGGAAATGTACGAATACGTCATCTCCGTCTTTTTGCTGAATGAAACCATAGCCTTTTGAACTGTTGAACCATTTTACAGTTCCTTTTACTCTGTCTGCCATCTTAAAGATGCTCCTTTAAATATAATTTGAAAATAAATTTGTTAACGAACAGGGCACCAGCAAGCTCTTGTTAATTTTTACATCAACAAACAACTACATTGCTCAAGTTCAAATAAAAAGGGACTCACGTCTATTCCGTCAGTCCCTTCGCTCCGCGGGCAGGGCTCGAACCTGCAACCCTGCGGTTAACAGCCGCATGCTCTACCATTGAGCTACCGCGGAATAAATTTGCGGCGTAAAAATAGACTTTGATCCAACATTTGTCAAGTCTGGAGTTGTAATTTTTTATCCGCTTTTTCCACTAAAGAAAAATCCTTTTCCAAGAACTGAGAAGGTAATCCATGTAAAATAAAGACACTCTAACCAATAACGAAACTTTTAGTTAAATTCACAATCAATTCATAATGCTTCGTTCTAACATGTTTAATTCCAACGGGCATTATAATTGCAAATAAGATTATCCATTTCAATCGAGGCATCTTATGCAAAATGCGGATGAACTTAAAGTGAAGGTTCAGAATGCATACAAGGATTGGGAAGATAAAGTCTATCGCAAATCGGTTGCGAAATTTCCTGAACGCCAGAAATCCTTTACCACCCAGTCATTCACTGAAGTGAAACCTTTGTACTTGCCCGGCGATGCAAACGAAGAAAAATACAACGAGCAAACGGGTTTCCCAGGCCAGTATCCGTTTACCCGCGGTGTTCAGCCAACTATGTACCGAGGAAGACTTTGGACTATGCGCCAATACGCCGGCTTTGGAACCGCGAAAGAATCGAACGAAAGGTACCGCTACTTGCTTGAGCAGGGACAAATGGGCCTGTCCGTTGCGTTTGATCTGCCAACCCAGATTGGTTACGACAGCGACGACCCAATGTCGTACGGCGAAGTCGGTAAAGTTGGTGTAGCGATTGATACGCTTGCCGATATGGAAATTTTATTTGATAAAATTCCGCTCGATAAAGTTTCAACTTCTATGACAATCAACGCTCCGGCATCCGTTCTCCTCGCACTTTATATTGCAGTTGCCGAAAAGCAAGGCGTGAGCAGGGATAAAATCAGCGGTACAATTCAAAACGACATTTTAAAAGAATATGTTGCCCGCGGCACTTACATTTATCCTCCCAAAGCTTCGATGCGTTTGATCACTAACATTTTCGAATTCTGCGGAAAGAAAGTTCCAAGGTGGAATACAATTTCAATTTCAGGCTATCACATCCGCGAGGCCGGATCTACTGCGGCGCAGGAAGTTGGTTTCACTTTAGCCGATGGAATTGCTTATGTAGAAACGGCAATTAAAGCCGGTTTAGATGTTGACGAATTTGCCGGTCAACTTTCATTCTTCTTTAACGCGCATAACGATTTGCTGGAAGAAGTTGCTAAGTACCGCGCCGCCCGCCGTTTATGGGCAAAGATTATGAAAAATCGTTTCAACGCAAAAAAAGAAAAATCGATGATGCTGCGTTTCCATACACAAACTGCCGGTTCAGCATTAACGGCACAACAAGTTGATAACAACATTGTTCGAGTTACAGTGCAAACTTTGGCGGCTGTGCTCGGCGGAACTCAAAGTCTTCATACAAACTCCCGCGATGAAGCCCTCGCCCTTCCTACGGAGGATTCCGTAAAGATTGCTTTGCGTACCCAGCAAATTGTGGCTTACGAAAGCGGCGTTACAAATACAATCGACCCGCTTGCCGGTTCTTATTATGTGGAAGCATTAACGGATCAAATAGAAAAAGAAGCGGAAGAATACATTGCGAAAATTGACGCGATGGGCGGAACAATAAATGCAATTGAAGCCGGATACATCCAGACGGAAATCCAAAAATCTGCATACCAATTTCAACAAGAACTTGAACGCAATGAAAGGATTGTGGTTGGAGTAAACAAATTTCAACAGACGGAAACCAGCAAAGAAGATTTACTTAGGATAGACGAAAAAATCCAGGAAGACCAAATTAAATTCTTAAATCAAATCCGCATACAAAGAAATAATGAAGAAGTAAATAAAAAGTTATCCGCACTTAAAACTGCAGCGGGAGGCAATGATAATCTTATGCCTTTCATTCTCGAAGCAGTTAAAGTTTACGCGAGCATTGGGGAAATCTGCAATACGATGCGGGAAGTATTTGGAGAGTATAGAGAGCATGTTGTAATTTAAACATTGTTCTATTGTTATATGATTCTATCACCAAATTAATGTTCGAATCTACAATAGAACAATATAGTTATATAACAATATTGAAACGAAAGACAACGGTTTTTTAAATATTCTGAGCGCAATTATGAACCTAACACACATAGAACACATAGGCATTGCAGTCAAAAACTTGAAAGAAGCGACCGAGTATTATGAAAAAGTGCTTGGGTTAAAGTGCTATGCTGTTGAAGAAGTACCAAGCCAGAAAACCCGTACTGCTTTTTTTATGGTTGGACAAACCAAGATTGAATTGCTTGAATCTATGGAGCCGGACGGACCGATAAGTAAATTTATCGAAAAGCGCGGTGAGGGAATTCATCATTTAGCATTTGCTGCCAACAATTTAAAAGATGCGATCAAAGAGGCCGGCAGCAAAGGTATTCAGTTCATAGATAACGAACCCAAACTCGGTGCAGAAGGATTGAATATTGCCTTCTTACACCCGAAATCAACTTACGGCGTGTTAACGGAGCTGTGTGAAAAAAAAGAGGCATGATAAACGAAGAACATGAATTAACCTTCCCCGCGTTTTGCATTCATGGCCTTACTTTCCGACACGTCCACCCAACTTGCAAGCACTATATCCCCGGAAACATTTACAACTGTGCGCGACATATCGAGTATTCGATCCACGCCTAAGATTATACCGATTCCCTCGGCAGGAATCCCGATAGTTTGAAGAACCATAACTACAAGCGGAAGCGAACCTCCGGGTACACCTGCGGTTCCAACACCGGCAAGAATTGAAAGGAATACAACTATCAATTGCTGGGTTAAAGACAAATCAATTCCGTAAAATTGCGCAAGGAATAAAACCGTTATACCTTCATAAAGCGCAGTTCCGTTTTGATTTGCCGTGGCGCCGATTGTTAAAACAAAATTAGTTATATCCTTATCCAGCTTTAGTTTTTCTATAGAAACCCGGATTGATGTAGGCAGAGTTGCATTTGAAGAACTTGTTGAGAACGCGGTTACAATTACTTCGCTCAGGTTTATAAAAAATTCTTTCGGATTTTTTCCCACAACATACTTAATTATTACGCCGTAGGTTACCAAAAAATGAAAAGCCAGGGCAAACAGCACAACAACAACATACTTAAGAAGAGGACCTATAACCTGCAGCCCGATTTGCGAAGCCGTTGAAAAGATCAAAGCAGCAACTCCGTACGGCGCAAACCGCATTGCGAAATCGATAATCTTCATTACAACTTCGTAAATGCCTTGAAGAGTTTTTGTAAGCGTTGCCGTTTTTTCTTCATCGGAAAGTGCCATTGCGATTCCGAAAATCAGAGCAAAAAACATTACGGCAAGAAGTCCCCCGCCATGGTTATTCGGATCGAGATAATTCACAATCTCGGCAAAGGGGTTTCGCGGTATCAAGTCCATCACAATCTGGGTAAAACTTTTTGCCTCATGCGCAGTTTTAATTATTCCCGTAACAGTTTGATTGTTGGTAATTACTTGAGTCAACGCAACGCGGTTTTCTGCGGAGATTCCGCTTCCGGGTTTTACAACGTTTACAACCGTCATACCGATTAACACGGAGAGAGCTGTAATTACAACGGTAAATAACAGAACCTTTCCTCCGACCCTTCCGATTTTCCGGATGTCACGAAAATCTGCTACGCCTAAAACTATGGCGGTAAAGATCAAAGGAATGATTATCATAAATATCAGCCGGAGAAAAATTTGACCGACCGGGTAGGCAACATCGCTTACAGCCCATTTAATCGTTTCATTCCCGTTCAGAAAAATATTGGAAAGCAATCCGAGCATTAACCCGATTAATAAACCGAGAAGTATCTTGACGTGAAGAGGTAAATGTTTTTTCGCCATAATTTTTTGAATGTCCACAAATGAATTGGTGCAATGTCAAATTAAGAAAATATGAACTTCATGGAAAGCATTCATGTTAATTTTCTTTTACAGCCATTAATTCCGAAAGCTTGGCTTCATAAACAATATACCGAAATAAATAGCTTTCGCTTTTATGCCGGCTTGAATATCTTACAGCAAACAAAATGGAATTTATGTTGAAAAGGATTTCTTTAATCATAATTGTAGTACTTCTCAGCGTTTATGCAAATCTCTCGGCTCAGGACGGCGCGCTGTATTGTTCTCAGGCAAAGATAAAGAATTTTCAGCGGCTTAATAAAATTTCCAATGTTCAGTATCCCGGCGACAGCACAATCGATATAACATATTATAAATTGAATCTCAATGTAAGTTACTCGCCTCAATTTATTTCCGGAACAGTAACGGTAAAATTCAAAGTTGCGCCGGAACAATTAACATCTTTCTTTCTGGATATTGTTAACCAGCTACAGGTAAATTCCGTTAAACTCAATTCTACAAACTTGAGTTTTAGCCAGCCTACAGGAAGTGATCAATTAATAATAACTCTCGATCGAACTTACTTAAAGAATGAAACAGTGAGTATTGATATTTCTTACCAGGGAGTTCCAGGTTCGGGCGGGTTCGGCAGTTTTGAATTTAGTTCGCACAATGGCCAGCCGATTATTTGGACCTTGAGCGAACCTTACGGCGCCAAGGATTGGTGGCCTTCCAAAGACACCCCGGCAGATAAAGCCGACTCTTCGGATGTTTGGATTACAGCGGCAAGTAATTTTGTATCTGTTTCTAACGGAGTTTTAACGGATGTTCTAGACAACGGCAACGGAACAAAAACTTATAAATGGCATAACAGTTATCCCATTGCCGGTTATCTTATATCTCTTGCCATGACAAATTACGCGCTTCATCAAAACATGTTTGATTACGCACCGGGTAAATCGATGCCGGTAAATCACTATCTCTACCCGGAAGATTTGGCCAAGTACCAATCCTTATTTGATAAAACCGTAAACATGTTGAAAATTTTTTCGGATAAATATGGGCTCTACCCGTTTATACGAGAAAAGTACGGACACGCGGAGTTCGGCTGGTCGGGAGGAATGGAACACCAGACATGCACGTCAATCGGTTTGGGCGGAATAGACGAATCGATAATTGCGCATGAACTTGCCCACCAGTGGTTTGGCGATAAGGTAACTTGCAAGGACTGGCAGGACATCTGGCTGAATGAAGGATTCGCAACTTACTCAGAGGCAATCTATGATGAAGCGCAGTACGGTCATCAAAACTTTTTAGACGATGTTATTGCGGATATGAAAAATGCAAAAGCAGCTCAGGGTTCGGTATATGTTCAAAATATTTCGGACGTGAATCAAATTTTTGATTATTACCGGTCATACGCCAAAGGCGCTGTAGTTCTTCATATGCTGCGCGGCGTTGTTGGCGACTCAACATTCTTCAGAATCTTAAGACAATATTTGGATGAGCCCGGGTTAGCTTACAACGTTGCCACTACCGACGATTTTGAACGTGTTGCCGAACGCGCAAGCGGCGCGGACTTAAAATATTTTTTCGACGAGTGGATCTACGGTCAGGGTTATCCCAAATATAATGTTAATTGGTCCGCGCAGCATACCGACGGTGATAATTACAAAATTTTATTGCAGCTTTCACAATCCGCCAATACTACTCCCAAATTTTTTATTATGCCTATTCAGATAAGGATTACAACCACGCTTGGGGTTTATACGGATACAATTCTGAACGATCAGCAGTCGCAAAATTTTGAGCTTGCGGCGCTGGGCCAACCTACAATGGTTGAGTTCGATCCGGACAACTGGATACTGAAAGATTTTAAGTTGACCACCGACTACGCATCGATTAAGCCCTTCGAATTCGCTCTTTCGCAAAATTATCCCAATCCTTTCAACCCGAGCACAATCATAAATTATCAAACGCCAAATACCGGTAAGGTTACGCTTAAGATTTACGATGTAATGGGGAGAAACGTTGCAACCCTGATTGACGGCATTCAACCGGCGGGAAATCATACGGAAATTTTTGACGCGCATAAATACGGCTTGGCAAGCGGAATTTATTTTTACGAACTGCAGTTTGGCAAATCTTATGAAGTTAAAAAAATGTTGCTCGTTAAATAACCCGTTTAACGTGCCCGCAATTTATTCCCTGCTAAAGGAGTAGTTTCCGGTTAGTTGTCAATGGCTCAATAACTTTTTAGAAAGCGGCTGGAAGGATTCCGTTAAATATTCAGCCCCATAAATTTTCTTGAACTTCTCCTTTCACATTCGATTCAATAATTTTTATTTTTCTGTCAGAATCAGAAAATTATAAGGTTAATATGGAAAAACTATTTTTCACTTCCGTGCTGTTTCTGCTCTTAGTTTCAGTAATTAACGCCGGCTTCAAATTTGCCGGCAACGTAAAGAATTTTAAAGTTGAGAACGATCGGGTCGAGTTTGTTCTGGACAATGCCATGCTGAATATTTACGTGGTTGAGAACAATATCATCCGCATCAGATATACCGACAAAAACAAATTCGATGAAGCGCCTTCCTACGCAGTGATTTATAAAAACAACGAACAGCAAAAATTTAACTTCAAAGAAGAAGACAATAAATTTGTTTTATCTACCGCAGAGCTTACCGTTCATATAACAAAATCTCCTTGCAGAATTTCCATATACGATAATAAAATGAATTTGATAAACGCCGACGAAAAAAGTTTCGGCGCAGCTTTCGACGAAGGCGATGTAAGATGTTTCAAACAGTTATTTAGTGATGAAAGATTTTTCGGCCTTGGTGAAAAATCCGATGACCTTGTTAAGAACGGAAAGCAATATACAATGTGGAATACCGATTACCCGGCATATACCAGCAAGAAAGATGAACTATACGAATCAATCCCCTTCTTTATCGGCGTTAGAAATTATAAGGCCTATGGAATTTTTTTGGACAACACATATAAGTCGCATTTCAATATGGGAGCCAGCAACAACCGCTTTTACTGGTTCGGAGCCGAGGGCGGCGAGCTGAATTACTATTTCATTTACGGACCGGAAATGAAGCGCGTAATTTCCGATTACACCAAACTTACCGGCAAAATGGAACTGCCGCCGATGTGGGCGCTTGGTTACCAGCAAAGCCGGTGGAGCTATTACCCTGAATCAACAGTAAGAAGAATTGCAAAGGAATTTAGAGATTATCAAATTCCCTGCGATGTGATTTATCTCGACATTCATTATATGGACGGTTACCGCGTCTTTACTTTTGATAAGAACCGATTTCCCGATCCGGCTAAAATGCTTTCCGATTTGAAGAGCGAAGGATTTAAAATCGTCCCGATAATAGATCCCGGCGTGAAAGCAGACTCAAATTATTTTGCCGCTAAAGAAGGTTTGGCAAAAGATTTATTCGCAAAATATCCTGACGGCGTACCGTATGAAGGCGAGGTTTGGCCAAGCTGGGCTTACTTTCCGGACTTCACCAAAGAGGAAACGCGCGATTGGTGGGGCGAAAAACTTTCTGCATTTCTCAAACTTGGTATTGAAGGATTCTGGAATGATATGAACGAGCCTGCAACGTGGGGTCAGTCTTTTCCCGATATAGTTTTGTTTAACGACAACGGCTTCGGCGCCGATCATAAAAAAATTCATAACGTGTACGGACTTTTGATGGCGCGCGCTACTCGCGAAGGTCTGAGAAAATATTCCTATAATCGCCATTTTATTTTAACGCGAGCGGGATTCTCCGGTATTCAGCGCTACTCTGCTGTTTGGACGGGTGACAACGAAGCCACCGAAGAGCATCTCCGTCTTGCCTGCACAATGCCGCTTAATATGGGAATTAGCGGAATACCTTTCGTCGGTTCCGATGTCGGCGGATTCATCGGCGAACCTTCAAACGATTTATATGTGCGCTGGATTGAGCTTGGATCGTTTACGCCGTTTTTCAGGGGTCACTCGGCAATAGACACAAGAGCGCATGAACCTTTCGCATTTAACGAAAACGTAATGCAGATTGCCAAAGAAACGATTCAACTTAGATACAAGCTTCTCCCTTTCTGGTATAACGAATTTTATAATTCATCGCAAACAGGCCTGCCGATTATGCGCCCGATGTTTTTGAATTACCAGGATGACGAGAACTGTTATTACACAAATGCGCAGTACCAGTTTATGATCGGCGAAAATCTTTTGGTCGCGCCGGTTGTTAACTCGTACGACAGATTTAAAAAACTTTATCTGCCGTCCGGCGAATGGTATGATTGGAACAACAATAAAAAAGTTATCGGCGGAAACTGGATTATAGTTGAAGTGCCGATTGACAAAATTCCGCTCTACGTTAAAGCCGGCGGAATAATCCCGATGCAGCAGGTTCAAAATTATGTTGGCGAAAAGAAAATGGAAGAGCTTGACATGCTTATCTTTCCTTCCGGTAAATCCGAATATTCTCTCTATGAAGATGACGGCGAAACATACAAGTACGAAGACGGGAAATACTCGTTGACAAAATTTTCCATGGAAAATTCGGCGGGAAATATTTCTTTAACTGTATCAAAGATTAAAAACGGGTTCAAGACGGATCGTAAAAAATATTTGTTTAGTTTTGTACAAATAGACAAACCTGGAAAGGTTGTTGTAGACAACAAGATTCTTCCTGAAGAAAACGTAAAATATGATTCATCAAAAAGAATTCTAGATATTATGGTAGACGATACAAATAATTTCAAGCTGGAACTTTTCAAGTAATTTTATAATCAGACATTTGGCAGATATCTTATGTTGAAATATTCAGGCCAGGCAGGTAAACAAATATGAAACGACATTCGATTATTAGTATAGGAATTGCCCTTGTTTTATCCACCGCAACCTTTAAAAATTTAAACGGAGAAACCTTGTTTCTTAAAGAGACTATCTCGGTAAATAAATCGATAGATACAACCGAATTTCTTCATCGATACAAAGAGCTCGATCAATTTTATTCCGATAAAAAACTCGGCTCCTTTGTAGAAAAAGGGAAAACTTACTTTGCGCTTTTTGCTCCTTCGGCCGTCCGGGTAAAGCTCTGTCTGTTTAATAGACCGGAGAGTTTAAGCGGTAAAGAATTCATGATGAAGAAAGATGAAAACGGCGTTTGGGAAATATCTATAAATAAAGAATTATACGGAAAGTTCTATGGCTACAAGGTTTATCATGCCGGTGATAATTTGGAAAATACGAATATGCCGCTCTGCGTCGATCCCTATTCCAAGGCGGTTGCTTCTTTTACCACGTACATGAATCCGAGAAAATCGATCGTTGTAAAAGATAAACCTTACAATTGGGAAGAGACCGGCTGGGTTAACCGCGACTGGCGCGATCTTATAATTTATGAAATGCACGTGCGCGATATGACGGAAGATAAATCCTCCGGCGTAAAAAGACGCGGCACTTATAACGGTCTTACTGAAAAAGGAAGAAAAGGCGGGCTAAATTATATTAAATCGCTCGGTGTTAATACTGTAGAACTTTTACCCGCCCAGGAATTCGGCAACATAGAAATTCCTTACAAAGATTCCATGAATGGAAAATTCAACACTTGGAATCTGTACGAGCGCAATCATTGGGGTTACATGACTTCAAACTTTTTTGCGCCGGCGGCTTACTACAATGAGCGAACCGACAAGTTGAAATGGAATAAATGGATTGGTAAAGATGCTTCACAAATCGAAGCGTTTAAGAATATGGTTAAAGCATTTCATAAAGAAGGCATCGGCGTTATAATGGATGTGGTGTACAACCATCTCTCGGAATACGAAATCGGGAATCTCAAACAGATCGATAAAGAATATTATTTCCGCCTTGACAATAAAGGCAATTACATTTCGGAAAGTTATTGCGGCAACGATTTGAAAACCGAGAGACCAATGGTGCGCCGATTGATTGTCGAAAGTATTTTATACTTGATGAAAGAATACCACATCGACGGCTTCCGTTTTGATCTTGGGAAATTAATTGACTGGGAAACCATCGACGCAATAACCAAGGAAGCAAAGAAAACAAATCCAGATGTTGTTTTTGTCTGCGAGCCGTGGGGCGGCGGTTACGACCCGCATGGTTTTTCAATGCACGGCTGGGGCGCTTGGAACGACCAGATCCGCAACGGGATTAAAGGCGAAAATCCAAACGACGGCCTCGGATGGATATTCGGCAAATGGTACGGAAATAATTCTCCAAAACGGATTAAGAGTTACGTCAACGGAACATTAACGCGCGACAGTCTTGGACTATTCGAGAAGAAAGAACACTCGGTTAACTATCTTGAATCTCACGACGGATATACACTTGGCGATTTCATACGGATCGGCTCCCGCGAGGTTGATCCGGATAAAATTATTAAGGATGTGGATTCATTTGTAAAACTTTCTCCGTACCAAATGAAGCTGAACAAGCTTGGAGCGCTCTTTCTTTTTACTTCTCAAGGAATTACAATGATTTCGGAAGGACAGGAATTTGCCCGTACAAAAGTAATTCCGCTCAACATAAAAGTGAACGATCCTGAAAAAGGAAAGATCGATCATAATACTTACAACAAGGATAACGAAACAAACTACATAAACTACAAACACGCATCGATCAACCAGGAACTGGTTGATTATTACAAAGGATTGATTTCGCTGCGCAGTACTTACGCCGCGTTTCGAAGAGCCGATTATGAAGATATCTCATTCATGGATAATCCTCAAAGCAAATTTGGGCTCGCGTATTCGGTGAATTATAAAAACGAAAGATTCATGGTTCTGTTCAATGCGGATCAAAAAGAGAAATTGGAATTTTCTTTACCGGAAGGAAGCTGGGAAGTTCTTGTTGACAAAGATAAAGCCGGCATAAGACCGCTTAGTGAAGTAAACGGAAAAATAAAACTGGAACCGGTAAGCGGCGCAGTACTTAAATTAAAAGAGGAAAAACCTAACTAAAAATTGCTTTACGCATTGATTGTTCAATTGCGTTTTTAAAATTTCCGAGACTAACCGGTTTTTGAAATATAAATTCAACTCCCAATTCTTTATACTCGCTCTCGATTGTTTTGGTAATCTCGCTGCTTAATAGAATAACCGGCGGTTTATACTTTAAGTCAGAGAAGCTCAATTGCTTAACCATATCGTAACCGTTCATAATCGGCATCTTATGATCCGTAATAACGATCGCAGGTGAAAATTGTTTAATCATTTCAAGGGCTTTTTTTCCGTCTTCTGCTTCCAAAATATTGTAACTGGGCATAAGACTTTTCAAAAGTTTTGTGTAGAGCAATCGGTCCATTCTCACGTCTTCTACCAAAAGAATATAACTTGAAGCCACCGGAATGGTAAATATAAACTCGCTTCCCTTTTCGTATTCGCTCTCAACCCAAATTTCGCCGCCGTGCTTTTTAACAATTTCCTGAACGAGTGATAATCCGAGCCCGCTTCCTCTCTCGCCGGAAGTACCTGGCGTTGTATATTTCGAATCGACCTTAAACAGTTTAACTAAATTTTCTTTTTTAATTCCTACGCCGTCGTCCTTAACGCCGAATCTAACCTGCCGCTTCTCGATATCGGCTTGAGCGCTAATAGCAATCTTTCCATCCGTCCTAGTAAACTTTATAGCGTTCGAAATAAGATTGTTAAAAACCTGCATAAGCATTTCTTCATCGGCGTGTACAAAAAAATCTTTTGTAAGTCCGGACGATATCTTGATATTTTTCTGCATCGCCGCGCCTGAAAGCATTTGTACGGATTTGGAAACAAGATCTTTCACGTTTACCCGCTCCGGTTCAAACTTAACCCGCCCGGTTTGAAGACGCGTCCAATCGAGCAGAGAATTAACAAGCGATAACATGCTCTGAGACGACTCCTGGATATACTCGATGTACTCGCGTTTTTTATCCTCTGTAAGATCATCATCGTTAAGAAGTATGTCCGTGTAACCAAGTATTGAACTGAACGGCGTGCGCAGGTCGTGAGAAATTATTGATATGAACCGGTCCTTTGTTTCGTTAAGCTCTTTAAGATTTTCTGTGGATTTACGCAGCTCTTCGGCAGCCCGCTTAGAAAGACTAATATCGTTTATAACGCCGAAAACTTTTTGAATCTTGCCCCTGGGATCGCGAATCAAAGAAATCTTGTTTTCGATCCAAATAACATTTCCAAGAGCATCCAGTATTCGATATTCAAGCGAATCGAAATGCCGGGCAGAGTCGCTGTATAATTTATCAAGTTTCTCATTTACAAAATCCGAATCGTCCGGGTGAATAATCTTTCCCCACAATTCATGGTCATCTATAAAATCCTGGGCATCGTAGCCGGTAATTTTTTTGATTGCCGGAGTATAAAATACCGCTTGAAGCTGCCCCGCTATATTTTCCGCTGTCCAGATGCACTCGTTAATATTTTCAGAAATACTTCTGTACCGCTCTTCGGAGGTTAAGAGAGCATATTGAGCTTTTTTCTCCTCGGTTACATCTCTTAGAACCCAAACCATAAATTGTTCATTTTCAATTTGGTAGGAAGAAACTGAGTTCTCCACTTCAAAGGTCGAGGCGTCCTTGCGCTTTCCGGTAAAATTATACCGCGCCGGTGAATCTTTACCGGCTTCGGCAAGAGAAATAAATTGGGTAAGTCTGTCTTTATCTTTTTCGGCAACGCACTTTATCGGGTTCTCGCTTAAGATCTCGCTCGCGCTTCTGTACCCGAACATTTTGACGAAAGAATCGTTAACCAAAACAAACCGGTTCTTGCTGATAAGAGCAATTCCGTCAAGCGAGGCCTCGAAAACCGAACGGATAAGAAGCAAATCTTTTTCCGATTCCTTCTTAAGCGTTATATCCGTTAGTATGATATTGTAATATTGCACACCACCGCTTAAATCGTTTACGGTAGAAAAACTTGCGAGCACGTGAATCATCTGTCCCAACTTTGAAAGCAGCGGCAACTCGTAGGATTTAGTTTTTTCGGATGCAATTTCGCTGAGTTTAAATGTTTGATGAATTAAAAAGTAGGGATCGATTAATTCCACAAAATTCAAGTTCTGTATTTCTTCTTCTTCATATTGAAAGACTTCGAGAAAACTAGGATTGGCATACGTGATTCTGCCCCTGAGATCGAGTGTGCAGATAAAATCGTGAGAGTTGGTAACAATGTTGCGGAACCGCTCCTCGGATTTTTTTAATTCCTGCTCGCGCCTAATTCTGCTTGTAACATTCGAGCAAAGGAAAAGAACTGTCTCCTCGTCCTCTTCTCCAATTAGGGCAACCTTGGCGTCGAAGTATTCGGCAACCACTTCGTCGTCGCCGATTTTCAGTTCAAGAAACCATTCCTTTTTTTCGTGAAGCGTTTCGAAAAGTTCGGAAAAATATTTATCATCGATGGTTGGAAATATTTTGCCGATAAATTTTCCAAATACCTCGCTTCGCGTCAAGCCGAATAACTTCGCGGAGGACTCATTCCACAGAATTATTTTACCGCTTTTATTTGTTCCTATCAATCCGTCAATAACAGTAGCCGTAATTTGTTCGTACCTGGCTAATTCTTCTATGGCCTCGCCGGCTAATCCGAGCGGTTCTTTTTCTTTATCCAAATCCTTAAAAAGTAAAATCACATGGCCGATGGTTAAGCCGTCTGCACTGATCGGAACAATCGAAACGAGCGCGGTATATTCTTTCGCTCCCTTTTTGAATGGTATATAGGTAGATAATACCTGGTTGGACGAGACCGTATTTTCAATTAACTTTTTGAATAACAGAGAGGAAAGCTTTTTCCGATCGGGCGACTTCTTGAAATTTTCATTTTCAAAAATAAAGTCGAAAAGTTCGGATTCATTTTGACCGGCATTTATTATATGCCCTTCAACATCGGCGATTACATAAAAATCGCTTATTAATTTCAGGAAGATTTGGAAACTCTTTATTTCAGTAAGCGGCAGCTGCGATTCATGCAGTCCGGATTTAATATCCTCAAGAATTAAAATTCCGCCGGTCACTTCGTTATCAAAAATTATAGGCGCGCCTTTGAGGTAAAGAGATATTTTACCGCCCGTTATTGTGCGAGCCGAAACGAGTTGCTTCTCGAACGACTCTCCGTTTCTAAGCTGCAACAGTTCTTCACGTATATCGGCGTTATCAAACATGCGGTTATCAAAAATGCTTTGGCCTATAACGCCTTGGGAATCTTCGGCCAATACGCCGCCGAACCTAAAGAATAAATTATTCGCGAATTTTATTTTCCAGTCCCGCTGAAAAATTAAAATTCCGATGGGGGCGTTGTCGATAATCTCTTTAAATGAGATTTCTGTTCTTGTGCGTTCGTGGCTTTTATCGCCAGATGAAGTCATATCTATTTATTTGAATTAAATCTTAAGTCAATTTATAAAATACAGTAGTGAAATTAAATAAGAACAGTAAACGTAAATTCGCGTCATAAAGCCGGACGGGATGTTTAACCGTTATCCGCATTAATTCAATCCATGTTTTCTAAAACAACCGGGCGGCCAATTAAAAACGGTTTAGATGAATCGATAAATCTCTTCCAGTATTTTTGATGTGGCGCCGATATTTTCCTTAACGTAATTGAAACATATTCTTCCCGCCTCTTGCCGGAATTTATCATCAAGAAATATCTTCCTTAATGTTTTATATGCGTCCCGCCTGTTCTCAATTACAAAAGCTCCTCCAATCTTAGCAAGATGAACCGCTTCCTGGCTGTTTTGATGTTTCGGTCCGAACAATACAGGTATACCGTAAACAGCCGGTTCAAGCACGTTGTGAATGCCTTGTTTAAAACTGCCGCCGACATACGCAGCATGCGCGTATGTATAAAGCGTCAGTAGAATGCCGATGGAATCGATTATAATTATTCTTTCTCCCTGGTAATTATTTAGGTACGAAAATCTTATGGGGTTATATTTTCCCGACAACTGTTGTTCTATTTGTTCAAGATGAAAAATTGTCGGTTCGTGAGGCACTATAATCGCAATTACATCCGGATCGTACTCCATTAATTTTGTTACGGCGGGAATCATAACTTCCTGGTCGCTTTCCCATGAACTTCCCATTACAAAAACTTTTTTCCCGTCGAAGAATCCGTCCCTAAAAAGTTTCTTCTCTTTAGCTTGAAGACTCTTCACATAGACGCGGTCGAATCTTGTATCCCCGACGGCTTTGATTTGTTTTACGCCGATATTAAAAGTTTTGAAATTCTCCTCGTCATTTTTCGAAACCGTAAGAATTTTAGTAACCCGCGAATAAAGAGATTTGTGAAAACTTTTGGCCAGCAGCCATTTACGCGGGGTTCTTCTCCGCATTGTAGCGTCGACAATAAAACTCGGAATTCCTTTCTTCTCAAGCTGCCAAATCATATTGGGCCAAATATCGTATCGCATAAATATTGCAAGGTTCGGTCTTACTAAATTCAAGAACCTGCTGGTCATGCCGGGCGTATCGTAAGGAAAGTAAGCAATTACATCCGCGAAAGGATATTTTAACGAATTAGTGTAGCCCGACGGCGAAAAAAATGTAATGAGGATATTAACGTTTTTTTCTTCCCGTAATTTTTCTATGATGGGCTTGGCTTGTTCAAATTCTCCCATCGAGGCCGAATGAACCCAAATCATTTTCTTTTTACGATCAATCCCGGCAAGATCGATAATCAAATTTTCGAATAACTTTTTCCGGCCTTCAATTCCCGTTCTAATTTTGGGGTTGAACAACTTTCCTATAGCTACTAACGATTTGAGAATAGGAATGACAATAATATTATAAACTACATACCAGAATTTTTTCATAAAGTAGACAAAAACTTTTGTGAATTACTAAAAACAATTTGCGGCGTTAAATCCATCATACATTTGAAATGCTTCTTAGGGCACTTTGCTTTTCCAATGTGGCTGCACGGCCTGCAAGATAGCGATTTATTTTCTAAGACTAAATTTTCAACACCGAAGGGCGCAAAGCCCAATTCTTTAACTGTCGACCCGAAAACAGCTATTACAGGAACACCCACTGCCGCCGCAACATGCATCAAGCCGGAATCATTTGCAACTATCGCCGTACACGTTTTCATATCTGCTGCAAGCTGAAGCAGGCGGTTATCGTTTTGAAGATTGATCGATCCGCCGATTCCGGAATTAATTTTACCGCAAGTTTCAGCTTCGTCTGCGCCGCCAAAGATTACAATTGTGTATCCAAGTTTTGTCAAACTGTTTCCCAATTCTATAAAATATTCCGGCGGCCATCTTTTTGTAAAATGCCTTGCGCCGGGACAAAATCCAATATATTTTCTTCCATCTTCCAGCCGCGAAAACACTTCGCCGGGAATTGAAAGCTCAAGCCCTTTCCCATCCAGTTTAACGGCGGCAGACTCAGCGTAACGCTCCGAGATTGTCTTGAAATCTTTGAGCAGATTTATTTTAGTCCAAACCAGCAATAATTTTTTAAATGTTGGTTTATGAAATCTGTGAACCACGGCTGTTAAATTCCGAGACAGCGCCCGGCTCCTGCTATTGTTTTGCAAATCGATTATTAAATCATATCCAACCTGCATTAGCACGCTGCGAGCAAATAACGGATTATTT
>DAIEQA010000214.1:0-3099 GCA_027348115.1 Ignavibacteriales bacterium
AAATATAATTGGGTTTATGAATTTACTTTCCCGAACAAAATTTTATCAGTTAGTCATCCCGGGAAAAATTCTTTTGAGTGGGATCGCGGCAGCAACTCGGTTAAGTGGACAGTTTCAATGGCTTCTCTTTCGCAGCCGCAAATTCTTACCGTTACATTTAAAAAAGCCGGACTAAGCAATTTAACCTTAGTAATCCTCGCGATTATAGGGGTAATTGTTTTGTCGATTGTATTTTTCTACAGGGTCAAAAATAAAAAACAAGAAAGTTTGCACTAAAATGAACCCAACTAAAAAATTATGTGTTGGGATTGATAGAAATTATTTTTTGGATTTTTGAAGTCATTTATTATTTTAGGTTACTAGTTTTTACAAAATAGTATACCTTATCTTTTATAATTACTTCCAGTCGAAAGACTGAGGGCACGAAGTCGAAAGTTTTCCATATTAAATTATTTAATTGTTACTCTATTACGGGTATTAGATGAAGAGAACAGTACTGGATTACGCTCTAAAGATTCGCCTACCTTTAACACTGTTTGTAGTCGCGATTTCTTTCATTATAACATATTATGTTTCAAGACCGGAAAGAGACAGCATTGGTTACGCTCCAATTCAGCCCATCAAGTTTTCGCATAAACTTCACGCAGGTCAAATGGGAATTGACTGCCAATATTGTCATATAGGCGTAACAAAAGAGCGCCATGCGATAATCCCATCGGTAAACATCTGTATGAATTGCCACTCTGTTGCAAGGAAAGATAAACCGGAAATAATTAAACTTACCCAATACTACGAGGAAGGCAAACCTATTCCATGGAAGAGGGTTCATAAAATTCCGGAATATGCATACTTCAATCACAGCGTGCACGTTAATAAAGGGATTGACTGCTCGAGTTGCCACGGCGACGTAAAAAATATGGAAGTGATATCGCAGGTAAAAGCATTTACAATGACTGCGTGCCTGGATTGTCATCGTAACCCTCAAGCGCAAATGCCGTACCTTCCTAATATTCAAAAAGGTCCTGAAAACTGCTGGGCTTGTCATAGATAAGGAGAACGAAATTGGATTTGAACAAAGAGATATCTAGAAAAAAATTTTTTGGAATGATCGGAATTGGTGCTGTAGCGGCATTCATGTTGTCTTCAGTCCCGTTGAAGTTTGCCAAATCCATGGTACGAAATTCAAAAAGGAAAAATATTAGAGTTTCAATTCATCCATCAGCTGTTAAAAGAACAAATAAGGTCTAATGATGAGTGATTCTACCAAATCGCCAAATGAAGTTTGGAGAAGTCTTAAAGATTATTACAACGATGCCGAAATTGTAAAAGCTAAACACGATGAGTTTCATGAAGGCGTTACAGATGATTTCGACGCGGACAAACTTTCGGGTATATCGCGCAGAAAATTTTTGGCTCTTCTCTCCGCCTCTGCAGCTTTGACTGCAACTGCTTGCACCAATTACCGGGACAAGGGCGAAATTATTCCTTACAATAAACGCCCCGAAGAAGTTTTTCCGGGCATCGCTAATTATTACGCTTCTACCTGCAACGGCTGTTCTCAAGCATGCGGAGTTTTAATTAAAACACGCGAGGGAAGACCGATTAAAGTTGACGGAAACCCGGACCACCCGATCAACAAAGGTAAAATGTGTGCAACCGGTCAGGCAAGCATTCTTAATCTTTACGATCCCGCGAGAATTACTGACCCGATGCAACTACGGCAGAAAACATCTTGGAAGAGCGTTGACTCGGATATTATTTCCGCATTGAACGACGCGCAAAAAAACGGTAAAGAGATTTCAATTTTTGCTGCCGATGTAAATTCTCCTACGAGCGCAAAAGTTTTCCAAGATTTTGTTGCCAAATATCCTAACACAAAAATTTATTCTTACTCGCAAGTTAACGACCTTGCAAGAAAGCAAGCGTGGCTTCAATCTTACGGAACAGACGAATATCCTTCCGTTAGATTTGATGAAGCCAATATAATCTTAGCGCTTGATTCCGACTTCTTGGGAAACGAAGGCAACTCGGTTGAAAACATGCGCAAGTTTACTTCCAGACGGGAAGTGGTTGGTAAGACCGACTTTAACAGATTATACGTTGCCGAAGGAAGAATGAGCGCCACAGGCGCATTAGCCGACTACAGACTTCATGTGGCGCCGAATGCACAGTTCGCTTTTGTTATGGCTTTGATAAACGAATTATCAAATAAAGGATCGGCAATTACTCTCGACACGAACGTTAAAGCCAAAATCAGCAATTATTCTTTTTCGATGTTTAGTTCGATCAATAAAGAAAAACTTAGTCACCTCATTTCCGACTTGAACGCCAACCGCGGAAAGTCGATTGTATATGCCGGAGATACTCTACCCAAAGATGTACTTGTTGCCGTTAATTTATTGAATGAAGTTCTCGGAAACACTTCTATGTACGATTATTCATCGACATACATGAGTGCGCTCAAAAAATCTACAAAGGAAGAACTTGAGGCGTTGGTTGATTCGATGAACAGCGGCAAAGTAGGCGTTGTAATTCATTTTGATTCAAATCCTGTTTTTAATTTGCCGGAAGACTTCGGTTACGCTTCGGCGTTGAAAAAAGTTAAGACAGTCATTTCGTTAACCGAACAAGAAAATGAATCATCGGCTACCGGAAATTATACTCTGCCGGTTCACACATATTTTGAAAGTTGGGGCGATGCGCAAATCCGGAGCGGAGTTTACGGTTTGCAGCAGCCTGTAATTTCTCCAATCTTTAATACCCGACAGAAGGAAGCAATCTTACTTTACTGGCTGAACGGTGATTCCAAACCTTTCAGCGAGGATTCCTATCACCAGTACTTGATGGATAATTTCAACACGCTGGTTTACTCCAAGAAAAAAACTTTAGCCGATGCAAAAACTTTTTGGTACGCCGCATTAAACGACGGTGCCGTTATACTCGATCAACCTTCGACTCCTAAAAAGTTTGATCTTAGCGCATTCAGCAATGTTAAAGATTCTAAACCCGGAACCGGTTACGTTTTACATCTTACCAAAAGTTATTTTATCGGCGACGGACGATTTGCAAATAACGGCTGGCTTCAGGAAATACCTCACC
>DAIEQA010000222.1:0-3689 GCA_027348115.1 Ignavibacteriales bacterium
CCCCAGCTTTCATTTCCGATTCCCCAATACTTTACTCCCCACGATTTATCTCTTCCGTTTTGTTTACGCATGTTAGTCATTGGGCTTACATTATCGGAATTTACATATTCAACCCACTGTGAAAATTCCTGAACGGTTCCGCTGCCGACATTACCGGTTATATATGGTTCGCTTCCAATCAACTTACAAAATTCTAAAAATTCATGAGTGCCGAAGCTATTGTCTTCTGTTACACCTCCCCAGTTAGTGTTGATCATCGAAGGTCTTTTATCTCTGGGACCGATACCGTCTTTCCAGTGATATTCATCGGCAAAGCAACCGCCAGGCCAGCGAAGCACCGGAATCTTTGCTTCCTTTAAAGCAGCTATAACATCATTTCGAATTCCATCCGTATTCGGAATTGATGAGTTCGGACCTACCCAAATTCCTCCGTAAATACAATGACCAAGATGTTCGGAAAATTGTCCGTAGATATTTTTATTAATCTTGGTTCCCAAACCGGCAGCGTCGATTATGACCTTCGCTTCTCGATTTTGTGCATATATGTGCGTGGCAAATCCTGCCGTTACAAGCAAAATTATAAATAGGTTTTTCATCCTTACCTCTTCGTTTGGTTGAAACTCAATTTTAAATCAACAATGTTCAATTATTTTTTTTAGAAATAGAGATTGTTAAGAATCTTGATTCTGCCGTCAACGTTGTTCTTCTTTAAAAATGTTTTTTCCGGCGCATAAATAATACTATTCCTAATTGAAAAATTCTTTCCATTCTTCAGGCATATTAAAGTATTTCTTGAGCCGTTCGGAGGAGCCGCGTTCAAACCGTTGATGTCAATGTCGCTAAAATTTTCGGCCCATACTGCATATTTAAAGAAGTCTTCCATTTTATCTTCAAACCTAATTTTCGAATTTGTAATACTTACGCCGTCGACATTATAAAAATAAATTGCGGGGATGTCATGCTTGAATAAATTCAGTTCCGTAAAAGCAGTAGGTCGAAGATCGAAATTTCCTCCGTAAGAATTTTGAAGCTTCCCGTTTTTTATTTGCAAATCCAATCCGTCAAACGAAAGATTAGAGATCAGACCCTTTTCATAACCGTAGATAACAATGCCGTCTTCGCTCACGGCGTGGATATTTCTGAAACGAACATTATCGATCTTTCCAACCTTCCGCCCCTTTTCCGTAGGAACGGCTTGAATATGAATCGGTTCGGCCTTGCCCCACCAGTCGCCGGTGTGCAGACGGGTATCAATTGTAATATCCGAGAAAGAACAATCTTCAATTCCGCCTTCGATGCTTGTATGAAGAAGAATGCCGCGGTTCGAATTATGTATAACAATGTTATCGAAGGAATAATGTTTCATAAAATTGTGATCTATGCCGCCGATTCGGATGCCGCTTGAACGCGACTCGATTATGCAGTTGCTAACAACAATATTTTCGGAAGGACGCTTCAAATTTTGGAAACCGGGCAATCCCATATGAACGCTGTAACTGTTAAGTACAATACCGTCGTCCCCGCCAACAATTTCGCAATCGGAAATTAGAACATTGCTGCAGCAGGTGCAGTCAATGCCGTCGCTGTTTGCTATTAACACATTGTTGAGTATTCTTGTGTTCGTTACTACAACGCCGTCGCAGTCGGCTAAATGAAGAGTCCAGAACGGAGAATTTTTTATTGTTATACCGTTCACGCGGACATTTTTGCAATTCGAAAATATTATCATCTGGAACGGTCTTTGTTCATGCGGTTCGGCGGGTCCGTCGGAAACCATGGTCGAATCGTTTGCATAATTCTTACCCTGCCGGGTATATTTTTTATATCCCTCGGGTTGAAATGTTTTTCTCTTATTCATGTATTGAAAAGAATCCCCGTTGCCGTCAATTACCCCGTCGCCTTCTATCATAACGTTTTCACAATTTTGTGTAAAGAGCAATCCCACTCTTGTTCCGTTCAACATATAGTCGTTTAAATTAGTCGAACCTTTAAGCACAGCTCCGTTTTCGAGATAAAGAGTAACGTTGTTTCTAAGCCGAATCACCCCAGACATAAATTCTCCCGGAGGAATTAAAACTTTACCGCCGCCATGTTTTGTACATGCATCAATCGCATTTTGAATAGCGACAGTATTTATAGTTTTACCATCGCCTACAGCGCCGTATTTAGTAATGTCAAAATAAGGTACATCACTCCCGTTCGATTTTGTTTGTCCGGTAATATCATTAAGGCAGACTATTATGACCAAAAACAATATAGTTGCAATTTTTTTGAATGCGGTATTCATTGTTCATCCTTAAAAATAATTTTGTTGGTTATAGTTAAATCTATAGTTGCATTTACCATTGGAATAACTCAGTGGGCAAGATAAAGATTTCTTAGAGATGATATTTCTGGAAATCCGAGAAAATTTTCAAAATATCGGTTGTTCTTTTGCATTGAATTGGTCTTTCCTCGAAACCAATAGCTCACAGATGTCTAACTTGATTATAAGAATTAACTGCGTCAAAAAAAGCTTTTACGTTCTCGATCGGAACGCCGGGCGGTGTATCGCAGCCAGTGGAGATTATAAAATTTTTAAATCTGGAAGTCTCTCTGAGAAGTCTTGTAGTTTCATTAAATACCTCTTCGGCTTTCATCATCTTAAAGACGCCTACAGGATCCAGGTTCCCCATCACAAGAATATTTTCCGGAACTTCTTCAAGTGTTTTTACAATATCGATTTTGTTTCCAAGATGAATCGCTTTTGCGCCTGTGGAAACCATCGATTGGGTTACGTGACCTGTGTTTCCGCAATTATGAAGCACAAACAAAAAGTTATCGTCCTGAACTTCTTCCACAATCTGTTTGATGTATCCCGACGAAAACTCATCGCACATTTCTGCGGATAACAATCCTGCCGCGGGTTCCGCCATAATTATTCCGTTTGCGCCACTGCTTTTAAATTCTCGAACGTATTCCATTAAAAATTCATTACACCTTTCCAGCAAAGGAATTATTTCATCGGGATCGAGAAGAAGCGCAGTCATAATTTCGGTTAGATCGAATAATCTTCCAGCGAGAGAAAAAGGACCGATGCAGCCGGCAAAGACCGGTGCGTTCGGAATATTACTTGCAGCTAATTGTGTTGCTTTCAGGTATTCCGGTATGCGAGCCGAATTCAAATCCGGGACTTTCAGATTATCTATAGATTCTTTGTCATGGACAATTCTGCGCGTAACGGCAGGAACCTCGTTCTCCGCAAAATTTATTTTGCTGCCGAAAGCTTCCGCTTCGACGGTTAGATCCATCATTATATTGGCAACGGAAGCCGCCGGATTAAAATTATCGTGAATTGCCCTTATGGCTTCATAATGAAATACACCGTTTGTAACGGCGTCAATCGTTCTTCTTCCGGATAATTCGATGCCGGGATGGGTCATCAAAGGAATTGCCATGCGCTCTCCGGAATTAAGAACCGATTCGATCCATGCCCTCATGTTAATATTCATTTTATTTTGCCCATGATTAGTACTTAATTGTTGCAACGGCTGCAGTCGAAGAATCAAATACTTGCCGGTACATTTACAACATAAAATTTGGTATTCGACTTAGTCTTTATTTTGAATCCGTGAAGTTCTGCCGGAATTAAAAATGATTCACCCTTCGCAAAGTTTAGAATTTTCTCTTCACCGGAATCTTTCCAGCTA
>DAIEQA010000227.1:0-2343 GCA_027348115.1 Ignavibacteriales bacterium
TTTCATATCTTCTTTGCCTTCCATTCTGTTTTTAGCGGTTCCGCAAGAACCTGCAGTTGGAACAATTACATCATCGCCGGGGCGCCAATCAGCGGGGGTTGCAACTGAAAATGCGTCTGCAGTTTGAAGCGCAATTACAACACGGTACAACTCGTCAAAGTTTCTCCCAAGACTTAATGGGTAATAAATTACTGTTCTGATAATTCCTTTGGGATCGATAACAAATACAGCACGAACAGCCTTTGTGCTGCTTTCGCCCGGCTGGATCATTCCGTATTTTTTTGCTACTTCCATTGTAATATCTTCAATCAACGGGAATTTAACTTCAACATCCTTCATCCCTTTATATTCGATCTTTTCCTTAATTGTGCGCAGCCATGCAATATGGCTGTAAAGTCCATCTACGGATAATCCAACTAATTTACAGTTGGCTTTTGCGAATTGATCTTCCATGCTTGCAAACGTCATAAATTCCGAAGTACAAACCGGTGTAAAATCCGCGGGGTGACTGAATAGTATTACCCAGCTTCCTTTGTAGTCAGCGGGAAAGTTAATATCGCCCTGTGTTGTTACAGCTTTAAATTCCGGCGCCGGTTCTCCGATTCTTGGTAACGATACTTGGTTGTTGTTTTCCATCTTAGATTCTCCTTTCATTAATTTGTTTTGTCGATAGTTTTTGTTTATTCAATATTAGGTATGGCGATTATTTTTCCAGCAGCGATTTCATCATCCAAACTGTTTTTTGATATTTCCCAACCAGTCCATAAAACATACCGGCGGAAACTTCATCATTAAAGTCACTTTGCATTTTGACTGCAGCTGAATTTATTTTATCGGTAACGGTTTCAAAATCATTTACAATATTTTGAACCATTGCCGGAGGTTGAGGATAATTACCCGGTTCTTCTTGAAGAGTTGAAAGAGTTAAAAATTCTTTCAATGTGCCCGGTGCTTTAGAGCCGAGTACTCGAATTCTTTCGGCAACGGCATCGATGTCCTCTGCAAGTTCGTCATAAATTTTTTCAAATGCATTATGCAATTCATAAAATTGCGGGCCGGTTACATTCCAATGATAATTTCTTGCTTTAGTATAAAGAACGAATTGGTCGGCCAATACTGCTTTCATCAATTCGGAAATTTCAACTTTAGTCTCATTTAATTCGGCGGTTTTTCCCGCTGTGCGGGATTTTATTTCGTTCAGCATTTTAATACTCCTTATTAATAATTCTTTGCATCTATTATAACAACCATCGTGCCGTAGCAAAGAGTAAATAAATACTGCTATTTTCGCATTATTTTGAGTTTTTTAAGTATGGTAGTTGAAATTAGGAACGAAATTTCGTTATGTTGATAACTAAATATCGTTGTCAACGAAATGCCGGTGCAAAATGATTTCACATGATATTCTACAAAGCGACTTGGTTTATCTTTCTCCAAAAAGAACAATGGAAATAGTTCTCGATGCCATCAACGAAATTATTCCATACGAAATGGCGGTAATTTTAAGTAAGGAAGCTGATAATAATTTAAAAGTACGTTTTGCGCGTGGACCTTTGGTTACAGAAAGCATAAACCAATATGAAATTCCCTTAAAAAATAGGCCCGATCTTGAAGAAGTATTAAATATCGGAAAAGTTAAACTTGTTGAAGAGACTCACGATGAAGGGCATCACGATACTTATGAAGGAGTTGTAGATCTTCCGACCGGCCATTCTTGTATGCTTGCACCGTTGCGCATTAATGGTGAAACTCTTGGATTGATGACTCTTGATCACCGCCAATGCGACATGTTCACGCCGCAAAGAGTTAGCATTGCGAACTCGCTATCAAAATTAATTGCCCTCGCTCTCGCGCAGGCAATCGCTACGGATTCTTTATTAAATGAAAAAGAAACATTGATATTTGAGCGCACTTCTCTTATCGGAGATATTACTTCTGTTGTTGACGGACTTATCGGGAATACGCATGTGTGGAAACAGATAATTGAAAAAATAAAACTCGTAGCTCCTACAGATTCCCACGTTATGATTTTGGGTGAAACCGGAACCGGCAAGGAACAAACCGCTAAAGCAATTCACGCGCTGTCTAAAAGATCTGCGAAACCGTTTATTACTTTGAATTGTTCGGCGCTTAATTATAATCTTGCAGAAAGCGAATTATTCGGTCATGATAAAGGAGCTTTTACGGGAGCGGTTTCGACGCGGCGCGGAAGATTCGAATTGTCGGACGGCGGAATTTTATTTCTAGACGAGATCGGCGATCTTCCGCTCGATATCCAGCCGAAATTATTGCGGGCAATCCAGGAAGGAACATTTGAACGGCTCGGTAGTGAAAAAACTATTC
>DAIEQA010000238.1:0-1743 GCA_027348115.1 Ignavibacteriales bacterium
ATTCGGAAAGATCGGCGGAAAAGATGTTGTTGCCATGCAGGGCAGATTTCATTTTTACGAGGGATACACGATGCAGCAAATTACGTATCCTGTTCGCGTAATGAAATTTCTCGGCGTAAAGACATTGCTCGTTTCAAACGCGTGCGGTGGTATGAACCCGGTTTATACTCGCGGCGATTTGATGCTTATGGCCGACCATATAAACCTGTTGGGAGACAATCCTTTGATTGGGAAAAACGAGGATGGACTTGGTCCGCGTTTTCCGGATATGAGTGAACCGTATGATTTCGAGTTAATAAAACTTGCAGAGCAGGTTGCTCTTGAAAATAAAATTAAAGTTCAAAAAGGCGTTTATGTTGCCGTGCCGGGTCCGAATCTCGAAACTAAAGCCGAGTACAGATTTTTGCGCAGTATTGGTGCAGACGTAGTTGGTATGTCTACAATTCCCGAAAATATAGTTGCGAATCACATGGGAATGAGGGTGCTTGGCATAAGCATAATTACCGATGAATGTTTTCCCGATTCCCTTAAACCGGCAAAAGTTGAAGAGATTATTGCGACGGCAATGGGAGCCGAACCTAAAATGACTTTGATAATGAAAGAGGTCATAAAAAAACTGTGATTGAAAGAAAATCAATTTATTATTTAACACCGGGATTGCTTACCGTCATTATTTTTGCTTCAAATTTTTTAAGCACCGATTTATTCAAAGCGGGTTACCAAAATTTCTCGGTTTGGTTTGTGCTTTCGGTATTTTCGTTTGCCTGCGGCTGGTTAATAAACAAAACGCTTGGATATAATCACGGCGGTAAAGTTGTTTTTGCGGTTATTGTTGCTTCCGCGTTCATAAGTATTTTAATGGTTTCGATATTCAGCGAATACTTTGGCCTCAGCGCCCTGCTTGTCGAAAATATGATTCTTTATTTGCTTAGAAATATTACTTTGGGTTCTATGGCCTTTTTTGGAATGGCTCTTTGCGAAGTAATATTGCTTCAAAAGACTCATACGCAGAGCAAAGTTAAACAAGACGACGGCAGCCGCGAACTTGCCAACGCTCAAAAAGAAGCTCAAATGATTGTTGAAGGAGCGAAGCTAAGCGCCGAAAGACTTTTATTCCAAACACAGCAAAAAGTTGACGGCGTTTTGGAGAAGAAAAATTTGATTGAAAAACGGCTTAAAGAATTTATTGCAGCCGAAAGAGAGTTAATTAAAAAGTACGAATCGGAAGAAGAGTAGAATTCATTTATAAATAAATTATCAATTCCAGAGTAACATCATGTTCAAGCAGTTCGACGAAAAAATAAGTTATCCGAAGATTGAAGAAAAAATTCTGAAATTTTGGGAAGATCACAAAATATTTGGAAAGAGTATTTCATCGCGTCCAAAATCCAAACCTTTTACTTTTTACGAAGGACCGCCAACTGTAAACGGCAGACCGGGAATTCACCATGTAATGGCGCGTACTCTAAAAGATTTGGTATGCCGTTACAAAACAATGACCGGTTACCAGGTTCATCGCAAAGCCGGTTGGGACACACACGGTCTTCCAATAGAAATTGCGCTTGAAAAGGAACTCGGCTTTACGCAGAAGTCCGACATTGAAAAGTACGGAGTAGCCGCATTCAACAAGAAAGCAAAGGATCTTGTTTATCACCATATAGAAATGAAGGAAGGGTGGCGTACATTAACAGAGCGCATGGGATACTGGATTAATCTCGACGATCCCTACATCACATGCACCAA
>DAIEQA010000249.1:0-8623 GCA_027348115.1 Ignavibacteriales bacterium
TCGGCTTTCTCGTTGGGCAGTATAAGAAGCTAAAAAATGAATTTACCGGTGTACTAACGGGAAAGGGATTGACTTGGGGCGGTTCACTTATTCGGCCTGAAGCAACCGGCTACGGCGCGGTTTACTTTGCTGCGGAAATGCTTTCAACGAGGGGACAAACGCTTGAAGGGAAAAAATGTCTTGTATCCGGCAGCGGTAATGTGGCTCAATACACAATTGAAAAAATTCTGCAACTCGGTGGTAAAGTTTTAACAATCTCGGATTCCAACGGCTATGTTTTTGATGAAGCCGGCATCGATGCGGAAAAATTAAATTTTGTAATCGAGCTTAAAAATATTCGCCGCGGAAGAATTAAAGAATATTCCGAAAAGTATAAAAGCGCTGTTTATGTTCAGAATGACTCCGGCTCAGACTTGAGTCCGATCTGGAATCACAAAGCCGATTGTGCCTTTCCCTGCGCAACACAAAATGAAATAAACGGAACGGATGCGGCGAGTTTGCTTGAGAACGGGGTGTACCTTGTTAGCGAAGGAGCAAACATGCCGTCATCTATCGAGGCAATCGAGCAATTTGTGAATGCGAAAATACTGTATGGTCCCGGCAAAGCTGCCAACGCCGGCGGCGTAGCGGTTTCCGGTTTGGAAATGGCGCAGAATAGTATAAGATATTCTTGGACACGTGATGAAGTCGATAATCGTCTTCGATTGATAATGAAGAACATTCATAAAACTTGCGTTGATACGGCCGAAAAATTCGGCACGCCGGGCAATTATGTCAATGGCGCAAACATCGGCGGATTCATTAAAGTAGCCGACGCCATGATTGACCAGGGAATTGTGTGATTGTTCAACCATACGATTAAACAAATGAAATAAATCGCATTCATTAAATAAAAAATATCGCGGGCAATTATTGCCGTTCAATCTTAATGGATAATAATTCTTGAAAAGAGTTATTTTTGAAAGGAAGATCATTCTCTTTAAGGAATTTATATGTCGAACTTTGTAGTTAAACCTGCCGTACGAACAGATCACATTACGTATGCCGTGAGGGATATTGTTGTGCTTGCTAACGAAGTTGCCAAGAAAGGCAAAGAAATGGTGTATCTAAATATAGGCGATCCCAACGTTTTTGATTTTGAACCTCCCAAGCATCTTGTTGAATCGACCTATGAGGCAATGAAAAAAAATTTTAACGGCTACTCCCCGTCGTCCGGAATTAAGGAAGCAATCAAAGCAATTGAAAAAGAAGCTGATCGGAAAGGGATTAAAAACGTTCAGGATATTTTTGTAACCACGGGCGCGAGCGAGGCAATAGATATTTGCCTGACCGCGCTTGTGAACGACGGAGAAAATGTATTAACCCCCACTCCCGGCTATCCGCTTTATACTGCTATTCAAAGCAAGCTTCAAACGATGGAGAACCCTTATTACCTTGATGAAAACAACGGCTGGCAGCCGGACGTTGAGGATATTAAGAGTAAAATCAATTCCAAAACCCGCGCAATTATTTTAATCAACCCGAATAATCCAACCGGCTCAAATTGTTCAATAGAAACTTTAAAGCAGATTATTGAAATCGCAGCTGAACATAATCTTGTGATCTTTGCCGATGAGATTTATGATAAACTTTTGATGGATGGAAAAAAGCATACTTCAATTGCGTCGCTGAATTCGGAAGTGCCGATGATAACTTTTAGCGGACTTTCTAAAAATTATATGGTTCCTGGGTTCCGCATCGGCTGGGGAATTGTCAGCGGGAATAAAATTGTTTTGAAGGAATACATCGAAGCGATAAATAAATTGTTGCGAGCAAGGTTGTGTGCTAATCATCCCTCGCAATATGGAATTGCGCCGTCGCTGCTTGGAGATCAATCGCATATTGAAGTCGCGGTAAAAAAATTAACGAGCAGGAGAGATCTTACAGTTGATATGATGAACTCCATTGATGGAATTTCCTGCGTCGCGCCGGAAGGAGCGTTCTATGCTTTCCCAAGATTGCATAACGTTTCAAACGATGCTCATTTCGTTTCCGAATTGCTTAAAGAGACCGGAGTTGTTGTTGTACCCGGCAGCGGATTCGGTCAAGTTCCGGGAACAAGTCATTTTAGAATAGTATTTCTTCCTCCGGAAAATATTTTAGAGAAGGCTTACAAAGCAATCGGCGAATTTCATGCAAAGTATGTAGAAAAATTTGTCTAAATAAATTTTTCCGATGCGGGGTTAGTTAAAGTTTAGTAAAGAATTTTTAAAGGAAATTACAATGCAACTAAATGCCATAATAGAAAAAGATGAAAACGGCTATTTTGCTTCTATCCATGGATTAAAAGGATGTTATAGCCAAGGTGATTCATTTGAGGAAGCTTTGAAGAACATTAGGGAAGCCGCAGAACTTTATTTGGAAAGCCTTAGTGAAGAAGAGAAAAAAGCATTTGAAACTAAATCATTCATTTTTACCCCATTGAATATTCAAACAAACAAAGCAGTGTAATTTGAATGAATGCAAAGGAAGTGGAAAGTTTATTGTTAAAGGCGGGCTTTATTCTTAATCGACAAAAAGGGAGTCATAGAATCTATAAACGAAATAATCAGCAAATTGTAATTCCTTTTCATATTGGTAGAGAATTACATCCAAAGATTGTTAAAGAACTGAAAAATTTGTTGAGCAGTGATTAATTATATACTACCAAGGTAAAGTTGAAATGCCTGACAAAAAAGATACTATCGCGTTCTCGCTCAAACTTGTGCTTTGGTCCGCAAGAACATTAAGCATGCTTCTTTTTTTATTCTGGGGAGCTTTCTTTATAGAGCATCTTCAGTTCTTTTGGAGCGAACAGCAGCAACCCCCGTTTTGGGTTTACCTTGTAACCGGCTTTCATTTGTTGCTTCTAATCTCTTATGTTATTTCATTTTGGAAATATTTGCTCGGCAGCATCCTGATGGTAATTTCGGGATTGGTGTTTTTTATAATGACCTCTGGTAAAATGTTTTTGCCTTTTTACCTGATTTCAATTGTGCCTGCCGGGTTCTATTTGTACTATTGGAAAAATATTAAACAGACTACAAATGTAACTGAATAGAGGAGCGTTTTTATGAACCACAAAGAAGCTGCCGTTGAGTGTTTTAAAAATAATTTTAATTGTTCTCAAGCCGTGTTTAGCACGCATGCCGTCGACCTCGGTCTTGATAAAGACAGTGCATTGAAAATAGGATGTGGTTTCGGCGCCGGCATGGCTCGAATGGGAGAAACTTGCGGAGCCGTAACAGGAGCGTTTATGGCAATCGGTTTAAAATACGGAAAAACTATTCCCTCCGATGATGAGTCGCGCGACAAGACATATGCGAAGATGCATGAGTTTGCGAATCAATTCAAAGCCAAGAATAAATCAATCTTCTGCCGCGAATTAATCGGCTGCGATTTAAGCACTCCTGAAGGAAGACAGTTTGCCGACGATAACAACTTGTTCGCGAATGTTTGCAAAAATTTAGTTGCTGATGCGGCGGAAATACTGGACAAGGTCTTGTAGCATTCCCTCCGATCGATTTTTAGAAAAATCTTATCAAAAAAATCTGGACTGTTGAATTAAAGCTATAATAACAAATTCGATATGGAATTAAGATTTCCGATATGTTACAATTAATTTTCTGCCGGATCATTCTTGATTATTTATTTACCGCAACGAATTATTATAATTAAAAATCTCTTGAAAGATTAAATAAAAGTATATACTTTTAGTATAGACGAAGAGAGGAATTAAATGGAAACAGCAAAATTATTTGCAAACGGAAAAAGCCAGGCGGTTCGTTTGCCAAAAGCATATCGCATGAAAGGTAAAGAAGTCGGTATAACGAAAATTGGAAATGCCGTTATCCTTTACCCCATAAAAACTAAATGGGATGCTCTAATAGAGAGTTTGGAAAAATTCAGCGATGATTTTATGGTAGAGCGTAAACAGCCAGCTCTCGAAAATAGAGAAGAAATGTTTTTATGAGATACCTTCTTGATACAAATATTTGCATCTATATTATTAAAAGAAAACCGGAAGAGGTTATAAAACGATTTCTGAAATTGAAACCCGACTCGATCGGCATTTCGAGCATTTCCGTTTCGGAGCTTTATTATGGTGTAGCTAAAAGTTCTAAACCCAATGAAAATACAATAGCGCTTGAACAGTTTATCCTTCCTTTAACGGTTCTTAACTATAATAAAGAAGATTCAATTGCTTACGGCAGGCTTGGGGCAAAATTGGAAAGTAAAGGAAAATTAATCGGTGCAATGGATATGCTGATGGCTGCTCAAGCATTAGCTAGGGAGCTAGTTTTAGTTACAAATAACGAAAGAGAATTTAAAAAGATAGAGGGATTATCCGTAGAAAACTGGGTTTGATTGCATAGTTGTTCTTCTCTATATTTGCCACACATTTTTGTAATTTCTAAAAGAATTTTCTATTTGAAGAATATAAACATTACACAGCTTCCCAACGGGATTCACGTTATTTCCGAAAAAATTAGTTATGTCCGATCCTTTTCACTTGGATTTTGGTTCAATGTAGGTTCGCGCGACGAGACGCCTGAGAACAGCGGGATAAGTCATTTCCTGGAACACATGTTTTTTAAGGGTACTAAGAAACGCTCGGCAAGAAAAATTGCGGAAGATATTGAATCGCTCGGCGGATACCTAAATGCGTTCACTTCTAAAGAACACACATGTTTTTACGGAAGAGGATTGAGCAGTCACCTCGAAAAAACTTTTGAGGTGCTTGCCGATATGGTGCAGAATTCCGTTTTCAACGCAAAAGAAATTGAGAAAGAATCCGCAGTAGTAATAGATGAACTATACGACATCGAAGACTCACCCGACGAATTAATCTTTGATAAATTTGAGAGTAATGTATTTAACGGCAACTCCCTCGGCATGCCAATTATCGGGACTGAAAAAAATCTCCGCTCGTTTACCCGGAAAGATTTATTCGACTACGTGAACGCAAATTATACAATGGACCGTTTTTATATAGTTGCGTCCGGAAATATCGAACATAAAGATTTAATTAAGTACGCTAAGAAATACATTACCAAAAATTTCAAAGCTTCTAACGATGAATTGCGCGGTTTAATTCTGCACCCGTATAATGACATTCATGTTGAAAAAGATATTCAACAGGTGCATTATATTCTTGGCAAACCAACGTACGGACACAAAGAGAAAAAGCGCAACATCATCAGCGTTATCTCTCATATTCTTGGCGAGGGAAGCAGCTCGCGGCTGTTTCAAAAAGTCCGGGAAGAAAACGGTATCGCCTACCAGATTAATACTTTTGTTAATTCATTTTACGATATCTCGACATTCGGCGTTTATCTTTCTACAAATGAAAAATCGGTTTACAAGGCAGAGGATTTAATATTCGAAGAGATTAATAAAATCAAGAAAAGAAGAATAGGCAAAGTGGAACTTGACAGGGCAAAAGAATATTTAATCGGCAATATGCTTATGAGTTTGGAAAGCACCACAAACCGGATGCTGAGAATCGCTCAATCGATGATTTATTTCGGCAAGATTAAATCGATTGAAGAGACGGTAAAACATATTAAAGCCGTTTCGGCAGATCAGGTTTTGGAAATGGTAAATGAATTATTTGATACTTCAAACAAATCGGCAGCGGCGGATAAATTTGCAAATGAAAGACTAACAAGAGTAATTTTGTCTCCGAAAAATCTTTTAATACGGGAAGCCGCTTAGAAGGATATTATTATGCCCATATTAACCGTTAACGGTAAGCAAATAGAATTTAAACAAGGCCAAACAGTTATTGAAGCGGCAAAAGATGCCGGTATTACTATTCCGCACTTCTGCTGGCATCCCAGTTTATCTGTTTCCGGCAACTGCCGTGTCTGCCTTGTTGAAATAGAAAAAATGCCGAAGCTCGCAATTGCATGTTCTACTTTTGCAACAGACGGAATGGTAGTGCAAACACATTCTCCTAAAACTCTTGAAGCCCGCAATGCGGTTATGGAATTTCTACTTATTAATCATCCGCTCGATTGCCCTATTTGCGACGAAGCCGGCGAATGTAAACTTCAGGAATATGCATACGCTAACGGAAAAGGCGAAAGCAGGTTCGAAGAAATTAAAGTAAGAAAAGAAAAGCGTGTACAGCTTGGTCCTTACATAAAATTTGACGGCGACCGATGCATTTCATGTTCGCGCTGTATTCGTTTCTCGGATGAAATTGCAAAGCAGAACCAGCTCACATTTATCAAACGGGGCGACAGGGTTACAATCAGCACTTTCCCCGGAGAATCGTTCGATAATTCTTACTCTCTAAATACAACCGATATTTGCCCGGTGGGCGCGTTGACCAACCAGGATTTTAGATTTAAATCCCGAGTTTGGGAAATGTCGCATACTTCTTCCATTTGCGTCGGATGCTCGCGCGGATGCAATACCGAAATATGGGTGCGCAACAACGAGGTGCTTCGTTTAACTCCTCGTCATAATGAAGAAGTAAACAGCTACTGGATGTGCGACAACGGAAGATTGAATACATTTAAAAACGTAAACGCGGAAACCAGGATTAACGGCGCCTTCGTCCGTAAAGAAGGCCAGTTAAGAAAGGTAAGTTGCGAAGAAGCAGTAAGCGTTGCTGCGAAAAGTCTTAAAGACTATAAAAGCAGCGAGATCGCGTTCATCGGATCCGCATTTGCGACGTGCGAAGATAACTTCCTACTGTTAAAACTTGCTCGCCAAATCGGCTCTCCCCATATCGATTTTATACGTCATATTGTGCCCGGCGATCAGGACAAGATATTAATAAGAGAAGATAAAACACCCAACACCTTGGGTGCCGAGTTGATCGGTGTAAAACCTTCTGCAAACGGAATGAACTTGTCGGGTATTATTCAGGGAATTAAAGACGGAAAGATTAAAGCGCTTTATGTTGTTGAAGACGATATCTTAAACGCGAACGATGAGTTTGAAAAAATTATCGGCAAGCTCGATCTGTTGATTGTTCATGCTGTTAACGAAAATAAAACAACTTCAGTCGCAGATATAGTATTGCCGGCGTCATCATACGCCGAAAAGCACGGCACGTTTGTAAACTTTTTAGGAAGAGCTCAGAGAATTCGTCCTGCCGTGGCTACCGAGGAAATGGATAGAGCGTTGGACAGAATGGAAATGAGCCGTTGGGATAAATTTGGAACCAAATTCGACCGCTGGGCTCAAGGTCGTAAATACTCGGCAAAACCAAGCTGGAAAATTATGAATATGATTTCACTGCAGCTCGGTTCGAAAACAAAATACAATTTGGCCGAAGAAGTGTTTGCCGATATTGCGAATTCAAACGAAGCATTTAAAGGTTTGGATTACGATGCTATTGGCGAACTTGGCGCAAAGGTAAAAGTAAAATTACAAGTAACGGTCTGATAAAAATTTTGTAGTATCAATTTTTTATTCGGAGTTTTGGTTAATGAACATTTGGGAAATAATAATCATATCGCTGATTAAAATTTTAATTGCTCTTACGGTTATGCTTTTAACCGTGGCGTATTTGGTTTACTTCGAAAGAAAAATCAGCGCGTGGGTTCAAAACAGAGTCGGCCCCAACAGGGTTGGCTGGAATGGACTGCTTCAGCCGTTTGCCGATGTGTTCAAACTCCTTTTAAAAGAAGATATTGTTCCTACAGCATCGAATAAACTGCTTCACTCATTGGCTCCGTTTGTTGCGGTGTTTGTTGCCTTTGCTACTTACGCGGTTATTCCGATCGGTCCCCCGGTGGAAATTTTCGGTTATAAAATAAATTTGTATGTAGCCGATGTAAACATTGGAGTTCTTTACGTTCTCGCGCTGACATCTCTGGGAGTTTACGGAATTACATTTGCCGGGTGGTCTTCCGGAAGTAAATATTCGTTGCTCGGCGGAATCCGTTCTTCCGCTCAAATGATTTCATACGAAGTCTCAATGGGATTTTCAATCGCGGGCGTTTTATTATTATCGCAGTCTTTGAGTCCGGTAAAAATTGTGGAAGCGCAGGCCGGATGGATGTGGAACGCGTTATTACAGCCGATCGGATTTATAACTTTTGTCGTTTCGGCATTTGCAGAAACAAACCGGCTTCCCTTCGATTTGCCCGAAGCGGAACCGGAACTCGTTGGCGGGTATCATACCGAGTACAGCTCGTTTAAGTTTGCCGGATTTTTTCTTGCCGAATACGCCAACATGATCATCGCCAGCGCAATGATTGTTACGCTGTATCTCGGCGGCTGGCAAAATCCTTTGGTTGATATTTTTCATATTGCAGGAACCGCGGCAGTTCTTTTGCAGATAGCCGCTTTCTTAATAAAAGTTGCCGCGCTGCTATTCTTTTTTATTTGGGTGCGCTGGTCTATACCGCGTTTCAGATACGATCAGTTAATGAGTCTTGGTTGGAAAGTTATGTTTCCGCTGGCGCTTGCAAATATAGTTTGGGTTGCGGCGCTGATTATGATTTTCCATTTATAAAATTTTTACCGAGTTGAAAGGTTTATTATGCCGGGTAAGAAAAGAGAAAAAGATTTGAACATATTAGGCAAGCTTTACATTCCGGAAATTGCGAAGGGAATGGCGCTTACCTTGAAGAACATGTTT
>DAIEQA010000002.1:0-1944 GCA_027348115.1 Ignavibacteriales bacterium
AATAATTTTAATTTGGAAAATACAAGATCGATTCTTCGCCCAAAATATTTTTTACTTTGGGAATGAATTCAGAACTCAAAGAAATTTTAAAGCTTGTATGAAATTCCCGCATACTTAAATCGTCTTTTAAACAAACAAGAACGGGTGTGTTGCCTTCATAATCTTCCATCAAATTTTTTATTTCGGAAATCATTTCGGGCCGGTGCATGGAGTTATCGAATATAATAGCGATCCGTTTTGTCAATTTTTGTTTTACTTCGTCCAGCGAAAACGCTTCGTCTACGTGAAGCTTAACCGCGTCGCCACTGCTTTCAAGGCGCCCACTAACTAAGATTGTCGATTCAAGCTGTATTAAATCCTGGCAGGTTGAATAAACTTTTGAGAACATCAAACAGTCGCACGACCCGGTTAGATCGTCCAACCTAAAGAACACCATTTGATTTCCGCGCTTATCGATTTTTGTGCGCATGTCAGTAATAACTCCGCACGCGCGCACCTGATCGTTAAAATTATACGTTTCCGGTTCGCCAAGACGAACGCTTGCAAACGATTTGTACTCGATATCATACTTGCGCAGCGGGTGATCGGTTAAATAAAATCCGAGCACCTCTCTTTCCTTTGCCAAACGATCTTTATTTTCCCACGGTCTAACCTCCGGCAAAGTCGGTTCTACTATTTCGAAAACCTCAGAGCTGTCGCCGAACAGACTATCCGAATGAATATTTTTAGATGACTGTACTTTGCTGCCAAATGAAAGAGCTTCTTCTATGGAGGCAAAATGCTGCGCACGCGTTCCGCCGCATGAATCGAACGCGCCCGCGAGAACCAATCCTTCGAGCGCGCGTTTATTTACAATACGGGTATCTACGTTAGAACAAAAATCGTATATGCTTTTAAAATTTCTGCCGATCCTTTCGTGAGCCGCTTTTATTTCTTCCACGGCATTCACACCAACATTTTTAATTGCGGACATTCCGAAGATGACCTGCTTATTCTTTACGCCGAATTTAACCGAAGGATTATTTATATCCGGAGGCAAAACTTTAACGCCAAGCTTACGGCAATCTTCCAACAGTGTCGTAACCTTATCGGTATTTCCAAATTCGTTTGAAAGGTTGGCCGCCAAAAATTCTTCGAGGTAATGGGCTTTCAAATAAGCGGTTTGATAAGCAACAATAGAGTAAGCAACAGCGTGGCTTTTATTGAATCCGTAATTGGCAAACTTGTCGATAGCTTCAAAAATTTCCTCGGCGACTTTTTTAGCAATATTATTTTTTACAGCGCCTTCGGTAAACTTTTCTTTTTGCTCTGCCATTGCCTTGGTATCTTTCTTACCCATCGCCCGGCGAAGTAAATCCGCCTCCGCTAAACTCATCCCGGCAACTCTGTTGGCAATTTGAATTACCTGTTCCTGGTAAACTATAATTCCGTTTGTTTCTTTTAAGATCGGTTCAAGCACAGGATGGAGGTACGAAATTTTCTTTTTACCGTGCTTGCAGGCAATAAACTCATCTATAAACTCCATTGGTCCAGGACGGTAGAGCGCGTTCATTGCCGCGAGATCGTTAATGGTTGTTGCGCTAAGTTTCTTCAGGTACTCGCGCATCGGGGCACTTTCAAACTGGAACACGGCCGTTGTTTGTCCCTTACCAAAAAGTTCGTAGGTCTTGGGGTCGTCAGTAGGAATATTATCGATATCGATTTCCTCGCTGCGCGTTTGCTTAACCAGGTCCATAGTATCGCGAATAATCGACAAGGTACGTAGGCCGAGAAAATCCATTTTAAGCAGACCCGCTTCTTCGAGTTCCTTCATGTTGAACTGGGTAACAACCGAGTTATCGTCTCCGTAAATAGCGAGCGGAACATAATTGCTAACTTCGCTCGGTGCGATAACAACGCCGGCAGCGTGTTTGGAAGCGTTGCGGTTCATGCCCTCAAGTATTC
>DAIEQA010000030.1:0-1566 GCA_027348115.1 Ignavibacteriales bacterium
CCGAATCCTTTTAATCCGGCGACTTCTATAAAATATACAATCGCGAAAAAAGCAAGTGTAAAAATTGTTGTTTATGATTTACTTGGCAGAGAAGTATCGACCCTGGTGAATGAGAATAAAGAACCGGGGAATTATAAAATCAATTTTGACGGTTCGAAGTTAAGCAGTGGCGTTTATTTGTATGTGCTTTCTGCCGGCCAAACTGTTTCGAGCAAAAAAATGATTTTGTTGAAGTGATTCAGCATAAATTTGATGTGCTCTTTAATTCAAAGGTTGATGATAATGGCGGAAAATTAATTGGGCTTTAGCTGCGCCGATAATTTCCGACAATCTTGCCTCTTCCGCAGTTTTAATTTCATCCAAACTTAATTGGGACAATAATTTTTGAGCTACTTTTTCTCCGATACCTTTTATTTCGAGGAGTTCGCTGGTGATGGTTCTTTTGCTGCGTCTTTCCCTATGAAAAGTGATTGCGAAACGATGAGCTTCATCTCGAACGTGCTGAAGCAATTTTAAGCTTGATGAAGTCTTAGGAATTGATTGCGGTTCGGGGTTCCACGGCAGAAAAACTTCTTCCAACCTTTTTGCCAAGCCGATTATTTCATAATTTTTTACGCCGAGCGATTCAAGCGATTCAATCGCGCTCGATAACTGGCCCTTGCCTCCATCCACCATTATAAGGTCGGGGAAGACTTGATTTTCTTCGAGCACACGGCTGTACCGGCGATCGATTATTTCTCTCATACTCGCAAAGTCGTCCGGTCCCTCAACAGTTTTGATAATGAATTTTCTGTACAAACTTTTCTTTGGTTTGCCGTCGACAAAAACTACCATACTTGCAACTGCGTCGCTGCCTTGAAGGTTGCTGTTGTCGAAGCATTCGATGATTCTAGGAAGTTTTTTCAAATGCAAATCCCGTTGAAGCGCCGAAAGAGCATAGGGTATATTCCCTTCCTTCTTCATTTTCTGAAGCTGAATTTCTTTTAGCTGCAACTGAGCGTTTTGTTTGCACATCAATAATAAAGATTTTGCATCGCTTTGCCGCTGCGGTATAATGAATCTGCATTTTTTTATCGCACGCGAATTCAACCACTCAAGCAGCGACTCGGAATCATCCGGCAGAACTTCCAATACAATTTCCTGTGGTACTTCTATAAACTCGCCGTAGTAAAATTTTATTATGGAAGAATATATTTGTGCCATATCCTCATTCTCTTCGGCGCTTAGATTTAACTGACGCTTGCCTACAAGTTTACCGGAGCGAATGTTTAATATCGTCGCGGCAACATCCTTGCCTTCGAATGCAGCGCTGATAATATCTCGGTCTTCAAGATCGGTGGATACAACTTTTTGTCTTGATGAATATACCTGAAGCTGATCAATCCTATCTCGGATTTCGGCGGCTTTCTCAAATTCCAGGTTAGCCGAAGAGGTTTGCATCTGCGTTTTTAATTCTTCTATCAGTTCATCGGTTTTTCCGCGCAAGACTTTAATTACCTGGTTTACCATTCCGTTATAATACATCTGAGAAACCAATCCTTCGCATGGGCCTTCGCATTTTTTTAT
>DAIEQA010000031.1:0-1788 GCA_027348115.1 Ignavibacteriales bacterium
CAGAAATAGATTTTTATGAAAGAGTGCGCGAAGGATATTTATATCTCGCAAATAAAGAAGAAAGATTTAGAATGATAGACGGAACCGCGTCTATAGAAGAAATTAATAAGATGATAATAAATGAAATTGAAATGAAAGAGAGGAAAGGATGAAGCTTAGAACAAAGGTTCTGCTTTTTACGGTCTCGGTTTTATTGTTCTCCGGTTTTATAACGCGCGATAATGATATTTATTTTCAAATAAATAAGAGTATAGATATTTTCGGCCGCGTATACCGCGAGGTTGCGGTAAATTATGTGGATGAACTTAATCCGCAGGAATTTATGCTTGCCGGAATTAACGGGATGCTCACTTCACTGGATCCCTACACTAATTTTATCGATTCGGATAATCAGAAGGATATCGATATCATAACCAAGGGAAAGTACGGCGGAATAGGCGCTACGGTTGGATTGAGAAACGATAATATTACTGTTGTCGATCTGATAGAAGGATTCAGCGCACAGCGGCAAGGCATGCGCATCGGCGATGTGATTACAAAGATAAATGATACTGAAGTAACAAAAGATAATTACGAAATTCTTAACGAACTGCTTAAAGGGGATCCCGGTACAACTGTGCGAGTTACCGTAAAACGGGACGGCGCAAACGGCGAGCTCGTCTTTAATCTCGTTAGGGAAGAAATCGAAATTAAAAATGTTTCTTATTACGGTTTTGTGCCGGAAGGAAGCGGCAATGCGTACATCAAATTAAGCGGATTTTCTAGGACCGCAGGCGAAGAAGTTAAAGACGCGCTCCTCGATATGAAAGCGAAACACAAAATTGAAAGCGTTGTTCTTGATCTAAGAGGCAACCCGGGCGGGTTACTCGACGCCGCGATTGATGTCTGCGAAAAATTTCTAAAGAAAGGTCAGTTGGTTGTAACTGTGAAAGGACGCGACAGCGTAAACGTAAAAAATTATTATTCAACCGAGGAACCGATAGTAGGCGATGTACCTATGGCGGTGCTGATCGACGAAGGTTCGGCTTCTGCTTCCGAAATTGTCGCGGGCGCTATTCAAGATCACGATAGGGCTGTCTTGGTTGGCGTTAATTCTTTTGGAAAAGGTTTGGTACAAACGGTCATACCGCTTACGTTTAACACCTCGTTAAAGATAACAACGGCAAGATATTACACTCCGAGCGGAAGATCAATTCAAAGAATAGATTACTCTCTTAAGAACAAAGTGTTCGAAAAAAAATACGGCCTTGTTCAAAAGAAATATGAAACAGACGATAAGCGCACCGTCCTTTCCGCCGGTGGCATTATGCCGGATACGATAGTTAAAAATGAATCGGGTTCTCAACTTGTTCAAAACTTGCTTGCTGACGGAATGTTCTTTAGGTTCGCGACAAATTTATATAACAAAAATCCTCAAGCGGATTTTACAAAATATACTTCGGAAGAGTTGGTTAATTCATTTCGAGAATATATGAAGACGCAGGATTTTGATTTTGTATCTAATTCGGAAAAGCTAATCGACTTGCTTCAATCGGAAGGCGTTAAAGAAAATCTTGACCAAACCTTTCTTAATGAACTAAAGAAAGAGAAAGGCAAGCTGGACGCAAATCATACAAGCGAAATAAACAAATACTCCGGCGATATTGTTAGTCTTATCCGCGAGGAACTTGCCGCAAGAACGGACGGGCGGCAGGGTAGGATAAAAGAATCGCTTAAATTCGATAAACAATTCCTGGCCGCAGATTATATGTTGGATCATCCTAACACTTATTTCAGAATTTTGAGATA
>DAIEQA010000033.1:0-4466 GCA_027348115.1 Ignavibacteriales bacterium
AAATAAAAATTTAGATCCCGTTCCGGAAGAACGTCCAGTTTTGTGAATTTCAGATGCCGCGATTGATTCCGGAAAAGGAAGTTCAACATCTTCAACCATAACACGGCGTAATAAAGCCACGAACATAATACCAAGCACACCGCCTGAAATTAGAATTAAAGTAGCCGTAACATAATGCCCAAGTGTATAAAATTCTTTCCAAATACCTGAAATAAAAAATGCAGGAAGAGTAAAAATTGCACCGGCAGCTACCGATTCTCCGATAGAGCCAACCGTTCGCGCAAAATTTTCTTCCAACACCGATCCTTTAAGAGATTTCAAAATTGCCATACCAATGACGGCAGCCGGATATGTTGCAGCTATGGTCATTCCGGCTCTTAAACCGAGATAAGCATTTGCTGCCCCCAACACAACTGCCATTACCAAACCGATTATAAGAGCACGGACGGTAAATTCAGCCATGTTTGTTTCCGAAGAAACAAATGGAACATGTTTCTTTTGTTCCGACATAATTTTCTCCTGTAAATGGTGAGATGTTCTATTAAATTATTCTCAGTCCAACATTATTTTAAGATGCTGACTAATATAAAGAGGTAAAATTACCTGAGCAACCATAAAGTAGAGGCAATAAGTACAAAGTTTTGAGTATGAAGTACGAATTATCAACACTCACTTTTAGCTTTTGACTTAATTGCTATGCTGCCAAGAATTGCTGTCAATTCATTTGCTTCTTTTAGAAGCCGCTCTGATTCTGCAAATTCTTTTAACACCCTTGATGCAAGAATTAGCTCCAACCAATAAACCGATTCATCGGCTTCTTCTTCCGCAATTTTGATCTTGTAAATAAAATCGGATCTTGATTTTGCTCTTTGCGCCGAACGATGATTAGCCCCAACAGAAGTACCTGATCTCAATAACTGATTGCCAATTACTTTACCAACAGAAGTTGGTGGTAGAGTTTGAGTATAATGGATGACGCTCACAGCAAATATTTTTGTCCTTTCCAATAAATCCGTTTTCATTTCCCCTCCATACTATTATATTGTTTTGTCCTTTGTACTTCGAACTTCGTCCTTCGTACTTCAAAATTCTAGTTTCCTCATTCCAATATGGCAAATTGCAAAATCATATTTCACAGGATCGATTGGATCAAACCTTTTTAGATTTGTTGTAATCTCTTCTGCCATTTTCCACGATACTGTTTTTTGTTTCGTCAATCCCAATCGTTTACAAATTTTTGCAACATGGGTATCAACCGGAATAACAAGCTGTGATGCAGAAAATTCTCTCCATAAACCGAAATCAAGTTCATCTTTTCTAATCATCCAACGCAAAAACAGATTCATACGTTTGCATGCGCTTCCCTTCATTGGATCGGGCGACATAAATTTCAACCCTGGCGATAACTCGCCCTTGTCACCGAGAAAGGAATTGAAGTGCTCGGTGAAAAACGCGATTGTGCTTTTTAGATTCGGATCCTTATCAAAATAATATAAGAGGAATAAATACTTCAGCGAACCATAACTGGTGTAAATCCGGTTCAGAGCATAAAACAATTTTGCAATATCTTCGGTGGTGTAGAAACGATGTTTTATCTTAGCAAACTTTTTCACTCCGGATTCGTAATTGTACTTCATCACAAAATGATACGGCTCTTTGATAATGCCGTGAACTTTTTCCAGCGTATCGTTGATTTGTTTAACGTTTCCGTAGGCGAATACCGAAGAAATAAACGCGCTGATCTCTATGTCATAAAAATTTTTGAAGCGGTGCGGAAATTCGAGCGGGTCCGGTGAGATTTGAGAGAAATCGAAATACTTGTAATTATATTCTAGTTTCTTCTTGAGCGTTGCTTCTTTCTGCGATAGAGACAATAGACTTCCGAAGTTTATTTGATCAATATCATTTTCTTAGTCGCAACATAATCATTTGCTTCCAATCTATAAAGATAAACTCCGCTGCTTAAATTGTCGGCATCGAAATCGACCGAATAATTACCTGCCGGCAACAATTTATTTACTAATGTAGTAACTTCTCTCCCAAGTACGTCGTACACTTTCAAAACAATAAGTTGTAGAGACGTTCCATAGAACGTCTCTACTGGAATAGAAAATCTGATGGTGGTAGTTGGGTTAAACGGATTCGGGTAATTCTGTCCCAAAGAAAATTCCACCGGCATTCCGACATTATTATTTTGCACTGTCGTCAAAGTCTCTAAACTGTCTACAAGCACTTTTGCGCCGGCAACATTGTCCGATACCAAAAGATTAAAAGCTTTGTCCAACGTTGAATTCACTCCGGAATCTGACGAATATTTTTTTCTTAGTTGATAGAGCCGCAGCGGCAAACGTAAATCTTCATTTCGGAATTTAAATGTTGTGTTGATCGAAGTTCTCACAAAATTCTGAACGGCTTCCAAATATGTGTACCCGTATTCAACAGTCGGTTCAATATTGGTACCCTCGCCGTAATCGTTCCAGGTTACTAATTGAATGATATTCGGTTTGCCGATTATTGCTTGCTGCAGAGTAAATTGAAAAGTGCTGCCGTTTTGCGAATCAAGAAAACCATAACTGGAACTGACACCGGCTTCCTGATATATATCATAAAATCCCGGGAAGGCGCTGCCGATTCTATAACTCCAATTTTGAGATTTGGAATAAAACTGATTCAGATAATCGCTCAAAGCAGATTGAGTTAGAATTCCACTTGGGTTCGATTTCCACATCGGCGGCCAGGGAAAAGCGCCAGCACCTATTGGCAGAAGTATATTGTCTTCAGTGAACAAAAGCGGAACTGAAGTCAATCCGCTGAACAAATTTTCCCAATCAGAACTTTTAGTAAAGTATTGCGGACCAAAGTTCAGAAGCACCGGACGGTTATCAATTTTCAAATATGTATTTGATGCAAACCAGTTGCTCTGCAAATAGTTCATTGCACTTTGACCATAAGCGATCGCTTGGTTTGATGTTATGTGCCCGCCGGAGATCATGTTTTTTATTGTTTGATCTTCGTAGACAATGGAGAAGCTGAGATTTGCTTTTGCTATTTCGTTGAATAACGCGTTCGTGCTTTGATTGATTATTCCGTAGTCGTTATAATTTTCATTTCCGTACCAATCAACTAATACTCCGTCAATACCGCTCAGTTTCATCAGCAGAACTTGATATTCCAAAATGTCTTTGTCCTGCGAATCATAAGGACCGGTAAGCGGATAAAAATGAGAAGCTATTTCTCTCTCTCCGTTCGATTTGATAACGTTTGGATTTAAGTGATTCATGGTCCAATGCCATCCCCACGAATTACTAACCGGCGGCGCTTGAAACCACGGCATGTAATGAGCCATCACAAATATTTTTTTGTTTCCTGCCGCAGAAGTTTCGACTGAAAATTGAGTGAGGGAATACGAAATAGTAATTAAGAATAGTAAAAGTTTTTTATTCACACGGGTTCAATTCATTGAATGCAAATTCTTAATACGATGGATTACTCTCCATCCGAAAAATCACTTAAGTAATATCATTTTTCTGCTCGCAACATAATTACCGGTTTCCAATCTATATAAATATACTCCGCTGCTCAAGTTCTCAGCACTAAAATCAACCGAGTAATTTCCCGCCGGCTGAATTTCGTCAACCAGCATTTCGATTTCCTTCCCGAGCATATCAAAAACTTTTAACTGTACCAAACTTTTTGACGCAAGCTGATATTTTATTGATGTAGTTGGATTAAATGGATTAGGATAATTCTGATACAAATGAAATTCCGGGACAATCGGATTCGGTTCGCTTGGTACCGAGGTTATCAATTGCGAATCGGTGAGCGGCGCAGTCCAAACGCTCATCGTTTGTCCGTCCAGTCTCATCCAAATCGGAAAGACTTTTCCATTGTAAGCAGAAATGTTTGTGTAGTCTCCAAAAAAAATATTTGGATTCGGTTCAAAAGCGCTTTCACTGATTTTGTAATTCTCGAAATTAACTCCTCCGTCAGAAGAGCGAGCAAGATAAACTTCAGTTGTCACGTCAGCCGGATCAGCATCGTTCCTTCTATCGTAAAAAATTACGTAAATAATTCCAGTAACCGGATCCACGCACATCCAATTAAAAAATTGATGCCGCCCGGACAAATCGTTATTCACAACTTGCGGAGTACTCCAGTTCAATCCACCGTCGGTCGATCGCGAGAAATAAATATCTGTGTCATTTTTCTTTTGATCCGACCAACTTATATAGACGAATCCGCGGTTTGACGAATTGCTTACATCGCACGCTGTGATTGGCATTCCGTTGCATCGATAAATTCCCGGTATATTGAAATCCCATCCGGAAGCCAAATTCGCAACGTGAATGTTTCTCCCGAACGTTATACCTCCGTCTGTTGATTTCGCAAAAGTTATTCCCAAAGGTCCAGCCCAGCTCAAATAAACTTCTCCATCTGGTCCTACAGCGGGAACCGCGCCTTCAACC
>DAIEQA010000198.1:0-23501 GCA_027348115.1 Ignavibacteriales bacterium
ATCTCTTTTAACTATGAAATTGTTTTCATTGCTTCTTGCCTGCAGCATATGAATAGTGATTCTGCTGGCATCCGATTTTTCTTTTTCATGGGATAATTCCGCAAACTGGAAGACCATCAATATCCCGATAAGAAAAAATATTGAGCCGATAAGAAAAAATATTTTCCCCCTTACTGACATATTTTCAAGGGATTTTAATTTCATTTTATATTCCTTTTTTTATGCGTTCGGGTAATCCGTAAATACCGCACAAAAGCTCGTGCGTATTTCCCGGTGTTTATTTCATATTCAATATGAAATTAAAGCAATATCTACTAATCCAGATCAATTTGTATTCAACTAATCATACACTTACCAAATAGTACGATTGCAGGAAATTACAATTATGATTTTACATATTGCCACCTCCTTTTAGGGTCTTATGTCTTAATCCTAATTTGAGTATTACACAATATTATTCGGTTTATTAAATGAACGATATTCATTCATTTTCATATCCCCCAAAAGTCAAGAATCGAGGCAACTTTTCAGTAAGAATAAAAAGTGATACAACGATGTCAAACGAAGCGTATTTATTAAATCAGTCCTGGCTGAGACTTTTAACAAATTTGCAGATAGTTATTTTTTTTAATTTAATTATCGAAAGGCGTGAATTAAACTTTATGGCAGTCAATCATAAATATTTTTAATATTAGATATCGTTTAGATGCAGCCGGTTTTAAGTACTGGTTTTGTCTGCTGTTCGAGCAATAAAATAAGCTAAAAATAATTTAATCAATCGGCGGATATTTAAATTCTTATCAAGACCCAACCACCTATTCTAATAGAAATTAAATTTCCAATTATTGCATTTTATAGCTTCGGCTGGTAAATTGATCCAAAATTTTTTACGGAGAATTAATGCCAATTTATAAAGACTTCAAAACAATATCCGAACTATTCATATTAATGACAAAAGACTTCGGGAAGGGAAAGGAGCGGCCGCTATTTAAGTATAAATCCGGTGAGCAGTGGAAAAGCATTAGTTATGAACAAGCTTATAAAGAAACGGAATTTTTCTCTCTGGGCCTGGCTTCTTTGGGTGTTAAACGCGGGGATAAAGTAGCAATAATTTCGGAGAACAGGCCGGAATGGGTTTACAGCGATATAGGAATATTAAGTTTAGGCGCAATTGATGTTCCGCTCTACCCGATTTCTACCGCCGATTCAATTGAGTTTATTCTTAATAATTCGGAATCGGTAGGAATAGTTGTTTCAAATAAATTTCACCTGAATAAAGTTTTGAAGGTACGGGATAATTGCCGTCATTTAAAATTCATTGTTGTTATGAACGATGATGAAAAAGGAACGGAAAAGAATGTTTACGGATTTAAAGAGATTCAATCCCGCGGCAGTGAATTTAAAACCGATCGCCAAAATTATTTTGATGATAATGCAAACCTATGCAGGGAAAACGATCTGTGCACAATCATTTATACGTCCGGTACAACCGGCGAGCCGAAAGGCGTAATGCTGACGCATAAAAATATTGTGTCCAACGTCAAAGCCGCTCATAAAGTTTTCGATATAGGCGAAACAGATACCTTTCTTTCATTTCTGCCGCTGTGTCATATCTTCGAAAGAATGGCGGGTTATTACACAGCATTTTCCGGCGGATGTTTAATAGCTTATGCCGAGAGCATCGAAAAGATCGCTCAAAATATGGAAGATATTAAACCGACAATCTTAACTGCCGTACCAAGATTGTTCGAGAGAATGTATTCCAAAATTAAACGTAATGTTGAAAGTCAACCAGAGAAGAAACAAAAAATTTTCAATTGGGCAATTGAACTCGGTAAAGAATACCAGACCGCAAAAAAATCCGGGCAGCCGGTTCCAATCTTTCTTACTTTAAAACATAAATTGGCGGACAAACTTGTTTATGCAAAACTGCGGGAAAAGACGGGCGGAAAGATTAGATTTTTTATTTCTGGCGGTGCCGCTCTTTCACGCGAACTCGGACAATTTTTTGAAGCCGCGGGAATTTTAGTGATTGAAGGATACGGATTAACGGAATCTTCCCCGGTAATTGCAGCAAACCGGCTGAACGATTATAAGTTTGGTTCGGTAGGCAAACCAATGCCGGGAGTAGAAATTAAAATAGCAAAGGACGGAGAAATTCTTGCCTACGGTCCCAACATTATGCAGGGATATTATAAAAACAAAAAAGAAACGGAAGAAACAATTAAGGACGGCTGGCTTCATACGGGCGATATAGGCGTCTTTGATGCGGAAGGTTTTTTAATCATCACCGATAGGAAAAAACATTTGTTCAAAACTTCGGGTGGAAAATACATAGCTCCTACACCGATTGAAAATATGTTTCTCGCCAGCAAGTACATAGACCAATTTGTTCTTATAGGCGATAGAAGAATGTTTCTCAGCGCTCTAATCGTTCCGGATTACGAGGCGTTAAAAGAATTCGCCGACGCGAATAGAATAAAATATAATTCGATTGATGAACTTGTAGAGATGAAACAAATTTACGAATTGCTCGATAAAGAGCTCGACCAGTTCCAAAGAAAATTAGCCAACTTCGAACGCGTTAGAAAGTTTGCGATACTCGATAAACCTTTCACAATCGAAAACGGTGAATTAACGCCTTCGCTAAAAGTTAAGCGGAAATTCATTGAGGAACGATACAAGGGACTTATTGAGGATATGTATAAAGGTTTGGAAAATTAAATTACTGCTTAAACCTCATGCCCAATATTAATTAGTGGCGCGGGATATATAAGCCGGATAGTGGGCATGAGTCAATTTATTTTTCTCCTCCTTATTCAAATTTTCCCATCCAACCTATTAGGGGATTTTTCTTATATTTGCCGCTAATTAATCACAATTTTTGAGCTCAATCTTGGGTAAAGAAAAAATCCTGGTTACGTCGGCTCTGCCGTACGCAAACGGTAATATACATTTAGGTCATTTAAGTGGAGCGTATTTGCCGGCTGATATTTACGTACGCTACAAACGTTTGAAGGGCGACGATATAATTTATATTTGCGGCTCGGATGAACACGGCGTTCCTATAACAATAACCGCCGATAAAGAAAAGGTAACTCCCAAAGTTATAATCGATCGTTACCATGAGGCGAACAAAGCCGCCTTTGAAAAGTTTGGTATGAGCTTCGATATTTATTCGCGGACCAGCTTGCCCGTTCACCACCAAACGGCCCAGGAATTTTTTAGAAAATATTTCGATCAAGGACTGTTGATTGAAAAGAAATCGATGCAGTTTTACGATGAAAAGGCGAAGATGTTTTTGCCGGATAGATATGTTGAAGGGACCTGCCCCCGCTGCGGAAACGAAGAAGCCAGAAGTGACGAATGCGAAAAATGCGGTTCGCTTTACGATCCTTCCGAGTTGAAAAATCCCAAAAGCAAAATTACCGGAGAGACGCCTGTACTAAAAGAAACTTCTCACTGGTATTTTCCGCTCGGAAAATTTCAAGATCGTTTGGTTAAATATGTAGACGAGATGAATCAAAAGTACGGCTGGAAGGATAACGTACTTCAGTATTGCAAAGGGTGGTTTAATGATGGACTTAAAGATCGCGCAATTACACGCGATCTCGACTGGGGCATCAAGGTGCCTGTAGATGATTCGCAAAACAAAGTTTTATATGTTTGGTTCGAAGCCGTGCTCGGTTATATTTCCGCAACTAAAGAATTATCCAAACAAAGAGGCGAACCGGATCTTTGGAAAAATTACTGGCAGAGCGAAGGAACCAAATACATCGCATTCATTGGCAAGGATAATGTTGTATTCCATACAATTATCTTTCCGGCCATCTTAATGGCCTGGAACGACTACAGCAGCGATAAATATATTCTTCCCCAGAATGTGCCTGCAAACGAGTTCTTGAATTTTGAAGGGAAGAAATTTTCTAAATCCAGGGGATGGGGAATCGACGTTGACGAATTTTTGGAATTATTCCCCGCCGATATGCTGCGTTATACGCTAGCGGCAAATTTACCGGAAAATAAAGACACCGATTTTTACTGGAAAGAATTTCAAGGAAGAACAAACGGTGAGCTTGCCGATATACTCGGCAACTTTGTAAACCGTACTTTTACTTTTGCGCATAAGCATTTCAACGGCGAAGTTCCTGCTCTTGGCAGTCCGGAAAAAATTGACGAGGAAATGATTCAGCTTCTGAAAGAATATCCTCAAAAAATTTCTGCGCTGCTCGAAAAATTCAAAGTTAAAGATGCGGTTTTCGAGATGATGAATCTTGCGAGGGCCGGAAATAAGTACTTTAATGATTCCGAGCCGTGGGTAAGTGTAAAGAAAAATAAGGAACACTGCGCGACTACTATAAATATTTGCTTAAATGTAATTTACACGCTCGCGGAAATCTTTGAACCGGTTATTCCTTTTACGAGCGTCAAAATTTTTAAGATGCTGAATGCCCGGCCGGTTGACTGGAATAAAAGCGGCGAATTGCACCTTAAGCATGGTCATAAACTGAATGAAGCCGAAATCTTATTTAGCAAAATTGAAGATAAAGTTGTTGACGACTTGGTAAATAAATTAGGAAAGACTGAGGAACAGGCGGTCGAGAAGGCTGAAGAAATTACTATCGATGAGTTCAAGCGTGTAAAATTACGCGTTGCAAAAATTCTTGAAGCCGAAAACATTAAGAAGAGCGACAAGCTTTTGAAACTTCAGTTGGAATTAGGTACTGAAAAAAGACAGGTTATTGCCGGAATAGCCAAGAGTTATAAACCGGAAGAGTTGATAGGTAAAAAAGTATTGATCGCGGCAAATCTTAAACCTGCCAAATTGTTCGGAATGGAATCTCAAGGGATGATACTTGCAGTTGATACACCGGAAGAAGGGAAGGTAAAAATTATTGAAATCGATCAATCAATAAATTCCGGTACAACAGCAAAGTGATATCGAAAAAGAATCCGGATAAACAAATGAACTTGGTGAATCGCTCGCAGCTTAATAAGACAATTACGGTAAGCAAGAGCGAAATGGATTTTTACTCGAAGAGACTTATTAAACTTGCCGGTCCGGTATACGCGAAAAAAATTCTTAATAAAACAATAAACCAAAATCTTTTCGATATACTGGAATATTTACCTTCCGGCTTTGTGGATCTTTTAATTATCGATCCGCCGTATAATCTTCACAAAACTTTTAACGGCACAGCATTTAAGGAAAAGTCAATTCTGGAATACGCCGCGTGGCTGGAAAGTTTTTTGACTTTGCTAAAACGCACTCTTAAACCTACGGCTTCAATCTATTTTTGCGGCGATTGGCATTCTTCAATATCTATTCCGCTTGTGCTTGAGAAGCATTTTACAATTCGAAACAGGATTACATGGGAAAGGGAAAAAGGAAGAGGGGCGGTTCGAAATTGGAAAAACAATTCCGAGGATATTTGGTTCTGCACGGTTTCCGGAAAATATTTCTTTAATGCCGAGGCTGTTAAACTTACACGAAAAGTTTTGGCTCCTTACCGGGAAGAAAACGGAAATCCAAAAGACTGGAAAGAAAATGATGAAGGAAGTTTTCGCTTAACCTTTCCTTCTAATATTTGGAACGATATATCAATTCCTTTTTGGTCGATGCCTGAAAACACGGATCATCCTACGCAGAAGCCGGAAAAACTAATTGCCAAATTAATTTTGGCAAGCACTAAGAAGGGCCAGACAGTGATGGACCCATTTTTAGGATCGGGAACAACATCGGTTGTAGCAAAAAAATTAAACAGGAATTTTGTAGGGATAGAATTAGATAAATATTATGCATGTTTAACTGAAAAACGGTTGGAACTCGCTGCATCCAATAATCGTATACAAGGGTACGAATTTGGAAAGTTTTGGGAAAGAAATACCAAACCTTTTGCATCAGCCGGAAAAAGTCGGAATTCCAAATAATGTTGTCATGGTTTCATTCCTTGATTTTCAAAGCATCAATGGGTAAAATAACAATATAAATATATATGATAGGAGGTAGTTAATGCATAAGGGAAAACTGATTCTGTTATTGCTTCCATTATTAGCCCTTATTTCATGTTCGGCAGAACATTCCAAGATAATAGTTGCGCAGTTTGACGACCATCAGATTAATATGGGTGAATTCGAGAATGCGTATTTGAAAAATTCCGGCGGCGATAAAGCTCCTAAAGATTCGTTAAAAGCCCTACAGGATTTTCTTGATTTATATGTTAATTATAAAATGAAACTTCGCGATGCCGAAGTTCGCGGTTACCCGGACGATGCGGATATGAAGAAAGAATACGAAGACTATAAAATTAAAATCGGCAGCAGTCTTGTGCTCAATAAGTATCTTTATGAACCGAACTTAAAAAAACTTTACGATCGCAGGAAGACGGAATACCGCGCCAGTCATATCTTCTTAAAAGAAGATTCAACTATGAATACTGAGAAGGTTAAGGAATTAGGTGCGGAACTGATTAAAAGAATTAACAATGGGGAAGACTTTGCTAAACTTGCCAAAGAATATTCAAAAGATACTTACAGCAAGAACAGGGGCGGCGATGTATATTATTTTACCGCCGGTCAAATAACCAGCAGGCCAATCGAAGACGCGGTCTATAGTACGGAACCGGGACACATTTATCCAACGCTTGTAAAGTCGGCATTTGGTTATCACATAATTAAAGTAACGGAAAAGCACCCGCGTATTCCTTCCATAAAAGTTGCTCATATTTTAATTCGCGTTAAAGATTTTAAAAATTCTGAAGATACACTTAAAGCATATAAACAAATTGAAGATATTCAACAGCAGATAGTAAAGGGCGCAAATTTTGGCGATATGGCAAAAAAATATTCCGACGATAAAGCTACTGGCGTAAACGGCGGAGAACTCGGATTTATTGAAAGAGGAAAAACAGTTCAACCTTTTGACGAAGTTGCCTTCAAATTAAAACCGGGAGAAATGTCCGGCATTGTAAAATCTCCTTTCGGTTATCATCTGATTAAATGCGAAGAAATAGGAGAGACACCGAGTTTTGAAAGCCAGATGGACGAATTGAAAAATATTTATAATCGTACCTACTATAAGGATGATTATCAAACGCTTACAGAGCAGTTTAAAAAAGAAATGAATTATACCTACAATACTTCCGCGGTAAACAAAATTTTAGCCGATGCCGATACTACTAAAATAAACGACGATTACGCCAAAAGTAATTTGCATAAAGTCGATGGTGACAGCGTTCTTTTCAGACTAAACAATAAACCTTTTGTAATGGACAGTCTCTTTGCTTTCATGAAGAAAGATGTGATGTTCCGCAATAAAAAAATCGATCAAAAGATTCTGGCGGATGGAATTAAGAATTATTCCGAAGTAGAAAGCGTTAACGAAAAAGCATCCACTTTCGATAAAGAAGATTCTGAATTTGCAAAAGTTCTCGACGAATACAGAAAAGGTCAATACCTGTTCAAGATTCTCGACGATGAAGTATGGTCTAAAATTTCGCTCGATAGCGTTAAGCTGAAAAATTTTTACGATCAGATAAAAGATAACTATAAGTGGAAAGAACGAGTTGAATTCAAAGAAATTTTTGTCCCTAAAGACTCTTTGATAAATGAATGCTATGCAATGGTTGCGTCAGGTTTTAATTTCGACAGCGCAAAAGTAAAATTCAATCAACGTTTCCGGGATAATGCAAAACCCGGCTACTCAGGTCTTGTTGAAGTTGACGCTAACGACCTTGCAAAACAAGCTGGCGAACTGAAAAATGTCGGAGATATTTCAAAACCATTTAAATTTGAAAACGGATGGTCGATTGTTCAGTTGGTAAAACGGGTTCCTCCGGAAACCAAAACTTATGATGAGGCAAAGCCGGAAGTTGCAAGCGCTTTGCAGGATAAAGAAAGCAAGGACCTGGAGAAAAAATATTTAGATAACCTGAAAAGTATTTATCATCCCAAATTATATTACGATGAATTGCGTTACGCATTTAAACCTTCGAAATAATTTTGCATCGTTTCTTTGCTTTATTGCTCTTGCAATTAACGGTTGTTCCAAATCGGAAAAGCAGGGAAAATATGTTGCAAAAGTAAACGATGCCGTATTAACCGAAGAGCAGGTAAGTTCGGCTTTGAATGAAGAACAGAATAAAGGCAAGTATCGGTCGGAATACATTAACAACTGGATCGAAAATCAAATATTGCTTCAGGAGGCTGAGAAAGCCGGAATTTTGAAAGACGGAAAATTCAATTCTATACTTGAACGAAGCAAGCAGCATCTGGCTGCCGCCATGTATATCGAGAAGATACTCGATGAGAATAAAATTGAAGTTTCCGACGACGATATTAGTAAGTATTTTGAAGCCAACAAGGATGAATTTAAATTGCCCGACGACGCTTACCGTATGAACATTATCTATTTCAGCGATTTCGACAAGGCGGTTAAATTCAGACAGTCTTTATTGGAAAGCGGATGGGAACGGACGGTGAATGCTTTCCATGATGAAAAAACTATCTTGGGAATAGAAACTTCCAAGCTGGTTTATAGGTATCAGGTGCAACCAACGGCTTTGTCTCGAATAATAAATAACCTTCAGCCCGGCGAAGTTAGCATAGTTGTTGAAACAGAGCCTATGAAATTTGCAGTTGTTCAGGTAATAAGCGAATTATATAAGGATACTGTTCCGCCGCTTGATGATGTTAAAGAGGAAGTAAGCAGACGGCTTATTGTTGAGAAAAGAAAAGAATTTGTTAGAAACTATATTGATAAATTAATAACCGATCATAATTTGGAAATTGTGAGGTATTCCGAATGAGAAAAATCTTAGTTGTATTATTATTGTCTGTGTGTTCTCTGCAAGCGCAGCAGGTTCTTGATAAGATTGCGGCAGTCGTAGACGATGAAATTATTTTGAAATCCGAACTGGATTTTAGAGTTAACGTGGAAGCCGCTCAAAGAAATATTAGCCCTACCGACACAACCTTAAGGAGAGCGGTATTAAATTCTATGATTGAAGAGAAACTTCTTTATGCGCAAGCACAGCTCGATTCAATTACAGTCAGCGACGACCAGGTTAAGCAGACGCTCGACAACCAGATCAATTACTTTATTCAGCAGTACGGATCGAAAGAAAGACTTGAGCAAGTATACGGAATGCCGATAGAAAAAATTAAACGTTCGCTCCAGGAAGACACGAAGAAAAGTTTAATGGCGCAGATGCTTCAACAGAAAAAGTTCGGTCAGGTTGACGCGACTCGTAAAGAAGTTGAGGACTTTTTTGATAAATATAAAGATTCGCTGGGAGTGGTTAACGAAAAATTTCACATTGCTCATATTTTTCAAAATCCTAAAACCGGTGAAAGGGTAAAAAAGAAAGCGCATGATTTTGCTGAGTCACTTCTAGACTCGCTTAAAAAGGGAGCGGACTTTGCAACTTTAGCCAAAAAATATTCCGACGATCCCGGCAGCGCTGCCAACGGCGGCGATCTCGGCTCGGTAAAAAGAGGCGTGTTCTATCCGGAATTTGAGGCCGTTGCTTTTTCTTTGAAGCCCGGCGAAATTTCCGGGGTAGTTGAATCTCCGGTTGGATATCACATAATTCAATTGATCGATAGGAAAGGCGAATCGATCCATTGCCGCCATATCTTAATTAAAATTAAGAGCGACGACGAAGCGGATCTTAAATGCATCGAACTGCTCTCCGATATTCGAGACAGCATTATGCAAGGTAAAAATACTTTTGCTTATTATGCCGAGAAATACAGCGATGATAAAGAAAACGCAAAACTCGGCGGCGATCTCGGCTCCTTCGAAGCAAGCCAGCTTGATAAATCACTTCTCGACGTTCTTTATAAAATGAAAGACGGCGATATTAGTTATCCGAAGCGCCTCGATATCGATAAAAATTCGTACGGCTATCACATCGTAAAGCTGATTAAAAGAATCCCGCAGCACAAAGCTAATCTTGATATGGATTATGCTGAAATAAAACGTTTAGCCGAGCTTTATAAAAAACAAAAACTTTATTCCGAGTGGCTGGCGCAAGTTAAAAAGAAGATCTATTGGCAGGTGCGTCTTTAATTTTTGCGGGCATCGTTTGATGCCCGGTTGATTTTCAATTTTATATAATATCGTTACCAACTTAGATACTAAAGCGAGGCAAAAAGGTTGAGTCAAAAATTTCCTACCAACGATATAGAATCGGTTGAAAAACTTGCTGCCGCTATTAAGCAGATCAAGGAAGAAATAGCCAAGGTGATCATCGGGCAAGATCAAATTATTAACGATCTGCTGGTTAGTCTTCTCTCGAGAGGCCACTGCCTTTTAATCGGCGTGCCGGGACTTGCCAAGACGCTTTTGATTAAAACGCTTGCCGAGGTATTGGATCTAAAATTTAACCGGATTCAGTTTACTCCAGATTTAATGCCGAGCGATATTACCGGCACAGAAATTATCGATGAAGATTCCATCACCAAGAAAAGAATTTTCCGGTTTATTAACGGACCGGTTTTTGCCAACATTATTTTAGCGGACGAGATAAACCGTACGCCTCCCAAAACGCAATCGGCATTATTAGAAGCCATGCAGGAACACAAAGTAACTGCTGCCGGAGTAACGCACACTTTGGAAGAACCGTTTTTTGTTCTGGCAACTCAAAATCCTATTGAACAGGAAGGCACATACCCTTTGCCGGAAGCCCAACTTGATCGATTCATGTTTAATCTTTGGCTGGATTATCCAAACTTTAGCGAGGAAGTTGAAATCATAAAATCTACGACAAGCGAATATCAACCCGAGCTTAAGAAGGTATTGGGAAGCGCCGAACTGATTAACTATCAAAATCTTATTAAGCGGGTACCCGTAGCGGATAATGTTATTGAATACGCTGTAAAGTTTGTGGATTCAACAAGACCGAACGGCAACGGCGCGAATCAATCTATTAAAGAATGGGTAAACTGGGGAGCCGGACCGCGCGCTTCTCAATATTTAATTCTTGCCGCAAAAACCAAAGCTGTAATGGAAGGAAGATTTACCCCTTCGATCGACGACGTGAAAGCATTTTTAATTCCGGTATTGCGTCACAGGATAATTCCAAATTTCTCCGCCGAAGCCGATGGCATTACATCGGTTGACGTAATTACAAAACTGTTGCAATAATCTCTGTTTTTCGAAAGTAAAAAATTGTGAGGACCTAGTATTGGCAAATCGATACATAATTAAAAAGATTTTTACACACCTAGTTAGCTCATCGTTAGTTTTATTTTTAACATTTTGTTCAAAGCCCGCCAAAGAAGTTCAACCGGAAAAAGAGAAACCAAACCAATTCAATCTGCCTGTAAGCGGACTAATCGAAATAAGAGATACGATTGATGTCGGCGAGACACTTTCGGATTTGCTTTTGCCGCACAATCTATCCCAGGCAAAAATAAATGAGATTGAAAAAGCGGCTCTCAATGTTTTCCCTACAAAAAATTTTCGGGCCGACGACGAATTGTATATTTATGCAAAAAAAGATTCCGCGGAAACAGCTGAATTCATCGTTTATGTTCAGGACCCGGTTAACTATGTTGTGTTTGATCTAAGAGATTCGATTTCGGTTTATAAAAAACAAAAACCGGTTACAGTTAAACAAATTGTTGCTAGCGGTACAATCACAAATTCACTTACAAAGACGTTCCAAGATAAAAATATTGATCTGCGGCTTGCTTACAAACTGGCAGACATTTACGAATGCGAAATAGATTTTTTCCATATCCAGCAAAACGACAGCTTTAAAGTTTATTACGAACAAATGTATGTTGATAACCAACCCGTAGGCGTTGGTAAAATTCTTGCCGCCTCGTTCAATTATCGCAAAGAGAATTACTATGCTTTCTATTTTGATAAAGAAAAAGACGGCGACTATTACGATGAAAAAGGAAATAGCTTACGTCGCGGTTTCTTAAAAGCCCCGCTTAAGTTTAGCCATATTACTTCAAAATACTCGATGAACCGTTATCATCCAATACTGCACCGCAATAAGGCCCATCTTGGAACTGACTTTGCTGCGCCAACAGGAACGCCGATTATGGCAACGGCGGCAGGCGTTGTATTAGCCGCAGCTTACACCGGCGGCAACGGCAATTATGTTAAAATAAAACACAATAAAACATACACCACCCAGTACCTTCACATGTCGCGCTTTGCAAAAGGAATACATGCCGGCGCTGTTGTCAAACAAGGACAAGTAATTGGATACGTCGGTAGTACAGGTCTTGCAACCGGTCCGCATGTTTGTTACCGCTTTTGGAAAAACGGCAAGCAGGTTGATCCTATGCGTGAAAAGAACTTTGTTATCAATCCAATCAGCAAGAAAAACAAAAACGAGTTTAATCTAGTGATGAAAAAGTGGATGGAAAAACTGGATAAGCGGAACGAACCTGCATTAGCAATAAATTCCGGCGGAGCCAAAACAAAATCCCACAGCTGACCGGATTTAACATCGTGCATGTTTTTACACAAAAATGCATAATTATACATGTAAGAATTTTGTTAATTGCATCAATCCTTTATTCGATTAATTTTTTTTAATATCAATCTCTGCTTATTGATTCGCAAAAATTAGTTTCATAAGTTTGCATCACTTTAATTATCGAGGATGAGATGAAAGCAGAATGCCCCGTTTGCGGAGCGGAAATTGAATTTGCTGCCGGTACTGTTCAAGGTGAATTAATTGAGTGCCCGGATTGCGGAACCGAACTTGAAGTTGTTTCCGTCGATCCGCCGAAAGTTCAGGAAGCGCCTCAAGAAGAAGAAGACTGGGGCGAATAATTGGTTTGGATTTTAGATTCAACGCTTCGCGAAGGCGAACAGACCCCCGGTGTTTATTTTGATAAACACATAAAGCTTGCAATAGCTAACCTGTTGGAAGAAATCGGCATAGATATAATTGAAGCCGGTCACCCAATGGTTACGCCCGAAATTCATGCCGCCGTTAAAGCTATAGCTCAGAAAAAACACAACGCTATTGTGGGCGCACATTCGCGCTCGTTGCAAAGCGACGTTGATCTTGCGTTAGAATGCGGAGTCGGATTCATCGGGATTTTCTATTGCGTTTCTGACGAAAGATTAAACACGGTCTTTAAGAAAGATTTGGATTCCGCAATTAAGCTTATAACGGACGTAATTAAATACGCAAAAAGTCAAAAGCCGGATTTGCTGATTCGTTATACCCCTGAAGATACTGTTCGTTCGCAGTTTGATAATGTTGTGAAAGCCGCAGTTGCTGCCGTTGAAGCAGGCGCAGATATTATCAGCGTTGCGGATACAACCGGGTACATGGTTCCCGGAACAAAACGCAGCATGTACGATTACATTTCCCGGCTGATCGAGGAATTTGGCAAACGAAATCTTTCTCCAAAAGTTGCGGTTCACTGTCATAATGATAGAGGGCTCGCTCTTGCAAATGCTCTTGATGCATATCGTGCCGGTGCAAACATCATTGATGCCGCCGCTCTTGGTTTGGGCGAGCGCGCAGGCATAGTTGATCTTGCTCAACTCCTGGTTGTTTTATCCGTCGATTACGGCGAGAAGAAATGGAATCTAAACAAACTTGTGGAACTCTACGAACTTGTTAGCAAACATTCCGGCATTCCTATTCCCTCGAACTTTCCCATTACAGGGAAGAATGCATTTACTCACTGCGCAGGCGTACACACTCACGCAGCGTCAATCAATCCAATGCATTACGAAAGCTTGAACCCCGAAACTCTTGGCAGAACAAGAACATTCGCGCTCGATCATATGTCGGGCATAGCATCACTCCGTTACGCGTTGAATCTTATCAACGAAGGAGAGTTGGATGATGAACATCAACAAGACGTATTACACGAAGTCAAATCTGTCGGTCAACGAGGTAGAACTGTTGATCTTGCCGAACTTAAACATATCGTTGAAGCAGTAAAGCACAATAAGACTTTCAATAACTGAGATTTTTTTCTCAGTTCTGCTATAAATTTACTTGAATTAGGAGAACACAAAAAATGAAAATAGGATTGCTTCATAGCTTAATAAGGAAGGACGAAAAATTTTTGATCGACGAATTTTCAGCAATAAAAGGCGTTGAACTGGTAATGATCGACGATCGCGAAATATCATTCACGTTGGGGAAAGATCATTTTGATCTTGACGTAGTCGTTGAAAGATGCATCAATCACTCGCGCGCGCTTCATGGATTAAAACTGTTTGAATCTGCCGGTGTTAAGTGCGTAAATACGTACAATGTAGCTACGGTCTGCGGTGATAAATTACTTACTTCCTGCGCTTTAGCCGAAAATAACGTTCCGCAGCCGGAAGTTCGAGTTGCCTTTACCGAAGAATCCGCATTGAAGGCAATAGAAGAAATGGGCTATCCCGTTGTTCTCAAACCTGCTGTTGGTTCATGGGGAAGATTACTTTCAAAAATTAACGACCGCGATGCGGCGGAAGCAATACTTGAACATAAAACCGTTCTCGGTTCATATCATCATTCAATTTTTTACATTCAGAAATACGTCGAAAAAAGCGGAAGAGACATTCGCAGCTTTGTAGTTGGAGATAAATGTATTGCTGCAATTTACAGAACATCGCCGCACTGGATTACAAATACGGCGCGAGGCGGCAAAGCAACTAACTGCCCGGTCACGGATGAACTTAATGATCTTTCCGTTCGCGCGGCAAAAGCTGTAGGCGGCGGAATTGTTGCAATAGATGTTTTCGAAACGACTCAAGGATTGATGGTTAACGAAGTTAATTATACGATGGAATATAAGAACAGCATTACAACAACAGGAGTGAATATTCCAAAGCATATGGTTGATTATATATTGCAGGTAGCGGAGAGTAAATAATGGATAAAGTAAAGGTTTCTGTCGTCGGCGCGTCGGGTTATACCGGCGGTGAACTGTTTCGGCTGTTGTTATTTCACCCGAATGTTGAAGTAAGACAAGTTACTTCGGAGAGCTACACCGGAAAATTTGTTCACAAGATTCATCCGAATCTGCGTAAATCGACGTCGCTGAAATTTGTCTCGGCAAGCGAAATTGAGCCGTGCGATCTGCTTTTTCTATGTCTGCCGCATAACAGTTCTCAAAATAAAATTGATGATTTTAAAAAATTAGCTCCGAAGATAATTGATTTAAGTGCCGACTTCCGCTTGAAAGATGTAAACGAATATGAAAAATGGTACGGGCATAGACACGCTAGACCCGAACTTCTGAACGAATTTGTTTACGGCATACCGGAACTTCACCGCGAGGAGATGAAAAAAGCCAATTATATTTCCAGCGCGGGATGCAACGCAACCGCAAGTATACTCGGTTTATATCCGCTCTACAAAAACGATTTGGTGGAAGAGGATAGAACAGTTATAGAAGTTAAAGCGGGCTCAAGCGAGGGCGGTAATAAAGTGAATGAAGGATCGCACCATCCCGAACGAAGCGGCGTTGTGCGTTCATACATGCCTACCCAGCATAGGCACTCGGCGGAAATATTACAGGAATTGTCTTTCGGTAAAAAAATATCTGTGCATTTTTCCGCTACCGCAATTGATATGGTTCGCGGATTACTTGCTACTTGTCATGTATTCCTGAAAAATGATTTGCAGGAAAAAGATATCTGGAAAATTTACCGCGATGCTTACGGCAACGAACCCTTCATCCGCATCGTGAAAGAGAGCGAAGGAATATACCGCTATCCTGAGCCAAAATTATTATCCGGTACAAATTATTGTGATATCGGATTTAAGAAAGATGAGTTTTCAAATAGATTGGTGGTGATAAGCGCGATCGACAATTTAATGAAAGGCGCTGCCGGTCAAGCGCTTCAAGCATTTAATTTAATGTACGGCTTTGATGAAAGAACCGGATTGGAGTTTCCCGGTCTTCATCCAATCTAAAAATTTAACCACCCCTTTTTATTCCCCCTCCTTAATAAGGAGGGGGACAGAGGGGGAGGTCAAAAGAAAATGTGCAGATTACTTTACGTTAACTCAAAGAACGAATTCCCTATTTCAACTTACCTTGAAAAATTTGCTGCGGTCGCTAAGAACAGCAGAGAATTTCAAGGTCACGGCTGGGGCTGCGCATTTTCAAATGATGGTGAGTGGGAATTCTATAAAAATGTAATGCCTATCTGGGAAGATGTTTTTTCCCGGTTCGGAAATTCTAGCAGATTGATTGTTCACGCCAGAAGCGCATTTAAAGATGAAGGTATTGTTGTTGAAAATAACATGCCGTTCTACGATGACAAATTAATTTTCGTTTTTAACGGAGAACTCCGTGGAGTGAAAATTAAAGAAGAAGGCCGAATAGGCGCGGAGAAAATTTTTAATTATATAAAAAGGTTTGATAAAGGAAACGTAAAGGAAGCTCTTCAAAAGGGAACGGAAATAATTACGAAGAAATCGGCTTATGTGCGTGCAATGAATATAATATTATCCGATGAGAATGCTTCTTATATCCATTCTCAGTTCAGCGAAGATGACGAATATTTTACGATGTTTAAAAGAATTACCGACGATACGGTTGTAGTTTGTTCGGATCCGTTCCCGGGCGAAAACGGATGGACACCGATTGAAAATAATTCACTAACGGAGCTAAAATGCTTTTAATTAAAATTGGCGGCGGAAAAGATCTTAATCTAAAAGGAATTGCTGCCGATCTCGGAACGTTGAAAGAAAAGTGCATAATAGTTCATGGTGCCAACGCGTTCCGCGATGAACTGGCTAAGAAACTTGGAATAGAAAAAAGAGTTGTTACTTCACTCTCAGGCTACGATTCTGTTTTTAGTGATGAGAATACAATTGATTTGGCAATGATGGCTTACGCCGGTTTGAAAAATAAACGTATTGTGGAATTACTTCAGCAGAACGGGATTAACGCTGTTGGTCTTTCAGGATTAGATGGTAAAGTTTTGCAAGGCAAACGCAACAGCGGAATTAAAGTTCGTGAAGGAGGAAAGACTTTGCTGTTAAGAGATTTTTCCGGCAAACCTAAAGCGATCAATAAACAATTGCTTGATTTACTTTTAGATAACGGATACACTCCGGTTCTAAGCGTTCCGTTAATTGATGAAAATAATTTCGCCATAAATTCCGAGAACGATGACATAGTTGCACTACTGCAAACGGAAATGAAAGCGGATAAAGTTATTTCGCTTATAGAAGCTCCCGGGTTCTTAATGGATAAAGACGATAATTCATCATTGGTGTCTAAAATGTCGAAAGCCGAATTGGAAGCTATGGAAGAAAAAGTTGAAGGAAGAATGAAGCGAAAAATATTAGCGATGAGAAAGTTGTTTGGTGAAGGCGGAGATACAACCGTTATTTTATCCGACGGAAGAACCGAGCACCCGATTAAAGACGCGCTGGAAGGAAAAGGAACAACAATTTCATGAGCAGCGATGCACATATCGATTTCTCAAATGTTTATGAAGATGTTCTATGCGCCGAATCTTATGCAAAGCTTGAATTTCCCGGGACATATTATTTAGCGTACAGAGATATTCCTGATGTTTTGGCAAAGCATGCGAAAGGAAAGAATGCTTTAGACTTTGGATGCGGCACCGGCAGATCAACAAGATTTTTGAAGAAGCATGGCTTCGATGCAGTAGGAATAGATATTTCCACCGATATGATTGACAAGGCAAAAGAGTTTGATCCTGCCGGAGAGTACATGGTTGTTGCTGACGGCAATTATAATCAACTGCCGAAAAATTATTTAGACCTTATTCTTTCCGTCTTTACTTTTGATAATATTCCTAACATAGAAAGAAGAATAAAATTGCTGGCAGGATTAGCCGAATTGCTGAATGAAAACGGTGTAATTGTTATGCTCGATTCGACCCCGGATATTTATGTAAATGAGTGGGCTTCGTTTTCTACAAAAGATTTTCCGGAAAATAAAAACGCGCGAAGCGGAGATAAAGTTAAAATAATTATGACAGATGTAAATGACCGGCGACCCGTTGAAGATATAATTTGGTTCGAAAACGATTACAAAGAATTATTTGATAAGTGTAATTTAAAACGGATTGATTCGTTAAAACCGCTCGGCAAAATAGAAGAACCGTATAACTGGATCAGCGAAACTAATATTGCCCCGTGGGTAATTAATGTGTTAAAAAAACAGATTCATAATAAATAAATTGGAGTAAGCCATGATCGATTACAAAGAACTAACGCAGAAATATGAAATTGATGTTTACCCAAGAAGAGATGTTGTGCTGGTAAAAGGAAAGGGCGCGCGCGTTTGGGACGATAAGGGAAACGAATACATCGATATGGCAGCGGGAATAAGCGTTGCGAACGTAGGCCACGCAAACGACAAAGTAGTCGAGGCAATATCAAAACAAGCCGCTACTTTGATTACTTGTCCCAATACTTTTTACAATGATACAAAAGCGCTCTTTCTTGAAAAGCTTTTTAGTATTGTTCCGAAAAATTTAACAAAGGCGTTTCTTACAAACAGTGGAACCGAAGCGATTGAAGGCGCAATTAAATTTGCACGCTTAAATACCGGTAAAACAAAATTTATCGCCGCCATGAAGGGATTTCACGGAAGAACAATGGGAGCTTTAAGCGCTACATATAAAAACGAATACCGTGAAGGATTCGGTCCATTGGTGCCGGGTTTTTCATTTGTCCCGTATAATAATTTTGAAAAACTCGCAGCGGCGATTGATGACGATACCGCAGGAATTATTCTCGAGCCGGTTCAAGGCGAAGGCGGAATTAATATCGGGCAGAAAGAATATTTTCAAAAAGTAAGACAGCTTTGCGACGAAAAAGGAATATTACTCATAATAGACGAAATACAATCTGGGTTCTGCCGCACGGGAAAAATGTTTGCCATAGAATATCTTGGAATCGAAGCGGATATAATGACACTCGCAAAATCTATAGCCGGCGGTTTCCCAATGGGCGCTGTTTTGTGTTCCGATAAAATTAAAATTGAAAAAGGAAAACACGGTACTACTTTCGGCGGTAATCCTTTGGCATGCGCAGCGGGATTGGCGGCAATAGATTTTATGATTGAAAATAAACTTTGGGAACAAGCCGAAGCTAAGGGAAAATATTTCAAAGAGAAATTGGAAAAGCATAATCTTTCCAAAGTGCGGGAGATTAGAATTATCGGTTTGATGATCGGTATAGAATTGAAAGATAAATCGCAGCCGGTGATTGTAGAGCTTCTAAGCAAAGGAATAATATCTCTTCCGGCTGGAACAACTGTTCTGCGTTTATTGCCTCCGCTTGTTATTAGCTACGAAGATTTAGACACTGTTGTAGATAAATTAGCGGAAGTGCTTGCTTAAAGAATGTAGAGTTCAGATTTCAGAATGCAGAATTGAAAACTTAAATCAAAACTAACGATCAAGAAAATTTTAATATTTATTCGGCATTCTGAATTCTACGTTCTGCATTTGCCTCTTTTGCTTTCCATACTCATTTATTTTATTTTTCCCGGGCAAAAATTCGAATTTCGTTATGATAATAGATTATATTCCAATATTCTTAGTTATAATTGTTGCGGCAGTGTTTGGAGGAATTGTAGTTCTTTCTTCAAAAATATTCGGCCCGCAAAGACCTACTAAAGTAAAATTAATGACTTACGAAAGCGGAAAGGATCCGGTCGGCACTACACACGAAAGAATTTCGATTAAGTATTACCTTGTTGCCATGCTCTTCATCATTTTTGATATAGAGGTAATTTACGTTTATCCGTGGGCAATAAGATTTAAAATACTATTCGCGGATTACGGAATTTTTGCTTTTCTGCCGATGTTTATATTTCTGGTAGTGCTTGAATTAGGATTCCTTTATGTTTATAGAAAAGGAGGTTTAAAGTGGGATTAGAAGCCGCACTTCAGAAAGATGGCTTTGTTACCACGACTATAGATGCTATAGTATCTTGGGCGCGTAAAAGTTCTGTTTGGCCTATGCCTATGGGAATTAGCTGCTGCGCAATTGAAATGATTGCCGCCGCCGATCCAAAATACGATATAGCTCGTTTCGGTTCGGAAGTAATGCGTTTCACCCCGCGTCAATGCGATTTAATGATTGTTGCCGGAACAGTTACTTATAAAATGGCTCAAGTTGTAAGAAGAATTTATGATCAGATGCCGGACCCGAAATGGGTAATCGCGATGGGAGCTTGCACATCATCCGGCGGGATGTACCGTTCATACAGCGTTGTGCAAGGCATAGATCAGTTTCTTCCGGTTGATGTTTACACTGCAGGCTGTCCTCCTCGTCCGGAAAACTTGTTGAACGCTTTAATGACGATTCAAGAAAAAATTGGTAAAACAAAAGCCCGCGATTTTCAGAACAGGTCTTTGGCCGAACTAGAACTCGCAAAAAATTGAATATGGATCCAAAAGAACTGATTATTAATAAAGTAAAAGAAAAATTTTCTTCTGCCGTCGAGGAAGTTTCGGAATTCGCCGGCGATCTCTCCATCACTATTACAAAAGAAAAAATTCTTGAGCTGAGTAATTTTTTAAAAAATGATCCCGAGCTGGAATTTTTAATGTGCAAAGATGTTACGGCAGTTGATTGGGCCGTGCGTAAAAACAGATTTACAACTGTTTATCATGTTCACTCATTTAAATTGAATTTTACACTTCGCATAAAAGTTAATCTTGGCGATGATGCATCGGTTGAAAGCGTTGTTCATGTTTGGAGAAGCGCAGAATGGTATGAGCGCGAAACTTTTGATATGTACGGAATAAAATTTTTGAATCATCCCGATCTTAGAAGAATGTATATGCCGGAAGGATTCGAGCATCACCCGTTAAGAAAAGATTTTCCATTATTAGGTATTCCCGGCTCTTTGCCGCTGCCTAAAAAAGCTGAATGATATGGATAGAATTTCACAAATATATAACGACGAGAAATTATTAAAGCGGCTTCACGACGATAAAGATATTACCATCGAGGACGCACTCGAAAATGAAATGGTAATCAATATGGGACCGCAACACCCGGCAACTCACGGTGTGTTAAGACTCGTTCTTCGTCTCGACGGTGAAACCGTTATCGGAATTGTTCCTGAACTCGGTTATCTGCATCGCGGTTACGAAAAGATGGCCGAGAACATGAGTTACATAGAATTTATTCCGCATACCGATCGTCTCGATTACACCGCTACGATGTGCAACAATGTTGGGTATGTCCTGGCGGTTGAAAAGCTTGCCGGCATAGAAGCGCCGAAGAGAGCGCAGTACATTCGAATGATTGTATCGGAACTCTCAAGAATTGCAGCACACATGGTTGCAATAGGTACTTTCGCGATGGATGTTGGCGCCGTTACAATGGTTATGTGGACATTCCGTGAGCGAGAGAAAATTCAAAATATTTTTGATAGGGTAGCCGGGGCAAGATTTACTACCAGTTATACCCGTCTAGGCGGCGTCGCGTCGGATATGGATGACGAAGCTATTGCCATGACGAGAAATTTTTTGGAAGAACTTGAACCGGCAATGGTCGAGATGGATAAACTCTTGCTCGGTAATAGAATTTTTATAGATAGGTTAGAAGGTATTGGAATTCTTCCTAAAGAGGATGCAATTGCACTTGGTGTTACCGGTCCAAATCTTCGCGCAAGCGGAGTTGAGTACGATGTTCGCCGCGCTAAACCGTATTTGTTTTATAACGAAATTGATTTCAAGATCCCTACTTATACAGAAGGTGATTGTCTTGCCCGTTATTTTTTAAGAGGCGATGAGGTTCGTGAGAGTATTAAAATTTTGAAACAGCTTCTTGATAAGATGCCTCAAGGCGAGGTAATGGCTAACGATCCTAAAAAAGTTCTTCCGCATAAAACCGAAATTTATTCCAAGATGGAAGAACTTATACATGATTTTATGATTATTAATTTCGGAATTAATCCGCCGGTCGGAGATACTTATTTCTCGGTTGAAAATCCAAAAGGCGAATTGGGATTTTATGTTGTAAGCAACGGTACAGGTAATCCCTGGAAATTAAAAATACATTCACCATCGTTCTGCAATCTTCAAGCTATTTCACAATTGTGTAAAGGCGCGATGGTTTCGGATGTGATTGCGATTATTGGAAGTTTAGATCCCGTAATGGGAGAAGCGGATAAATAGTTTTCTTTGTGTTTTCCATGCTTCCGTGGTGGAAAAATTACCACAGAGACAAAGAGGCACAGAGTTATTCAAAGGTTAAAGATGGCATTCAAATTCACAGAAGATAATCTTAAAAAGATAGAAGAAGTAAGGAGGAAATATCCGACCGCATTGGCTGCTGTTATGCCGGTAGTTTATATTGCGCAGGAGCAGAACGGTTTTATAAGCGAAGAAGCAATGGCAGAGATCGCAAATGTTCTCGGCATAGATAAAGTAAGCGTACTTAGCGTTGTAACTTTCTATACAATGTATCACACCAAACCGATGGGCAAGTATCATGTGCAGGTCTGCACAAATGTATCGTGTATGCTTAGAGGCGCTTATGAAATTTGGGACGGTGTAAAAGCGAAACTCGGCCTGGATAATATGGAAGTTTCTCCCGACGGAAAATTTTCTCTCGAAGAAGTTGAATGCATGGGCGCTTGCGGTTACGCACCGATGATTGCCGTTAACGAAGATTACTTCGAAAATCTAAGCAAAGAAAAAGTTTTTGAAATTTTGGATTCACTCAAATAAGATTTATGGAAAGAATAGTTCTCCCTCAAATACAAAAATTTAATCAGATAGAAGTCTACCTGGCTAACGGCGGATTTGAATCGGCTAAAAAAGCTTTATCAAAAACTTCCGACGAGATTATTGACGAAGTTAAAAAATCCGGATTGCGCGGCAGAGGCGGCGCAGCGTTTTTAACAGGACTCAAATGGAGCTTCATGCCGAAGACAACAGATAAACCAAAATATCTCTGCATCAACGGCGATGAAAGCGAACCAGGTTCATTCAAAGACAGACAAATTTTTGAGGATAATCCTTTCCAGCTTATTGAAGGCGCAATCATTGCGTGCTATTCGATAGGCGCTAAGGTTGCTTACTTATACATTCGCGGCGAGTATCACAAATGGGTTAAGCTGATGCAGAAAGCCGTTGATGAAGCTTATGCACGCGGTTATCTAGGCGAAAAGATGAGGGAAACATTCGGCACTGAATTCACTTGCGATCTTTTCATTCATAAAGGTGCAGGCGCTTACATCTGCGGCGAAGAATCTTCCTTGATGAATTCTATCGAAGGACATCGCGGTTATCCAAGAGTAAAACCGCCTTTCCCGGCGCAAAACGGCTTGTGGGGATGTCCTACTACAATTAATAATGTTGAGACCATAACGAACATTCCGGCCATAATTAAAAACGGCTGGGAATGGTTTTCAAAAATCGGCGCTGCAAAACATCCGGGCACAATTTTATTCGGCGTAAGCGGACATGTTAACAAACCCGGTGTTTACGAACTTCCTTCAGGTATACCATTAACGGAATTGATATACAACATTGCCGGCGGTGTTCCGGGAAATAA
>DAIEQA010000036.1:0-1748 GCA_027348115.1 Ignavibacteriales bacterium
GATAAATATCTTTTACTCTGCCGTGTGGAAATGCCTAATGGCCGTTCGTCTTTTGTACTGGCGGAAAGTAAGAACGGTATTGATTTTCACGTTCGGGGAAAACCGACTTTAACGCCTGAGGATCATAAGGATTGTTACGAATATGTGAATTGGGGAATTGAAGACCCGCGCATAACTAAAATCGGCGATAAATTTTTTATTGTATACACCGGTTATTCCAAACATATGCCTCTGGTAATTTTAGCAGAGACGGAAGACTTTGAGTCGTTCAAAACTCATGGGCCTATATGTCAACCTTCGAACAAAGATGCAGCATTGTTCCCGGAAAAAATTAACGGTTATTATTGGAAAGTTGATCGTCCTGCAGCCGAAGACAAAAGAGAAATTTGGATTAGCAGCAGTCCGGACTTGATTCACTGGGGGAACTATAAATGTCTGACGGGTCCGTTGCCTGGAACCTGGGAAGCAGATAAAATTGGAAACTCCAGCACTCCGGTAAGAACTAAAGACGGATGGTTAATGCTGTATCACGGCGTTAGAGGATTCGGAATTACATCCACCTATCGCATCGGCGTTTTATTAATGGACCTGGAAAAACCGTGGATCGTGAAAAGAAGAAGCCTGGAACCGATTTTAAGTCCCGAGTTGGATTATGAAAGAATCGGTGATGTAATGAATGTTGTTTTTTCAAACGGATGGATTGTAGAAGACAACGGTGATGTGAAAATTTATTACTCCGGTGCAGATACTAATATTTGTTTGGCAGAAACAACAATCGATTATTTGTTGTCGGTTTGCAAATGAGAAATTCGAAGCAAATATTAGTTACGCTATGTTTAATCTTCGTGTTGGTTGCCTCCATCACAATCAATGGGAAGGATAAGCCGGAATTTAATTCACAAAAAGAAATCGCTCTGGTTAATCCTTCCCACCTTGATAAACTTTATGAAGAGATTGCGGTTGATGGAAATAAGATGGCGATAATTCACATCTACAGCGATTACCCCGAATACAGATGGGTTGAAGCGAAAGGTGAAGGGATAGCTTGCATAGACGATGTTGCGCGTGCCGCAGTCTTTTATTCAATGTATTACAAAGCTACCGGTGATAAAGGATATTTGCTGAAGGTTAAACTGCTCAATGAATTCATTTTGCACATGCAATCCGAGAGCGGTTATTTTTATAATTTCATCCAAAGTGATTACTCCATAAACAAAACTTACAAGACGAGCGTTGCTCAACCTGACTGGTGGAGCTGGCGTGCAGTATGGGCGCTCTCTGAGACTTATAAACTATTTTCTAAAACTGATACCACATTTTCGGATCGGCTTTATCAAAGCATGAACAGATTGTTTGCGGCGATTAAGAGGAATTTACCTCTGGAAAAAAGTTTTAAAAATATCGGCGGATTTGAAAAACCAACTTGGCTTCAAGCCGAAACAGGTGCAGATCAATCATCAATATTGGTATTGTCCCTCGTAAATTATCTTAAGATAAACAAAGACCCTGTGTTGCTTGGTTATCTCAAAGACCTTTGCGATGGAATTATTCTTACGCAGAACACCGACAAAGGAAACTTTCCTTACGGTGCGTTCTTGAGCTGGGAAAACACATGGCATGCATACGGCAATTTACAATCATATGCGTTGTTGAAAGCTTATCAAATAACACGCGATGAGAAATACAAATCTGCAGCGCTTCGTGAAATAAATAATTTCTATTCGTTCCTCATCAAGAAAAACTTTCTC
>DAIEQA010000062.1:0-4036 GCA_027348115.1 Ignavibacteriales bacterium
AATAATTTTGAGAGACCAGTTACAAAAATCAGCGCAACCAAGAATGCCAGCGCAAAAATTACCGCAAAAAATTTCCATTTCGATTTTAGATAACTTAAAAAGCCGGTAAAAGTCATCGGGAATTTTTCGAGAGTTTTAGCCGCAATAATTCCGGTTACAGTCGCGCATGAAGCGCCGAAGAACGATGTACCTATTATGATTGCGGGATCGCTGCTGCCAGATGCAGCTCTTACAGCTATCGCCGTTGCAGGAATTAATGTTAAACCTGCTGTATTAATTGCAAGGAATGTTACCATTGCATTTGTCGCAGTTCCCTTCTCCAGATTTATTTTATCCAACTCTTCCATCGCTTTCAAGCCGAAAGGAGTCGCTGCGTTTCCCAATCCAAGCATGTTTGCGGAAATATTCATTATCATCGCACCTATTGCGGGATGATCCTGCGGCACATCCGGGAATAAAAATTTTGTGATAGGTTTAACGGAGTTTGCCATTTTAGTAACAAGGCCGGATTGTTCGGCTATCTTCATCACACCAAGCCAGAGAGCCATAATTCCTATTAGACCTAATGCAATATTCACAGCCGTTGCCGCATAATCGATTGCTGCGTTGGTTACTTCCTTCATCCTCGCAAAAGATATTTTTTCAAGTATCAATTTACAGCCATACATATCCACCGATATTTTATTATCCAGCTGGATTGTTCCGGTTAAATCGTCTTTTTTCCCAGAGACTTTTGCCATTTCCTTCCAGATCAAAGGAGAACTTTCAGCAACAGTAAAATAAACCGAGTAAGAATTTTCTTTGCGGTTGAAGCTCAATTTTATTTTTTGCTCAATATCGGCGTTCGCGCCTACATTATAAAATTTTTGAAATACACCTGAGGGAATTTTCAACTCGGCATCAAATTGATTTGGATTTTGAATCTGCGATGAGTCGAAAGAAACAGTAGCATCAATTGCTTCGCCGTTTCTGTATTTGTCGCTCGCCTGGCTGGAAATATCCAAAGTCACCGCCGTTCCTATTCCTATAAACAACAATGCCAGCCAGATATAGTTGAGCATAATTTTTCTCTTAGGATTAATGATTCGTTTTTAAATTAAAAATTCTCCGGCAAGAAATGAAATTCAATTACCAGTTCATCCTTGTTTTAATTACCGGGACAATTGCGTTTGTCATTTTCATCATTCCCAGAACGTTTGGATGCCAATCGCAGCCCCAATCCTCCGCCGTCATAATGCTCCTGTCTATGGGTATGAAGAATACATCTTTATCTCTCTTCTGCTTCTGATCGTTTACAACTACTTCTTTAATATAGCTCATGCACGGCTCGCCTATCATCGGTCCGCAAATGCAAAATATATCCACTCCAGGATAAATCCTTCTAATTCGATTAATCAATTCCTCGTAGGCATTTTGAAATACATCTTTATCGGGATACGGTTTGGTAGAAAAGTCGTTAGTGCCGAGATTAATAACCACCGCTTGCGGCACCCACCTGGAAAAATTCCACTTCGAAGTGGAGTCGTTAAAACAAATTCTATCGTACAGACTCGGCATCGGGTCGCGCGATGTTTTGTTCACGTCACCGTAATTTCTAACAACTCCCCTTCCCGAATATGCTACGAGCGAATAATCCGCATTCAATGCACGCGAAACCATTGCGGCGTAAGACATCGATGCGTTTTCTGTTTCGGGACTGAAATGGCATGTTGCGCTGTCCCCTTCTACACCGTAACCGCACGTTATCGAGTTGCCGATGAACTCGATTCTTCTTTCGGGTCTTTTATCCGGCGGCAACAGTTGTTTACTTTTATCGAGTATAAATCCTTCAAACTCGCCTTTGCCGATAAATGACTCGGTTCGTTTCATAATAGTAATTGAATGAGGAACAGAATCGGCTAAACCCGAAGCGACGCGGTAAATGCTCGCAGTATCCGTCGTCAAAATTCTCGGAGCGTGCTCGTCTATAATAATTGCGTACTCGTTTTTATGATCGTTAAGACGAAGAGAGCAGCTTGTACCTTCGAACTTTGCGCAGATATGAACGCCGGGCCAATCGTATGTAACTTTTTTAGGATTTGAAAAATCGAACCTACCGATGTATTGGATGTAGGGATTATCAGCGTCAATAATTCCGGAAGAAATTTCTTCCTTAGTTACTACCGATGAACAAGCCGAAAATTGAATGATAAGGATTATACCGAGAGATAGTTGAAAAAGCAGTTGTCGTTTCATAAGTATACCGGATTAATCGTAAATAAATTAGTTTGAATCGTGAGCATCCAATTAGTCTTCTTAGCTTACACTAATGCTGGCAAAAATATGTTTTCCAATTTTTTAATTCCATAAAATAATAAGGAACTCCTAATTGCTTTTTATTATTTTTGATTAAGCAACAATAGAGATACGCAAATGAAAATAGGTTTAGTACAATTCTCGCCCGCATGGGAAAACCCTGAAGAAAGTATTTTGAATGCCGAAGACCTGTTGAAAACATCTTCCGGTAAATTCGATGCTTTGATATTCCCGGAAATGACGCTTACCGGTTTTACCATGAATTCGGAAAAATTTGCCGAAGAGATCGACGGGATTTCAACCCAGTATTTCATGAAACTTTCCGGGAGATTGAAGACCAATATATTCGGCGGCATAATAGAGCACGACGGCAAAAATATTTTTAATTCCCTTGTTCATTTCGACAACGGGATAATTAAAGCACGGTACAGAAAAATTCATCCGTTCAGCTTTTCAAATGAAGATCGGAATTACTCCGCGGGCGATGAAAAAGTAATAACTACCATTGACGAGACTAAAATCGGCTTGAGCATTTGTTACGACCTTCGCTTTCCGGAATTATATAGACTCTACGTCAAAGAACGCACAGATATATTAATCGATATAGCCAACTGGCCTATTCCCCGGATCGAGCACTGGAAAACATTTTTGAAAGCACGCGCCATCGAGAATCAGTGTTTTATGATCGGAGTAAATCGTGTCGGCTCCGATCCGTTTCATCAATACAACGGCTGCAGCGCGGTTTTCGATCCGATGGGTAGCCAAATTGTTTTTGCAGAGAACGAAGAAAAAATTATTGAAGTCGTTATCGATTTGGACTTGGTAAATTCTACAAGAACAAAACTGCCTTTTCTGCAGGACATAAAATTAATATGATTGAGTAAGGTTAACGGGTTGGGTTTAAGAGTAGGGTCGAGGTTGCCTCGACCCACATCAATGTGAAAATTATCAGCGCAATACAATCATTTTTTTCGTCTGCGTAAAATTATTCGTTTTAATCGTATAAAAATAAATTCCGCTTGTTAATTTGTTCGCATTAAATTCTACTTCATGGTTTCCCGCTTCGAACATACCGTTTACAATTACGGCAACTTCCCTTCCGAGTAAATCGTACACTTTCAAAATAACTTGACCTCTCTGCGGGATTGAAAAATCTATTCTCGTTGTTGGATTAAAGGGATTGGGATAGTTCTGACTCAATACATAATTGGTCGGCAGTTCTCCATTGTTTTTAGGAACATCGGTTATTCTCGAACCGATTACAAACCAGCTCGGGTATGTGGCGTCGATTATGTAAGGTTGACTTGTTCCCGTACCCTCAATAAAATTATCCTTAAGCGGCATTTGTTCAATAGCGTCGTGTTCCACTCCGCTTACTGTTTCCGCCGTGTGATATACTATGGTTTTATCATCCGCTGAATAACTTGGAAATCCTATGATTGTATATCCCGGTACGGTCTTTACCGTAGCAACAATACCCGACTGACCCGTGTTGAAGTCGGCCGCCATTACGTAATCTTGGTTTGCGGTATTATCAAGATAATCGAAAGTAAACCTGTACGGAGATGTTTTGGCGAACGAAGGATTGCCGATGTCTATTCCTTCGCTTTGAGGCGGAAAAACTCCCGAAATTATATCGTTGTTAAGATTGAGAATATTAATCGTCCAATAACTCGACGTTGTTCCGTCGGATTTTTTAATCTCGTTGTAAGTGTCGAACAAAACATATTGCCCGGTGGGA
>DAIEQA010000111.1:0-7370 GCA_027348115.1 Ignavibacteriales bacterium
TCAAAAATCTTCAAGACAGATAATTATTTAGATATAGTAGGCAAACGTGTGGGCGAAGCAATTTATTGTATTCACAGCAACGAAATGGAAGCAGGATGCAGCACTTCTTTGTTTTGCAGGGAATGCGGCGCTGCGCAGTCAATAAAAAAAACCAAAGATTCCGGTCTTTCGGCAGAAAATGAATGCAGAATAATTACAAGTGTTGACGGCAAAGAATGTTCTTTAGACCTATTGGTGAATACAAATCCGATAATAATAAACGACAAATCTTACATGTTGTTTGCTATCCGGGATATAGAAAACGAAAAGCGACGCCAGGCTTTGGAAAAAATTTTTTTCCACGATGTTCTGAATACAGCAGGTGCCGTCAAGGGTCTTGCCGAAATGCTTCCGCAGCTGGACAATGAAGATGAACGCAATAAATTTGCAACGCTTATCAAGCAATCGTCGCAGCAGCTGGTAAGAGAAATTCAGGCTCAATGCGAGTTGCGCAATGCGGAAGACGGAAAGCTGCTTGTCGAGTTTAAACGTGTAACCGCAAACGGTATACTCACAGCCGTCTTTGATATTTATAACAACCATAACCTGGCAGAAGGCAAAAGCCTAAAACTGGAATTGAGCGAGAATGACTTTGAATTCTCTTCGGACGGGCCGTTGCTGATTCGCTCGCTTAACAACTTATTTAAAAACGCGCTTGAAGCCTCCGGACGCGGTGAAGAGATCAGACTATCCTTCTCGGTTCGCAAAGATGAGATTCAATTCAACGTATATAATCAAACAGTAATTCCGGCCAATGTGCAATTGCAATTATTCCAGCGTTCGTTTTCCACAAAAAAGGAAAAAGGAAGAGGCATCGGACTTTACAGCGTTAAATTAATTATTGAACAATATCTAAAAGGAAAAGTCTCTTTTATTTCGGATGAGACAAATAAAACCATCTTCACAATCGCTTTACCTATCAAACCAAACGAATAACAACAAACCGGATTTGTGCGAAGGTAATCGTTTCAATTTCTCTGCAAAGACACTCCAAATTTTGCCATATCATTAACCGCGCTTTCAGACCTGCGCCGGTTTAAATTATTTCTTTCATAAGATTACACTTTCTTATATTTAATGCATAATAATATTTCTTGTAAAATCTTTTACGGGGCTTACATGCTGAGAGACAGAAAATTATTCGGACCGGTTAAGTTCATTCTATTCCTGTTTGCGTTATCGTTAATTATCGGAATGATTCCTGCTTCTCCGGAAGAAGGGATGTACCCGTTGAGCGAGATAGATAAAGTTGACCTCGTAAAAGCGGGCCTGAAAATCGATCCGAAAGAAATTTATAATCCAAAGGGAGTAAGTTTAGTGGACGCGCTTGTTCAGCTTGGCGGCTGTACCGGTTCTTTCATTTCGCCGTCGGGATTGATAATTACAAATCATCATTGCGCATTCGGAGCTATAACGAGAGCGAGCACCGTAAAAGATAATTATTTGGAAAACGGGTTCCTGGCTAAAACGCAATCCGAAGAAATACCGGCTCCCGGATACACGTGCAGAATTACCGAATCGTACGAAGACGTTTCGAATAAAATTCTTGATACCGTAAAAAACATAGGCGACCCGGTTGAACGAACCAAAATTATTTCGCAAAAGATAAAAGAACTTTCGGACGCCGCCTCGAACGAAAGCGAATCGATTATTGCAGATGTTTCGGAAATGTTTGCCGGCAAGACTTATGTCTTATTTAAGTACCGCATCATTCGCGACGTAAGATTAGTTTACGCTCCGCCGCAGTCAATAGGCAACTTCGGAGGGGAAACGGATAATTGGATTTGGCCACGTCACACGGGCGATTTCTCCATTATGCGCGCGTACGTAGCACCTGACGGAAAAGCCGCAACTTATTCCAAAGACAACATTCCTTACCCGCCTAAAAAATATTTAAAGATAAATCCAAACGGAGTTGAAGACGGCGATTTTGTTTTCATGCTTGGTTACCCCGGAAGAACATTCCGTCACCGGCCGTCCTACTATTTACAGTACCAGCAGGAATATCTTCTTCCCTACATATCAAATTTGTACCAGTATGCAATCCAAACTATGCAGGACTTAAGCACGGATAACGATTCTCTCCGGCTCGCATTCGCAAGCAGGATAAAAGGTCTTGCCAATACTATGAAAAATTATCAGGGTAAAATAAAGGGACTAAAGAGAATCGATTTGATCGGCGAGAAGAAGGAGGAAGAAAGGAAACTCCTGGATTTCATCAATAACGATCCGAAATTAGCTGATCGATACAGAAATTTATTCTCCGAGCTTAAAAACGTTTTTGAAAAAGTAGACGAGAACGCGCCGGCAGATTTATGGCTGCGCCAACTTTATAATTTTTCACCGACAATTTCCCTTGCAAATTTTATTCTTAACTATACGGAAGAATTACGAAAACCGGAAAGCGAAAGACAAACCGCTTTCCATGATAAAAATATTAACCGAACGCTTTCGTATTACGAAAGTCTCAGAAAAAATTACAACCCGGACTTTGAAAATATAATGCTTCTCAAGATGCTTATTGACGCTTCCGGTTTTAAGGAATCATTCAGGATTGCCGCGGTTGACGAATTATTGGAAGGCAACGGCACAAATCCGGAAGAGACTTTTCAAAATTTTATCGATTCGGCAGTGACCAACTCAAAGATCAGAGACGAAGAATATTTCGATCAGCTGCTTACAAAGTCGCCGGAACAAATTGCGGCAATGCAGGATCCTCTTTTTATATTTGCAAGAAAAATCCGTTTGCAGAATGAAGCATCGGACAAAGAGAGTCAAAAGAACGAAGGAAGACTCAATAAACTTTACGGCGATCTTGTCGATGTAAAGATGCTCTGGAAAAAAACCAATTTTATTCCGGATGCCAACAGCACGCTCCGTTTGACTTACGGTTACATCCGCGGCTACAATCCTTCGGACGCAGTATATTACGAACCGTTCACATCGATCGACGGCGTGATAGAGAAGAATGCCGGGGGCGGAGAAGATTTTGCCATTCCGGATAGATTAAAAACTCTTTACAACAAAAAGGATTTTGGAAAATTCACAGGCAAGAAAACCGGCAAGCTTCCCGTGGCAATGTTGTACAACATGGATACAACGGGCGGAAACTCCGGCAGCCCTGTTCTTGACGCTTATGGAAATTTAATAGGAATAAATTTTGACCGCGCCTTTGAAGCAACCATTAACGATTTCGCATGGAATGAATCTTACAGCCGGTCAATCGGCGTAGATATACGTTATGTTCTGTGGGTATTGGATAAATTTTCCGGCGCAGAAAATCTTTTAAAGGAAATGGGTATTTAACTTTCTCAGCGCCTCCGCGGTAAAAAATGTTTATCCCGGAGACGCTGAACTAAAACTCTACAAATACCGCGAGCAGGCCAACCAGCACAAGAATAATTCCGCTGATCAGTTTATCGTGATGCTCTAAGAAATGCCAATTTAATTTTTGCACACCTTTGGACGCAAAATGAACAAGCAGCACCATACCGATTATGGTTACAAAAAAGTAAACCGTCGACACAATTGAAATGCCAAGCCATCCTAAATGGCTCGCTGTAAAGTAATAGATTTCAATTTCGAGACATGGCGAAAAAAACATAGCAACAACCAGGGCAAGCACAATCGATCGTTTACTTTTCTTCCGCTCCACAATCATTCCAACATCAATATGGTGATGTTGATGTTCGGAATGAATTAGACTGTGACGGTATTCCAGTAAGAAATAAATCAAGCCGAGCGCAATAAGTATTGCCGGCGCAATAATCTTTGTAATGAAATGATATGACTCAGAAATTTTATAACCTACCAGCCCCACAATAATCCCGATGATTACAGTGCTGATTGTATGCGAAGCGGCGGTAATTGCCGTTATTATCGAGGTCTCGCGCCGGCTCCATTTTTCAGCTTTGCTCAAAGCGACCAACGGAAGCCAGTGGCTCGGAATGGTTGCATGAACCAAGCTAAGCAGCAAACTTCCAATAAATATTTGTACCACGGATTGCATTAAATTTTCACAGTCATAAAATTTCCAAATCAATAATAAACAATTATCTTTTCACTTATTGTTAGATGATAATTTCCACGGAAAGATACGGACAATTTTAATTTAGCTCATTCTCTTCGGGCCAATCATATTTTCCGGCGCAAGAATTTTATCAAGAGCTTCTTTGGTTAGAAGATTTTTTTCGAGCACCAATTCATAAACGCCGCGGTTATTTTCCAACGCTTCCTTAGCAAGCTGGGTGGAGACTTCATAACCAAGCACGGGATTAAGAGCCGTTACGAGCCCGATACTGTTTTCAACAAGCTCGCGGCAGTGTTTTTCGTTGGCAGTAATTCCGTCGATGCATTTATACTTTAGCGTATTCATACCGTTCTTCAGCATTTCGATCGATTCAAAAATGCTTTGGACAATGACCGGCTCCATAACATTAAGTTCGAGCTGCCCCGCCTCCGCGGCAAGAGTCACTGTTAAATCGTTACCGATTACTTTAAACGCAATTTGATTTACAACTTCCGGAATAACCGGGTTAACTTTTCCAGGCATGATGGATGAACCGGGCTGCATTGGAGGTAAATTGATTTCGCCTAAGCCGGTGCGCGGACCGGAAGACAACAACCTTAGATCGTTGCAGATTTTTGAAAGCTTAACTGCCAATCTTTTAACAGCGGAAGAATACATAACAAACGCGCCGGTATCCTGTGTGGCTTCAACAAGATTTTCGGCGAGAACTATATCAAGCCCGGTAATTTCCCTAAGATGCTCGATGCACTTTTCGCTGTAACGCGGGTCGGCATTAATACCCGTGCCTATCGCAGTAGCGCCCATATTTACTTCGAGAAATAATTTTGCGTTTTGATCCAGTCTCTGTATTTCTTCGCCGAGCATAACCGCATACGCTTCGAACTCCTGACCAAGGGTCATAGGCACAGCATCCTGCAGTTGCGTTCTTCCCATTTTAATTATATGCGCAAATTCTTTTGCTTTATTTCTAAACGACTCGATAAGCAGTTCGAGTACCTGGATTAATTTTTTGTTACTGTTTATAATTGCGATTTTAACCGATGTGGGATAAGCGTCGTTTGTGGACTGCGATAGGTTAACATGATTATTGGGATGACAATATTTGTATTCTCCTTTTTCATGACCTAAAAGTTCAAGCGCGCGGTTCGCAATTACTTCGTTGGCATTCATGTTTGTCGATGTTCCCGCCCCGCCTTGAATCATATCAATAACAAAATGGCCGTGATATTTTCCGCTGATGATTTCTTCGCACGCGTCAACAATGGCATTAGCAACAGACTGGGAAAGAAGGTCGAGGTCGAAGTTTGCCTTTGCGGCGGCCATCTTTACAATCGCCAGCGCTTCAATTAACACCGGGTAGAACGATAGCGCGACGCCGCTTATGTTAAAGTTTTCCAATCCGCGCAATGTTTGAACGCCGTAATAAAACTCAAAAGGCACCTCACGGTCGCCCAGCAGATCGTGCTCAACTCTGGTTCTGCCGGATTGATACTGCGCGCCGAGATTTATTACACGTGTGTTCGAGAACTGCATTCTTCTAAAAATTATTTTTGCCATGCGGGAAAAGATTTTTGCCGGCAGCTGTATTTCGATTTTAACAATCTCGTTGAATTTCTCGCTCGTTAACTGCAGAACGGTCGTATCGTGAGTAGCTCTTGCCGATGTTGAATGCGGCGAATCATCTATCAACGCGCCCTCGCCGAGGAAATCCAGCTTCTTAAATATTGTAAGACGCTTCTCTTCCCCGAAGGGAGTTTTTTTGAAAAGCTCAACCTCGCCTTCGTAAATGATATAAAGATTCTTTCGCGGGTTGTTTTCCACAAAGAGTAAAGAATTTTTACCGTAGAAAACGGTTTCAAAATTAGCCGCCAGCAGTTCCCTTTCGTTATCATTTAAGTCCTGGAACAGCTCAACGTTTTTGAGATATGAATTTATTTGAACGCGGTTCATCGATTTTTCCTTGGAGAATAATTTTGCCCGAAAAATTAATCAAGCAAGGATGGTTTATCAAACGCGCGGTGAATAAAAATCCGGTCTCTGTTAACTGAAGACCGGATTCATCAACATCGAATATTATCAACTCATTAAATATCGCCGTTGGCAGCAAGTTCTTTTTCGAGATACATCTCATACGAGCCGAGATCCAAAAATCCGTGGCCGGATAAATTGAACAGAATTGTTTTTGCCTCGCCGGATTCTTTGCATTTAAGCGCTTGAACGATTGCCTCTTTAACCGCGTGAGAACTTTCCGGCGCCGGAACTATGCCTTCCGTCTGCGCAAACATCTGGGCCGCTTCAAACACTTCAAGCTGATGATATGCCTTTGCCGAAATTGCGCCGAGATGATATAGATGGGAAATTGTAGGCGCCATACCGTGGTAACGAAGTCCGCCCGCGTGAATCTTGGGTGGAATAAAATCGTGACCGAGCGTGTACATTTTTATTAACGGAGTCATCCCGGCTTCGTCGCCAAAATCGTATTCAAATTTTCCCTTCGTTAGAGAAGGGCATGACGCCGGTTCTACAGCTATCACTTCGAGATTCTTTTTATCACCCGTAAGTTTATCGCGTAAAAACGGGAAAGACATTCCTGCAAAGTTGCTTCCGCCGCCGGCGCATCCTATAACTATATCGGGATACTCGCCGGCCATTTCCATTTGAAGCTTAGTCTCTTCGCCGATAATTGTTTGATGAAGCATAACATGATTGAGCACGCTGCCAAGACTGTAATTTGTATCGTCCCGTTGAACGGCGATTTCGATTGCTTCACTTATTGCAATTCCGAGCGAGCCCGGCGAATCTGGATCTTTAGCAAGAACATTTCGGCCGGCGTTGGTTAAATCTGTTGGACTTGCATGAACCGTTGCGCCGAAGAGCTTCATAAAAGTTTTGCGATAAGGTTTCTGGTTGTAGCTGACTTTCACCATGAAGATTTCGCATTCCATATCGAAATGTTTGCATGCCATTGCCAAAGCGCTTCCCCACTGTCCCGCTCCGGTTTCGGTTACAAGTTTTTTAATTCCCGCTTTCTTGTTGTAATATGCCTGAGCGTACGATGTGTTTGTTTTGTGACTGCCCGTCGGGTTGGCGCCTTCATACTTAAAATAAATTTTTGCCGGAGTATCCAAAAGATTTTCGAGCATCGCCGCGCGTATTAACGGTGTGGGTCTGCTTATTCTGTAAAGGTCGCGCACTTCATCGGGAATTTCAATAAATCTTTCCTGCGATACTTCCTGCACAATTAAATCCATCGGAAAGATCGCGGATAAATCCTCCGGTCCTACCGGTTGCTTTGTTGCCG
>DAIEQA010000141.1:0-4454 GCA_027348115.1 Ignavibacteriales bacterium
AAGAAAAATTTTATTTGATTCTTCCATTTCTTATGAGGAAATAAACCGTCTTGCAGATGAAATTAAAATCGGCTCCGATGGTTTGACTTTTATTCCTTTCGGAAATGGTGCAGAGAGGATGCTTGCAAATCTGGAGTTAGGCTCTTCATTTTCCGGATTGAATTTTAATATCCACAACAGAAAACATTTGGTTCGTTCTGTTCTTGAAGGAGTTGCGTTCTCGTTTTATTACGGGATAAACATCATGAAAGAACTGGAAGTTAACCCGAAAGTAATCAGGGCGGGAATGACAAACATGTTCTTGAGTAAAATCTTCAGAGATACGATTGCCGCGTTAAGCGGAGCCGAAATTCAACTATATAATACCGATGGATCATTGGGCGCAGCACGAGCAGCGGCTTACGGCGCCGGATTTTATTCTTCCTTTAAGGATGCATTCAAAGGACTCGAATGCCTGGCAACTGTAGAACCGGACATTAAGAATAAGGAGCTATATCAAACTGCATATTCAAAATGGTACAACGAATTACAATCAAATTTAAATTACAGAGGAGCCAACATTGAAGCTTAATTTACTCATTGGTGAGCAAGAATATTTCAAAGAAATCGGTCAAATAAAATACGAAGGGAAAGACTCCCAAAATCCGTTAGCTTTCAAATGGTACGATGCTGAAAAAGTTGTTGCCGGTAAAACGATGCATGCGCATCTTAGATTTGCAACCGCATACTGGCACTCGTTCTGTAATACCGGCGGCGATCCTTTTGGCCCGGGAACAAAAACTTTTGAATGGAATCAACAATCGGATCCGGTTAAAAAAGCTAAAGCAAAAATGGATGCAGCCTTTGAATTCATTACAAAAATCGGAACTCCTCTTTATTGCTTCCATGATTTTGATATTATAGATGAAGGCTCGTCAATTGCCGAGTCCGATGAAAGAATCAAAACTATGGTTGATTATGCAAAAGAAAAACAAGCTTCTTCCGGTGTAAAGCTGCTATGGGGAACGTCAAATCTTTTTTCCAAACCGAGGTACATGAACGGCGCTGCTACAAATCCGGATTTCAATGTAATCGCTTATGCCGGTACTCAAGTTAAACGCGCTCTTGATGCAACAATCGAACTTGGCGGAGAGAATTATGTTTTTTGGGGCGGACGTGAAGGTTACTTCTCGCTTCTCAATACAGACATGAAAAGGGAGAAAGAACATCTTGCAGTTTTCTTAAAGATGGCCCGCGATTATGCAAGGAATAAAGGTTTCAAAGGAACATTCTTAATCGAGCCAAAGCCGATGGCGCCTACCAAGCATCAATATGATTTCGATGCGGAAACGGTAATAGGATTTTTATACAAGCACGGACTTGAAAAAGATTTTAAATTAAACATTGAAGTAAACCACGCAACGCTCGCCGGACATACGTTCCAGCACGAGCTTCAAACCACTGTCGACGCCGGACTTCTCGGCAGTATAGACGCGAACCGCGGCGATTACCAGAACGGTTGGGACACCGATCAGTTCCCGGTTAATATTTATGAAACTGTTGAAGCGATGCTTGTTATTCTTCAGTCCGGCGGATTTAGTACCGGCGGAATAAACTTTGATGCGAAGACACGAAGGAACTCCACCGATCCGGAAGATATCTTTATCGCTCATATTTCCGGCATGGATACTTTTGCAAGAGCATTAATTATTGCAGATAAAATTTTAAATGAATCGGATTACATGAAGATGAGGAAGAATAGGTATTCTTCATTTGACGGCGGAACGGGTGCAGACTTTGAGAACGGAAAGCTCACCCTGGATGATTTAAGAAAGCACGCAGAGAAAAACGGCGAGCCGGCACAGATAAGCGGCAAGCAGGAATTGTATGAAGCGATTATTAATCAAATGATTTAACGCTGGATTTTTCTATACATGTTTAGATTTCTTTTGAAAGCATTTTGGGATTAATTGTGTGTTTGGTATAAGGTCTTAGGTATATGGTATAAGGTATGAGTCGCATCCTAATACTTTATGCCATATACCGCTTTACCCTAATACACGGAATTGAATTAAACTATTTTTACTATAAAATCTTAGCAGGAATAAGATTAAATATTTGGAGCAATAAAAGATGAAAAAGATTAGTATTCTATCATGCTTATTATTTAGCGGGTTAATTTTATTGATATCGTTCTCCGGCTGCGGGAAAAAGAAAAACCTTGATTCAAGTGGAATAAAGGTCGGGCTTTTAATGGACACATATGACCTTGACCGCTGGAAGCGAGACGCCGATTTCTTTACCGGTAAATCCGATTCTCTCGGCATGCAGGTTCTAAGAGCAGTTGCCGACGGCGATCAGGACAGGCAGAACAAGCAGGCTGATGATTTTCTGACACAGGGTGCAAATGTTCTGGTAGTGATTTCTCAAAATTTAAATACTGCCGGAAGGATCGTTAAAAGCGCGCATGAGAAAAATGTCCCGGTTATCGCTTACGATAGACTAATTCTTAACAGCGACGTCGATGTCTATGTAACATTCGACAATGAAAAGGTAGGCTACCTTCAGGCAAAAGGTATCCTGGAAAAAGTTCCAACTGGAAATTATATTCTGCTTGGCGGTGCGGCTTCAGATAATAATGCCAGGATGGTTAGGGCGGGCCAGCTAAGGGCAATAAACGAGTATGAACAGAAAACCGGCAATAAAATTAATATTCTTGCCGATCCATATTTGAATAATTGGGATAGGGATGAAGCAAGAAGAAAAATCAGCACACTGCTTACAAAGTTCAAAGCCGGAGGCAAAAAAGTAGATGCAATCATTGCATCGAACGATGCTACTGCAGGCGGTGTGGTTGCAGCATTAATGGCGGAACATGAAGCCGGCAAGATTGCAGTCTCCGGACAAGATGCGGAGCTTGCAGCTTGCCAAAGGATAGTTGAGGGCACACAAACGGTTACTGTTTATAAACCGGTAAGACAGCTTGCGACTGTTTCAGCGGAGGTTGCTTATTATCTTGCTAAAAAAGAAAAGCCAGAAGAGATAATTAAGAACCTGGGATTTAAGGTTAGTTATATTGATAACGGTTATAAGAAGGTTCCGACTATTTTGCTTGATCCTGTTTTCGTTACAAAAGATAATATGTATCAAACAGTTATTAAAGACGGCTGGCAGCCGCTCGATAGAGTATATGCCAATGTTCCCAAAGCGCAGTGGCCGAAAAATTAATTAATAAATAAGCGAGAAATTTTTTATGCCAGAACCTATTTTAATAATGAAAGATATCGTAAAGGATTTCCCGGGAGTACGTGCTTTAAATAAAGTTTCCTTCGACGTGGTGAAGGGGGAAATTCATGCATTAGTCGGCGAGAACGGCGCGGGTAAATCTACTTTAATGAAAATTTTAAGCGGCGTTTATCCTCATTATTCTTTTTCGGGCTCATTATGGTTGAACGGTGAAAAAGTTGGGTTTAATACCACAAAGGATTCCGGGAAAGCCGGTATAGCAATTATCCACCAGGAACTGGCGCTGGCTGGTAATTTAAGTGTTGCCGAAAATATTTTTCTTGGAGATGAAATAAGTAAATTCGGCTTTGTAAATTACAGCTTAATGGTAAGCGAAGCCCAAAAGCTAGTTGATAATCTTCAACTTGATATTGATGTTAGAATGGAAATAGCAGAGCTTGGGATCGGCAAGCAGCAGCTTGTTGAAATAGCCAAAGCGCTAAAAAAACAAAGCAGTATTTTAGTGCTCGACGAGCCGACTGCTGCGTTAACCGAGAATGAAACCGGGCATCTTCTTAAGCTGCTTAAAGAGCTTTCCGCAAACGGCAAATCAATAATCTATATATCTCATAAGCTTGAAGAGGTCTTTGAAATTTCAAACCGGATTACCGTATTGAGAGACGGGCAAACCGTGAAGACGGATTTAACTTCAAATTGGAATCGCCAGTCTCTAATAAATGCAATGGTCGGAAGAGAACTGTCGGATATGTTTCCCAAAGTTTACACTGAAACCGGAGAAGTTCTATTCGAAGTTGAAGGCTTAAATGTTAAGCATCCCCAAATCGATTCTAAAAATATTTTAAGCGGTATATCTTTTAAATTAAGAAAGGGAGAAACGCTTGGTATTGCCGGGCTGATTGGATCTGGAAGAACCGAGCTTCTGTCTACGATCTTCGGCGCTCCTCCGGGTTTAAGGACAAGCGGGAAAATAAAGCTTGGGGGGAAAGAAATTAATTTTCAAGCTCCCCGGCAAACAATTTCCGGCGGACTTGCGCTTGTTTCCGAAGATAGAAAAAATTCCGGATTGATACCAGAGCTTTCTATCAAGGAGAATATCTCTATCGTTCATCTGAACGATTTTTGCAAGTTCGGATTTATAAATGAGAATGAAGAGATTTTAAAATGCAAAGAACTGTTTGAACAGCTTGATATTCGCGCATCATCAATTAAAGTTGTTGTTGAAACGCTGT
>DAIEQA010000144.1:0-4059 GCA_027348115.1 Ignavibacteriales bacterium
AGTAACTCATGAGGACCTGACCTCCGAAGAATTGGGTGGCGCTGATGTGCATGCGAATAAGAGAGGAGTAGCACATTTTACTGCAGAGAATGATGTCGAGGCATTGGATATTGTACGTGCCCTGATGAGATATATTCCTTCGAACAATGTTGATGAACCCCCATTCTTCGAAAATGATGACAAACCGGACAGAATAATTGACGAACTGAATTATATTGTACCCGCAAATCCCAACCAACCCTACGATATGAAGGATGTAATTTTGAAAATAGCAGACAAAGAAGAATTCCTTGAGGTACATAAGGATTATGCTCAAAATATAATTGTCGGTTTTATCCATCTTGGCGGAAGAAGCATAGGGGTTATAGCAAACCAACCGGCTGTTCTTGCCGGTGTTCTTGACATAGATTCTTCGAAGAAAGCAGCAAGATTCATCAGGTTTTGCGATGCTTTTAATATTCCGCTGCTTGTTTTGGAAGATGTACCCGGATTCTTACCCGGAACAGAACAGGAATGGAACGGCATAATTCGTCACGGTTCCAAATTACTATTTGCTTTTTGCGAAGCTACCGTTCCAAAAGTTACGGTAATAACAAGAAAAGCATACGGCGGCGCTTACGATGTAATGAACTCTAAACATATTATAGGTGATTTTAATTTTGCGTGGCCAAGCGCAGAAATTGCTGTAATGGGTCCTAAAGGCGCTGTCGAAATAATATTTAAAAAAGAAATTTCGAATGCCGAAAACCGAGAGAAAAAGCTGAATGAAAAACTTGAAGAGTATGTAGAAAAATTTGCCAATCCGTATATCGCTGCAGAACGAGGTTATATAGATGAAGTTATTCTGCCAAGCGAAACTAAACAAAGATTGATTCAAGCATTTCAGTTGTTAAAGACTAAAGTTGATTTAAACCCAAAGAAGAAACATTGTAATATTCCTTTGTGAGTAAACGGATAAACAGGAGAGGAAATTCCTTAAATTCTAACTTATTGAATAATAACAAGTAAACCTGCTCGATCTAAAATCTAACTTGACAATCCGTTTATAAGCAATTAAATTGCAACTAAAATACAAATCCTAGGAGTGTGTGTGAAAAAATTACTATTCTTAACGATAGCCCTTATAATTATAATTAGTCTGTCAAGTTGCAGCAGTGTAGATTCCACCTCAAAAACAATATCGCAGAACGAAATAGCATCGGATACAGATAAAGTTGTAGAAACTCCCTCGATTATAAATCAAATGTTGGAAAATGCAAGAAAAGACTATGTAAATGCGCTATATCAACAGAAACTCGGTTTCAAAGTTAAGGCGCTAAATGCTTTTGAATCAGCGCTTTCAACCATTAATAATCTTAGCTATTACCCGGATATAGAAGATAATGCCGCCTATTCGGAACTTGAAAATTCTATAGTGGAAGACTATCAGAAGTATATTGAAAGTCTGGACGAACTTCCTCAGAATGCATCCATAAGCGCCTTTGAAGAATGGATGAATAAAAAAATTCCCGATATACCGGAAGATGACGATACTACCAACGTAAAGGCAGAAAAAGGAACAACCGTTGTTGTTGGCGATTTTCCGTTGGAAATCAACAGCTCGGTAGAACAATATATTGAATATTTTACAGGCAGAGGAAGACATTACATCGAAAGCTGGCTTTCCCGTTCGAGTAAGTATTTTCCATTGATGGCAAAAATATTTGCACAAGAAAAAGTACCGCAGCAATTGATTTTTCTGAGCATGCCGGAAAGCGGGTTGAATCCAATGGCAAGATCCTGGGCCAGAGCGGTTGGTCTTTGGCAGTTTGTAAAAGGCACCGCAAGGTTATACGATCTTGAAGTTAACTTTTGCATCGACGAACGCAGGGATCCTGAAAAAGCTACAAGAGCAGCCGCGAAACATTTAAGAGATCTGTATACTTCGCTCGGCGATTGGTATTTGGCTATTGCTGCATATAATACCGGCGAGGGAAGAGTTAGAAGAGCAATGCGTCGTTCCGGTTCAAATAGTTTTTGGGAAATGAAAAAATATCTTCCAAGAGAAACCAGAGGTTACGTACCTCAGTACATCGCAGTAACTTTAATAGCAAGCCAGCCGGAAAAATACGGATTTACAAATATTCAATATGAGAAAGAACCTGATTACACAATTTATAGGGTTAACGAAGCAATAGATTTGGGAATCCTTGCCAAGTGCGCCGGTATTTCAGTGGATCTTTTGCACGATATGAATCCTGAGCTTACTCAGAACTTTACACCGCCGGATTATGACGGCGGATATCCGTTAAGAGTACCGACAAAATCGTACGATGCTTTCGTTGAGAATTTTAAAAACCTTCCGGACGATGCAAAAATTTCTTACATCGAACACACTGTAAAACACGGCGAACGTTTATCTACTATAGCATCAAAATATGATGTAGGTTTAACGCAGCTGGCAGAACTCAATGGAATTTCAACACGCGCAAGACTTCGCCCCGGCGCTGAAATAAAAATCCCGGTTTCTAAATACAGCGAAGAAGATATATCGGTTAATACCGATTCTCTGCCGGCTGTCGAAAATGAAATTACTAGTCTCGACAATAATCCTTCATATACTCTAGAGCTTACAAACAACGTTGACCAGGATAAATACACAAAACTTTACCAGGAAATGTCGGAAAGTAAGGACTCGGTTAAATTTATTGTTCCAGAAGGCGATAGCTCGATTACCTACATAGTTAAAAGAAAAGATAATCTTGTAAATATTGCCCAGCTGTTCGATGTGCGTGTTTCCGATATCAGAAATTGGAATAACTTGCCTTACACATCTGCAGTTAAGGTTGGCCAGAATTTGAGCATTTACGTTCCTAAAGATAAGATTGAATATTTCGCTTCCATTAACAAGATGGACGAAGGAGAAAAGAAAAATATTCTGTTTGTTAACTCAGGCGACAGTTATGTTGAGCACAAAATTAAAAACGGCGAATCATTATCGAGCATTGCCAACAAGTACGGAGTTTCAATAGCCCAGTTAAAAGAATGGAACAATCTCAAATCCAATCATTTAACACGCGGCAAAAAATTAATGATCTACCCAAGCGATTCGAGAAAAGTTGCATCGGCAAAATCTTTGGCGGGAGGACATGCAACCAAGTATAAAGTAAAACGCGGCGATAGTCTTGGCAAGATTGCCGAAAAGTTTGGAGTGACTACTTTGCAGTTACGCAAATGGAACCAGCTTTCGTCAAATAGAATTGCTGCCGGGAAGAGTTTAATTGTTCACGGCAGAGACATTACCTCATCCCTAGGAGATAATAAAACTAAAAGAAATTCCAACGTAATCAGATACACAATCAAATCCGGCGATTCGATTAGCGAGATAGCCGAGAAGTTCGGTGTTTCCATTAATGAAATTAAAAACTGGAATAACCTTAAAAGCGATAAACTCGTTTCCGGTAAATCAATTTCGATTTATTCCGATAAAGACGAAGTTGCCGAGACAGGCGCAAAACCATCCAAGAGCGAAAGCAAACATTCCAAAAACATTGCAGCCGATGAGCATGTTGTTAAGAACGGCGAATCGCTCTCATCTATCGCGGAAAAGTATAATATTTCCGTAAATGACCTTAAGAAGTGGAATGATCTTGACGGCTCCAAAATAAAAGCCGGTCAATCCCTCGTAGTTTCAAAAATTTCTAAAAAGGAAAGCGTCGCCCAAGTAAAATCATCGAAGGGAGGTAAAGCTAAATCCGTCGCCGCAAAAACTCATAAAGTAAGAGAAGGTGAATCTTTATGGACAATTGCGAAAAACTACGGTGTGGTTGTAGCCGATTTAATTTCATGGAATAACTTGAAGTCCGATAAAGTTAAAGTTGGGCAGCTGCTTAAGATATTTTAATTATATTTGCATCGAACGTTTCCGGTAATTAATAAATGCACGGAATCGCTAATCAAATTTAAATGTTTATGTTCTTTAAAACTTTGAAGTAAGGAAGTCGTTAGGGGTGCCCTCGTAATCTGAGCGGCTGAGAGTAAACCCTTGAACCTGATCTGGATAATGCCAGCGTAGGAAAA
>DAIEQA010000145.1:0-7583 GCA_027348115.1 Ignavibacteriales bacterium
TATATGGGACCATGGTTTCTTCACCTTCAATAAACTCTCCTTTCATTTTTACACCGAACGACGCAGAACCCCGGTATTTCTTCCAAAGCTGATCATTATATTTAATTACTTCACCAGGTGTTTCCTTGGTACCTGCCAACATTCGTCCAAGCATAACAACGTCTGCACCGGCAGCAAGAGCTTTCGATACATCGCCCGGACTTTTAATTCCGCCGTCGGCAATCAACTCAATTTTTAATTTTTGCTCTTCACGTGAAAAGTAGCAGTCAATTACGGAAGAAATTTGACCGATGCCGATTCCAGTTTGAACCGATGTAGTACAAACACTTCCGCCGCCTATGCCAATGCGAACCGCGTCCGCGCCGGCATCCACAAGCTGCTTTAATGTACCGCCGTGTGCTATATTTCCTACAATCACTTTTGCATTGTATTTCTTTTTTATCTCTTCGCACTTGTGAAGAACATGCGCGTTATTGGCGTTGGCTGTATCGATGCAGACAATTAATTTATTGGCGGCAATCTTTTCAAGAAGCGCTTCTTCCGCCGTCAAACTTACGGATACGGCTTGAACACCCTCGACAACATTACCGTTAGAAAATAATTCAGTCAGCGAAGAATCGAATCTGTTCACAACTCCCAAACAGCCAAGCCCGGAAAGTTCTTTGGCCATCGCAATGCCTGTAACAGAATCCATTGGGCTCGATACAACAGGCACATTCAATTCAAATCCGAGAAAATTCGATTTTGTATTTACTTCGGTTCTTGTTTTAATCCTTGAAATTTGAGTTGGTATAAGACTTATGTCGTCGTATGTTAATGAAAGAGGATTTTGGTTTAAATCGTGCTTGGAATAAATTTTCATTTTGTTCTCCCGATAAGAGTAAATATTTTCAACTGTCAAACCCGGAGCGGAATCTATTGAATTTTTTAATTCATTTCTCATTGGAGAAAAAATATTCCGGCCAGGTTTGTTATCATAATTCGTTTTTCTAATTTGGCTTTCAATTTTTCCAAGGTGCTTTATGGTTGATTCTTCTCTTAATGAAAGAAAAGCCGGCTGGAAATTTCCAAAAGAATTTTGGCTTGCAAATTTTATGGAACTGTGCGAGCGCGCCGCTTATTACGGTTTCTTTATTGTTCTGACGCTCTACCTAACAAATATCGTCGGATTTACGGATACAGAAACTGGCATAGTTGCCGGCGTGTTTTATGCCCTACTTTATTTTCTTCCGCCATTTGCCGGCGCCGTTTCGGATAAAATCGGATTCAAGAACGGATTGATACTTGCTTTCGCATTGTTAACAGTTGGATACGCTTTGCTTGGAATGTTTCATTCAAAAGATTTGGTTTTACTTTTTCTATTTATAATTCTTGTAGGCGGTTCGTTCATCAAGCCGTTAATTACCGGCACCGTGGCAAAAACAACTGATGAAGATACACGGGCAAGGGGCTATGCTCTTTTTTATTGGATCGTAAACATCGGCTCGTTCAGCGGCAAGACTTTAGTGCCTTACATCCGCCAGGGAATCGGTCTGGAATATGTCAATTATTTCTCCTCGGCAATGTCATGCATGGCAATGCTGTTCGCAGTATTTTTTTTCAAACAGAACAATACTTCTCACAATAATAAAAGTGTAAGCGAAGTTGTAAATTCGCTCAAAAAAATTTTAACTCAGCCACGATTAGTAATTTTAATATTGATTATCAGCGGCTTCTGGATAATTCAGCAGCAATTGTACGCCACGATGCCGAAATATGTTATTCGATTGCGCGGAGACGAAGCGCGCCCGGAATGGCTTGCCAATGTCAATCCCGCCGTTGTGGTTCTGTTTGTAGTTCTTGTTACAAACATAATGAAGAAACGTAAGGCAATAACTTCCATGCTGGCCGGAATGATATTGATGCCGTTTTCCGCCTTCGCGATGTCGTTTAGTAATACTTTGGAAGGAATCGCCGGAACAAATATTTCCGTGTTCGGATTAGATTTTCACCCGATTACAATTATGCTTGTTATCGGCATTGCAATTCAAGGGCTTGCAGAGTGTTTTATCTCGCCGCGTTTTTTAGAATACTTCTCGTTTCAAGCTCCCAAAGGCGAAGAAGGCGCTTATCTCGGTTTCAGCCATTTACATTCTTTTATTTCCGCTTTGGTAGGATTCATTATGTCCGGCTTTTTGCTGGATAAATATTGTCCCGATCCTAAAACTTTACCGTCGGGAATTTCAGAGATTGAACGCGCTTCCTATTATGCCAACGCGCATGTAATATGGTATTACTTTTTAGCTATCGGTTTTGCAGCCGCCATTGCGCTACTTATTTTCAAATATGTAACTGACCGGATTGATATTAAAAAAGGTAATGCGAACTAATCTTTCAAAGAGACTTTAAGCGAATCGCTAACCTCAATTAATTTGCGGTACGGGAACGAATGGTTACCGTTCTTATTAGCGGCAATGATTCTTATATTGTAAGAACCGTCTTTAACCGAATCTATAACGGTTGATACGATATTTTCTTTGGGATCATAAGAAAAATCCTTTTCTAATTTATTGAAGAATACTCTCGTACCCTTTGGATTAATTCCGGCCGAATCTTTTAATAGGAAAGATAATTTCAGTCTGCCGTTTTCCATTTTTAAACTGTCGGGCAGGAATACAATTTCCGGTTTACCCGCCTTAAGATATTTTGCTAAACCTCTAAATATTCCCCATGCTTGAATCCGGTTAAATTGATCGTCGTTAAGTCTTAATTCTTCAAAACGACTTGTATGAAAAGCGCACTCGGCTAGAACGGCAGGTATATTTGATTTCCGAAGTACTGAAAATCCTTCGCCGGGATAAATATTGTAATCGGAATAAGTGCCGTCGAAAGATCCAAGCCCTATGGGATTATGCATTACGTAAGAAAGATCGCGCTCAATGTACCGGGCTATATCCTGGTTGCACGGCTCGTATTCGTAATTAGATTCTTTTGCATGATAATAGACCGCCGTGTAATCCGAATAATTATCTTCGTCCTTGGCAGGAGCGTTATGATGTATGCTTATAAATATTCCGGCGCCGCTATTGTTGGCGAGTTCGGATCTGTACGCAAGCGGAACGGTTTTATCTACCTCCCTGGACATATAAACCACCGCACCGGCTTCTTCCAAATATTTTTTGAGATGCAACGCTACATTAAGATTTACATCGGCTTCAATTATTTTACCGTCGCGGCTTTTATTCTTTCTATCTTCTCCCCCATGACCGGGATCCAAAAATATTTTTTCGCCCTTCAAATATTTTGAGTATTCGGCGATAGTCTTTTCTCTATCGGCCGGATTTTTCCAATCGGGCGGAAGTTCGTAAAGCGGCACAATCGGCACCGATGAGCAAGAAAAAAGAAAAGTCAGACCGAGAATGGAAATTCCATTTATTAAAACGGTTTTACGCATTGATTACCTTTCAAAGCAAAATGACATTGTGAACAATGAGTTAGATTGGGAGCAAAACTTGCCGAATAAATTTTTTGAATAGCGCGGTTGATATAATCGCCGAAGCTTTTTAATTCCTCGCGATTTACTTCCAGAGAATACGGTTGATCCGGAAACTTTAAAAAGAGGAGGCGCAGTTCGAAGCTGGAGTAATCGGGATAAAGTTTTGATAAGATGTAGGCGTAAAATTTTAACTGCGGTATATAATCTGCTGCCCTCGAAACAAGCTGCCCGGCATTTATTGTATCCGTTTTATAATCGACAATAATGATTTTCTCTCTTTCGATGATCAGTTTATCAATAATCCCGTAAAGATAATGCCCGCCTTCTTTGCAATAAATTTCAATTTCATTTTTATAATTACCGGCAGAATTAATTTGGCTAAAACCGGAAGAAGCGCGAAAATTTTTTATCTCATCCGCAATCGAATTAATCAATTTACTTTTTACGGCGTCATCGTTTTCCACATTCTCCGTATTTATTTTCTTTGCAATAAAGCTTGCAACTTCGGAATCCGGTATTTCATTTTTCAGCGCGAGATGAATCAATCTTCCCCGAAGCTGGGCAAATGGTTTTAATTCGTCGTCCTCGTTATCGTTGAATTCATAATCGTTCGTTCTTTCCCGCAATAAATTGTAGATTGTAGAAAAACCGATTTGATAAGTAAGCTGATACTTCACCGGGCATTGTGTGAACATCGAAATCTTTGTGGCGGAAATAATTTCGTTCTTGGGAATATCGGTAATTGCCGTAGTCATTATTTCGTTAGGCGGCTCCGGCGTTTCATCATTTCCGATTTTTAACGATTCGCCCGGCGCCGAATTAGTTACTGGAATACTCAGCGTGATAGGTTTTTTATAAAATCTGTAACCGGCAGAGTCAAACTTCATAAACTCGACATCGGAAGAAATTGAAATTTCATTCGAGGTGAAATCAAATCCTAATCCTTCCCGTATCAAATCCAAAAAAGATTCGCTCTTGGGTTCGAAGTTTCTTGTCGTAGCCGTAATATATAAACGATTTATCGCCCTTGTAACGGCCACATAAAGAAGCCGCTTTACCTCGGCAAGATTTTTACGATGAGCGATATAATTATAAAGCAGAGTTATAGGCGCCGGATAATATTTACCAAAATAATTTCCGTCTATCGGTACTTTAGAAAGCAACCCGAAATTTTTATCTATGCTTAGCGATTTGGCCCGAACAGAATCCTCGAAGGCCTTTTCATTGCAGCCGTATAAAAAAACCGCTTTGTACTCAAGTCCCTTCGCCTGATGAATCGTCATCATTTTTACAGTGTTTGCATCGCCGGCAACTTGAGCCTGCCCTTCGTCTTCATACCCTTCTATCGACTCTCGCAGCACCAAAGTAAAATCGTAAAGGTTTTTGAAACTCTTCGAAGTAAAATTACGAGCGATCATTAAAAGCTTTTCGATGTTAGCCAATTCCTGAGAAGCATTTCGCTTTGCTGCGACAATTGCCCAGTAACCGCTTTCCAGAAGTATCTTTCTTATTAAAGCAAATACCTCGCTGCTCGAAGCAATCTTTATGTTCTCCAGCAATTTTCCGTATATGGTTTTATATTTTTTTCCCGATTCCGCTTTGCGCCCGAGTTTATCAAAAAAGGATTTTCTTTCATCGCCGGAAATTTCAAACAGTTCAAGATCCGATAAATGAAAAAAAGGCGAACGAAGTATGGCTATTAACGCCGCGTCATCTTCGGTATTAAGAAGGAATGACAGGTAATTATAAATATCGTAAATGGTCTGGCGTTGATAAAAACCTTTGCCGCCAACAATTGAATACGGAATTTTTTTCTCGGTAAATATTTTTTCAAGTTCTAAAAATGAATCGCGCTTCCGGCAAAGAACCGCTATATCTTTAAAGTCGATCCCGATAGTTTCTTTGTTGTTTAGAAGCTGAACGATTTGGGAAGCAGTTAACTCCGCTTCGGTAACTTCGCCGTTTTGATCTACCAGCAGAAATTCTACCTTGCCGGTTTCATCCTCCGGTTTGGAACAGGTCAAATTATTCGGTTCGACTTCGTTGAAAAAAGGATCTGCGTCCTTAAACAAAATGTTAAATAAATAATTTGTGAAGAGTACAAGAGGAGGGGCCATTCGAAAACTGTGCGGCAAACTTAACAGTTGTCCGGATTTTTCCAGAGATTTTATTTCATTCTTAGTGCGTTTAAACACTTCCAGTTCGGCGTTCCGAAACATATAAATGCTTTGCTTCTCATCGCCTACAATAAAAAGATTTCCGCTTTTCAAATAATCCAGTATCGGCATGAATATTTCATACTGAAGCTCGTTGGTGTCCTGGTATTCGTCAATCATTATATACTTATACTTTTCACAAAGATATTTTTTAACGTCGTCAAGAAGAAGAATCTTTTGAGTATTGATTAAGATATCTTCAAAGTCGAGGAAGCCCTTTTGTTTTTTCTTTTGCGCGTAAAGTTTATCGGCATATTCAAAAACAGGTAAAAATACTTTTCCGAAAGCCGCCAATTCGTATTCCGCTTTACCAGGCTCTTCAATTCCGAAGAAGGGATTCATTGTTGCAAAGAAGTCTTCAACCTTCGGAATAATCTCGTCAAACTTATCCCGGCCGGAGGAAAGATAACCGCGGGATCTAACCTCGCCTTTTTGAGTAAGCATTAAATCCTTCATGGCTCGAAGCAAAAAAATTTTTTCGATAGCAGATGATTTTTTTTCATACTTGGATAAGAGACGGGATATTTCCGCCGCGCTTTCGATGCCGGTTATACCTGACAGGACAAAATCGTTTACAATCTGGATCTGTTTGAGCGCTTCATTTATAATTACTTCAAATATCTCCTCAAAAATATTTTCGAAAGTCGTTCTGAAATGTACGGCCAAATTATTCGCATCAAGGTTGTAAATCGATTTCTTAAGCGATTCGATCTCTTTCCTTTTTTCAATAGAATTTCTCAGCTGCGCGGCAAATTTCTTTTTTGCCCCAAAGAAACGGATCAAGTACTTAATGTTACCGGAAAGCTCGCTTTCAACGATCAATCCGTTTAATGTTTCTTCGATGCTAAGATCGATAAGCTCATTTGAGGTCGTCTGATCCACCGGAGAAAAATTTGCGTCGATTCCTGCTTCCGGAGCGAACTCGCGTAATATCGTAATGCAGAATGAATGGATGGTGGAAATATTTGACGAGACTAATTGGCTCCGCAAACTTTCCAGCCGATTTCTTTTCCGACGATCCATTTCGATTGTTAGTCGTTCGTCAACTTCATTAGCAATTTTTCTGTTAAGTTCTCCGGCTGCTTTCTCCGTAAAAGTTATCGCAACAATTCCATCGAGCTCAACATCCTCATTTATAAAAATTTCTACAAAGCGTTTGGAAAGCACAAATGTTTTACCGGAGCCGGCATTCGCCGTCAACGAAATATGCTTCTTATAGTTCAGCGCTTCTTTTTGCTGTGGAGTTAACTCTGGCATTATTCCGCCGTGGGAATTTTAATTAGAAATATTGTGCCGCCGCTGCCCGATTCTTCGATTGAGATAATGCCGTCAATGCTTTCAATATATTTTTTTGCCATGCTCAAGCCAAGTCCCATACCGCTTTTCTTAGTAGTAAAATTTTCATCAAATACTTTTTCGATCAATTCGCGAGGTATTCCTGCCCCGTCATCGGAAATTTTAAGCTCGCAAAATTTTTCATTTAGCGCAAGATAAATATTGATCTCAGCGGCATTTGCTTGAATCGAATTGCGAATCATATTTATAACTGTCCGTTTCAGTTGGTCTTCATCGGCATTTATAATCACCGGCTTACCGGGATCAGTGAATCGAATTGATATTTTTTCGTTGCCGAAAAGATTTATCGATTCCTGTATAGCGGTAATAATATCAAACTTGGAAATATTTATCCGCGGCATTCTTGCAAAGTTGGAAAACTCCGAAGCTATGTTTTTTAGAATTTCTATCTGCGAAATTATCGTCGATGTTACTTTCTCAAATATCGCATCCAGCTTTGGAGACTTATCTTTATAGGCGGCAATCAACTGCTGTATAGAAAGTTTCATAGGGGTTAACGGGTTTTTAATTTCGTGGGCAACCTGCTTAGCCATTTC
>DAIEQA010000151.1:0-15688 GCA_027348115.1 Ignavibacteriales bacterium
AGTGTGAGTAACAGATTTTTTGACGATGTACTAGGGTTGCAGGTACAGGGGAACATAGAAGAGAAACAACTACCTTCGGATCAGTTTAATGCGGGTTATTCATCTCCGGTATATGATTCCAAGACTAACCAGTTTAGCATAACCACTAGTTCGGCACAACTTACAGAAACTTCATTGAAAAGACATCGTTACGGATTGAGCGCAATGTTAGACTATACTTCGGAATTGGTAGATATAAAATTCTTCAATGTTTTTGATATGAAGGTGGACAGCAACATTACAAGAACCTATCAATCAAATTTTAGCAGCAACAGTATTCTGGATCAGATCTATATTAGTGAGACTAAAACCGAACAGCGCACACATTCACTCCAAGCAAATTTTAAATTATGGGGAACCGAACTGCCGGTTGCGATTTCTTATACAAAAGGATCTCAGGATGCACCTAATAGCCAGCAGTTCGATTTATTACAATCGGGATTGAAGGCAATTCCGACAAGTGCAAAAATTTATGCGGAGCCGTCGAATTTAATGCAGCTTCAAGGTTTGCTGGATCCAAATCAAACAACGGTTTGGAATTTTTTCGATACGAATCCGAAACTTACTGACGAAAGCTACGATCTTAAGATTGACTGGAAAATTCCGTTTAAGCTTTCCGATTCCTTTTCAGGAATATTATCTGCCGGAGGAAAATATCATCAGACAACCCGTACAAGCGAGAACTCGCGGGTCTACTATAATGTGCAATGGGGCGGCAGTAAGGGCAGAAGAGTAAATTTAATAAATGCTTTTCCGTTTCTTCACGGTGTAAATGAAGATCTTGAAGGTGGAATCCCCGCGGCTCCTTTTGTTGATCCAAATTATACGAGAACAAGCATTCTCGGATATCCTATTGGACCGGGTTGGAATGTTCAAAGACTTTCGTACGTGATGAATACGATTTACCCTGCCTGGCTAAACGTGTTTTATGATGACGGCGTGGGAGATTTCAGCCAGGATTATAACGATAAAGAAAAATCTTATGCCGGTTATATTATGGGAGAATTTAATATCGGAACCGATCTTACAATAGTTCCCGGCATTCGATACCAGGAAGAGAAAACAGATATTTCAGCATATCACATTCGTGTTAACGGTTCCAATCAAAACGGACTGGATGGAGTTCCACCTAAGTTAGTTCAAACAACGAGGGATAATCCATTCTGGTATCCATCCGTAAATATTAAATACAAAGCGGGTGAGAATATTCAGGTATTGGGAGCGGTATATAAAAGTGTATCTTTGCCAAGTTACGCGGAAATTTCCCCCCTAGTAATTTTAAATGATTACGGTGTGCAGATAAGTAATCCAATGCTAAAGCCGGCAACGGCATGGAATTTTGATCTGGGAGCGTCGTTGTTTAGTAATGACATTGGTTTGTTCTCGGTAAACTTATTCTATAAGGAAATAACAAACCTGGTTTATTATCTGCCGAATTATTATCCATATAGTCCGTACGTAGTTTTAAATGCCCCCTCGGATATTGCCGATAGGTTACCAAATAAAAGTTATTTTGATACAACATGGGCTGTCTCGCAGTCTCGAAGATTATCATCAACATACATCCCGATGAACGATCCATCAAAAGCATATTTACGAGGTATCGAGTTATCATGGCAGACTCATTTGTGGTATCTGCCAGGATTGCTGAGCGGGATAGTTTTGGATCTCAACTTGTCATTGATGAGTTCCAACCAGTTATATCCGTCGTTTGCTTTCCAGCCGAAGAAAAGTATTCTTGCCAAAGATACTCTTGTATATACAACAACGGCAGGTTCGCTGCAAGATCAGCCATCGGCAATATATAACGCAATTATTGGCTGGGATTACAAAGGATTTAGTTCAAGGTTCTCGTTTAGATATCAGCAGAAAACTCTTACCAGTATGGATACAAGATTCGGTTTGCAGAACAGTTACTATGACAACGTACTTTTAGTTGATATTTCACTAAAGCAAAAAATAATTGATAATTTATCAGTGTTTGCCAACGCGACAAATATAAACAACCATATCGATAATTATTATTTTTCGCATCCCACTTATGTAACGAGCACGGGAACAACATATCCGGCTGGAAAATTACCGACCAGCGGCCAAACATATAGCTGGGCATTGCAGTTTGGAATTAGTTACGGGTATTGATTATAAGAATATCTTTAAGTGCTTTTGAATTAATTTACTCGAAGGCCGATTGGAAAACTTAATCGGCCTAGTATTTTTTTTATTATGATACCGCGTAAGCAGCAACAAGAAAATTCCTTTGCTGATTTTGTTAAACGTTGCTTAATTGCGGTATGTAGAAATCTACATAATTAATAACCTCCGGGAGTAATTGATTACCATGAAAATACGGATTCTAGTTATTGTCTTATTTCTTTTTTCAATATTCACATACGCTAAAACCACAATTACAGGTAAAGTAACCGGGACAGATGGTAAACCTATACCTTTAGCGCATGTTTTTTTAACTTACCCCAGCGACGACAATCCGCTTAAAAGTGTTTTAGTTGAGAAAAACGGTAAGTACAAAATCGAAATTGAATCGGAAGGATTATGGACTTTACACTTTACCGGAATTTTTCATCATGAATACACGGTTGCTCTTTACTGTACAACGCCGGAGAATATTAAACTCGATGTAAAGCTTGAGACTTATAAATACTTGAAAAAGTTTGACAATGTTAAAGTGATTGGGAATTTTAATGATTGGGCTATTTACAAAGGTATCCCGTTGAATAAAGAAAGGGACGGAAAATATTCTGTAGTTATCGAAAGTAAATTAGATACTGTATTTTATAGATTTCTGAATGTAAGAAGCGGCGGAAAAGTTGAAGGGACAGACGCGGACGGTTATATTCCAACGGGAGTGGACCCGGAAGGAACCGAAGGGTACAATTCATTTCAAGTTGTGAAAAACGGCACAGCTAAAATTATTTTTGATCCAAGAAAAATTATTGAATCGAAATGGCGAACCAGCTTTAAAATATTTCCTGAAAATTCTTTTGAGTCGAAATTTGCAAAAGCATACGCTACTTTGGAAGATACCCGAGCTAATTTTAAATCCATTCTCTATTCAAGTTTAGCGGAGAGGCGCTTCAATTTTAAATTTGATTTTTCATCTCGCATTATAAGTGTGCTGGGTAAACTTAAAAAAGAAACTAATGAATTGATTCGACAAGTTCTTCAACTCAGTTATTTTGAACTTATCTATATGAGTACTATCAGTCATCACGTTGATGTTGAAACCGCGAGACAGACTTTAAAAGCAATTCCTCCCAATTCTGTTATATGGTCTTTAAACCCTATTTCCATTTCCGAAGCGATGGGTTATGCATCATTTACAGAACCGGATAAAGGCAAGTACGTAAGCATGGTTGTAGAAACAAATCCGATGGCTCGAACCAAAGAAATACTTTTACATTCCGAAATAGATCGGAAATTTCATTCACTCCAATACAAAGATATTCCGCCGTATCTATCAATTTTAACAGATCAATACGGAAATTCGCCGGAAGCCAAGAATGATAAAAAAATATACGCGCAGTATCTTAAATTAAAAGAAGGAATGAATGCGCCTGAATTTGCAATTAATTCGCTTGAAGACTCATTGCATCTGTATACCAATAAAAGTTTCAAAGGAAAATACATTTTGTTGAATTTCTGGTCTGTTGCCAACGAATTATCAGTCGGAGAATTTGCCAATCTTCTTGAAATACATAACATGTATGGTAAAAATATTGATATCATTTCTGTATCGATAGATAGTTCTTCCGCGGCAGTTAACAACTACATAAATGAAAAAATGCAGATACCGTGGAAAAAAGGGATTGCTAAAAAAGGATTTAACAGCGACTTGTGCAGAAGCTACGATGTCTACTCTGTTCCGAAATCTATTTTGATTGATCCGGCAGGTAAAGTAGTTTCTCTTGGTTGGGATCTACTGGGGAAAAATATGTTAGGGACTATAAATAAATATGTGGCGCAATAATTAAATGAATGGTGCGTTCAATTTAAATGTTGGAGTTCTCACTTCAACTTGCATAATATTTCTAATGAAGTTAGGCGATTAAATAAAAATCCGAACGGCCAATAGTTTCATCTGCGCAATTAGATAAATACTGTCCGCGTAGTTCTTTATGCGATAAAACGACAGAAGAAAATTCAAAAACTATCTGTCAAGCTTATAACCTTTATATTCTTTTTTAGCTGGTCGATTGACGCTCTTGTTTTTAATTCAATTTGTTTTTTCTCACCGGGTAAAAGATCAAAATAATTATCTGCAAAAAATCCGTTACCATCTATTGAGAGAAATACATCTTTGGCTAGTTTATCTGTTTTCAGAGAGATCGTGTAACCATCGGTTGCCTTATAATATTCAATATCTATATGCGGGCGTTCAAGCGCTAAATCTTTTTCTTTAACAAAATAAAATTCATTTTGAGAAATTACTTTGCTTTCACTGACCAAAGAGGAAACGACAACCAGTCTGGTTGAGTCTTGATTCTGGATTAACGAATCTTTTGCTATGCTTAAATAAATCCTGCTTTTATTTGCTTCTACAACCACCGGGACTGACTTAGCATAAACTTCCGTCCCATCAAAATTGTAAACATCAATTTTCAACTCTGCTTGCAACGGTTCCAATTTATCCGATATAATGTAAAAATCCAAGGCATTATCTTTTTGTTCCTGGTCAATTATTACCGGTTCATAAAATCTTTTGACATAATAATGCAGTGCCTTCCAGTTGCCGTAATAATCTATGCTCGACCATGATGCAACCGGCCAGCAATCATCTATTTGCCAGTACATAGTTCCCATACATTTGGGCATATTTCTTCTGTGCGCTAGTATCGCTCTTTTGATTCCTTCGGCCTGCAATACCTGAGAAACATAAACATAACTCTCGAAATTTTTGGGCTGCTTAAATTGTCTTTCCATGTAGGTTTGAATAAGCCGGTTGCCGTACTCTTTGTCTTTGCGGGCATCTGCCATACAGCGCTGATGGGCGAGCATAACTTCGGAGTGAAGCTGAATTTCTTCCGGCTTTGCAAATTTTTCTATTGTACTCATTTCGGGATAGGATTGAAATCCGTATTCGCTCATAAAGCGAGCAATATTAGTATTGAAGGATTCAAACGGTTCCTTTCCATGCCAGACTCCCCAATAATGTGCATCGCCGTCGTTGTATGAAAAATTATCGAAACCACCACTAGGACTTGACGGGTGATAATAGCGAGTGTTATCAACCTCTTTTAGTGTTGTTGGAATAGCTTCATAGAATATTTTCTTATAATCAGCTTCGTATTTTTTTTGAATATCTTCATTGTACATTTGTTTCCAACCCCATTGAAACCACGAAATTTCGTTTTCGTTGTTCCCGCAGTAAATTGCAAGACATGCATGGTTTCTAATCCTTTTTACATTATCAATAACTTCATGTTTGATGTTATCGATATAATGTTCATCGGATGGATACATGCCGCAGGCAAACATGAATTCCTGCCAAACCAGAATTCCGTATTTATCGCACAGATCATAAAAAATATCATTCTCGTAAATTCCTCCGCCCCATACACGCAATATATTCATGTTGGCATCTGCGGCAGATTTAATTATGTGAAGATAACGTTCCGGTGTAACTCTATTTTGAAAATTATCTTGAGGAATGTAATTAGCTCCTTTGGCAAATACAGGAACACCGTTTACTTTTAAATAGAAACTTGTACCGGTGGAATCTTTTTCTCTTACCACTTCAATACTTCGAATTCCTATTCTATATTCTTTTGAATCTTCTGTGTTGGATGAGATTGTATATCTAAACCTATATAGATACTGTTCACCCAGACCGTTAGGCCACCATAACCTGGGATTTTTAAGATCAAAGTTTAGCGGCACTGTATTATTGCCTTTTACTAATTGAATTACCTTGCGGGTTAGTACTCTTCCGTTTACCATCACCTCAGCCGTAGCATTCTGATTTTTATCCGATGAAATTTCCATGTTCGAATAAACAGCGGCATTTTTACTACTAACGTCTTTTTGAATTATTTGAACATCATTAAGTTTTATATCATTCCATGCTACGAGGAATATTGGTTTATAAATTCCGCAGGTAATTAATCTGGGTCCCCAGTCCCAGCCGAAATGAAAACCGGCCTTTCGGGAATACATATTAATTTTTATATCCGCCTGATCGTTGTTATCGAAAGACTGCAAACGATAAGGCGCGTTGTTGTACTTTGGTAAATTCTCAGTAAAAACATTTTTAAAATGAATCGAAAGTAAATTCCCATTTTCTTTTAACAGATTTTTGCAGTCGACTTGCCATTCTCGAAACATATTATCGGCGGAAAGAATTTTAGTGCCGTTTAGTGAAACATCGGCATACGTGTCTAGCCCCTTAAAGTCGAGCTCAATATTTTTCATCGCCAATGTTTTTTTATCAACATCGAAAGTTGTTTGGTAAATCCAATCTTTTTCACCGATCCACTGCAGATCTTTCTCATTAGTACCGACATAAGGATCGGGAATTAATCTGTTATTTAATAAATCCGTGTGAACGCAGCCTGGAGAAAAAGCGGGATACCATTTATCCGTTCCGGCCTGGCTAAATAACCATCCTTTAGAAATTTCCATTTGAATTTTTGAACCGTCGCTTTGCCCAAAGAGATAGCTTGATATTATTAGCATTACCACGAATACATAAAAGTATTTTTTCATTTCCGGGTCTCCACGATTAATCCATTCACTTATCAATCAAAAATATAACATGAATTAATCACAATGAAAAACTTTATATAGGTTTCTAATTCCTTTCTCTCTGAATCAAAGCCGGTGGATATTTTTATGAATACGATACGGCTGATTTCTGAAGAACACGTCATGAAATTCTTGCAATTAATTATGCAAATTAGGTATTTTAAGGTGATAACCTTAAAAGATTAGTGCATATTAAAATAATCCTAAAAAAATTAATATTGGTTGAGGCGCTAAATGATAGAAAAATATAAGGTGTTGCCATTCATCATTCTGGTTGTAATAGCGGTTAGCGGTGCGTTCCTAAATTACGATTACTCACACGTTAGCGGAGGTCCCTCGTCTCCTGCAGATATTGCCTGGATGCTTACGGCAACAGGTTTGGTTTTATTGATGACACCAGGCTTGTCATTCTTTTATGGCGGAATGGTCAGTTCGAAAAATATTATTTCTACAATGTTGCAAAGCGTTATTGCAATGGGAGTGATAAGTATAATTTGGGTGGTAGTTGGCTTTAGTCTTGCCTTCGGAAATTCAATCGGCGGTATAATTGGGAACCCGCTAACATATTTTATGTTCAGAGGTGTTAGTGCAGATACGCATCCGCTTCTGTCGCCAACAGTTCCACTCCTTCTATTTGCTATGTTCCAGCTAAAGTTTGCAATTATTACTCCTGCGTTAATCACAGGATCGTTTGCCGAAAGGGTTAGATTTTCTTCGTATCTCTTATTCATGATTTTGTTTTCTTTATTCATCTATACCCCGCTAGCTCACTGGACGTGGCATCCGGACGGATTTTTAAGAAAAATGGGTGTATTAGATTTTGCGGGAGGCACCGTTGTTCATATGTCTGCGGGCTTGGCTGCGTTGGCTGGCGCAATTTTTCTCGGCCGTCGTCACTCTCACATACGCAGAGAGAAACACGTTCCGGCGAACATCCCGTATGTAATATTAGGTACGGGTTTGCTTTGGTTCGGATGGTTCGGATTTAATGCCGGCTCTGCACTCGGCGCCAACAGCTTAGCCGTTTTAGCTTTTGCGACTACAAACACTGCTTCTGCTTCCGCTGCAATTGGCTGGATATTTTTTGATGTCCTACAGGGAAGAAAGGCATCTGCATCAGGCGCAAGTGTGGGAGCTGTTGTTGGTTTGGTGGCTATTACTCCGGCTGCGGGATATGTTTCAGTAGGTGCAAGTATTTTTATTGGATTGACAGCAAGCATTATCAGCAATCTTGCAGTAACGTGGAAATCAAAAACTTCATTAGATGATACACTTGACGTATTCCCCTGTCATGGTTTAGGCGGAATGGTCGGAATGGTTTTAACTGCGGTATTTGCTAAAGATGTGGGATTGATTCACGGCGTAATAACAACGTTTCTAATACACCTGGTAGCTTTGGTAATCGTAACGGTTTTTGCATTTGGCGGTTCTTATTTGCTTTATAAAATTACGGATATGATTGTTCCGTTGCGTGTGAGCAAAGAAGAAGAGCAAATCGGTCTCGACCTTAGCCAGCATGACGAAAGTATTCATCATTAATAGTTTTGAGCTGTTATGGTAATCTTTATTAAATGAGGAATCCTGCGGAAGTAAAAATCAAAGGGAAAATCGTTTTGCATATCTATGCACTGTTATGAAAGATTATAAATTTGAGCAAATTTCGATGAATTTTGATTAAATTTTTTTAACGAAACGATTTTTCCCTTGACATAACAAATCTCAAAATCTATCTTTGCCAGGAATAAAAAATGAAAAACACAAACCAAAATATCGATTCAATCTTTGCAACTACCGAAATCGGAAAGGACGGCGTTGTGTTTTTTTCAATCATTAATCTTCCTTCAATTATTCTACTAGGGATTATTATTATCAGCCTATTAGGTCTAGTCATTATTCTAGGCTAATACTGATAGGTTAATCCCAAAATCATATCAAACACAACATAAAAGATCAGATTAGGGGTTAACCAAACCCAAAGAATTTCTGAAGGTTTTTTATTTCGGAGAGTTCATGCGGTCTGATACTATCAAAAAAGGATTTGAGAAAGCTCCTCATCGCAGTTTGCTAAAGGCAACCGGAGTAATTAAAAGCGAAGACGACTTTAACAAACCGTTTATCGGTATCTGTAATTCTTACATCGATTTAATTCCCGGCCATGTTCACTTACAGGAATTTGGCAAGATTGTTAAAGAAGCTGTTCGTGAAGCAGGCGGTGTTCCGTTTGAATTCAATACTATTGGCGTGGATGACGGAATTGCTATGGGTCATCTTGGAATGCGTTACTCTCTTCCCAGCAGGGAACTGATAGCCGATAGTGTTGAAACCGTTGTTGAAGCTCATCGATTGGATGGAATGGTTTGTATTCCTAACTGCGATAAAATTGTGCCCGGTATGTTGATGGCCGCTGTTCGTGTGAACATTCCTACAATATTTGTATCAGGCGGACCGATGAAATCGGGTACACTGCCTGACGGTGAAAAGGTAGATTTAATTTCTGTGTTCGAAGGAGTTGGAAAATTTCAAACAGGTGAAATTGACGCTAAGAAATTAAAGCAGTACGAAGATTTTGGATGCCCAACGTGCGGCTCTTGTTCGGGCATGTTCACGGCAAACTCAATGAACTGCTTGATGGAAGCCCTCGGATTAGCCCTCCCCGGCAACGGATCGATACTCGCGGTAGCACCTCAAAGAAAAGAATTAGCAGTTAAAGCTGCAAAACAAATTTTGTTTCTTGTTGAAAAAGATTTGAAACCAAGTGACATACTTTCTAGTGAATCGTTTGTAAACGCTTTTGCGCTCGACATGGCTATGGGCGGAAGTACGAATACAGTTCTTCATGCACTTGCAATTGCCAACGAAGCAAAAATAGGATTCGATTTAAAAATTTTGAACGAACTTTCTCAACGTGTACCATACATCTGCAAGGTTAGTCCGGCAACTAAAAACGTGCACATGGAAGATGTTGACCGCGCCGGCGGTATTTCTGCAATCATGAATGAAATATCAAAAGTGAATGTGCTCGATCTTTCTCGTCCTACTGTAACCGGCAAAACGATAGGTGAGAATATAGCAGATGCCAAAATCCTTGATAACAAAGTGATAAAAACTGTCGAAGAACCTTATTCAAAAACCGGCGGACTTGCAATTCTCTTTGGCAATCTTGCACCGGACGGTTCGGTAGTCAAAACAGGTGCTGTTGCGGAGAACATGAAAGTGTTTGGTGGGCCGGCAAAAATATTTGAATCTCAAGAAGAAGCGGTAGAAAAAATTTTGGCGGGAGAAGTTAAAGCTGGCGATGTGGTTGTGATACGATATGAAGGACCTAAAGGCGGACCTGGAATGCCCGAGATGCTTTCTCCGACAAGTGTGATTATGGGAATGGGCTTAGGTGATAAAGTTGCTTTGATAACCGACGGAAGATTTTCGGGCGGAACCCGCGGCGCCTGCATTGGCCACATTTCTCCGGAAGCCGCGGAAGGAGGCCCAATAGCAGCGTTACAAAACGGCGATATCATCAAACTTGATATTCCTAACAGAACACTGAATGTAGAATTGAGCGATGAGGAAATTCAAAAAAGATTAAAAGCATTGCCGCCGTTTGAACCGAAAATTAAGAGCGGTTACCTGGCTCGTTATACACGCATGGTTTCCTCGGCCAACACCGGTGCGATTTTGAAAAATATTTTTTAATTATAATAGATGGAAGAACTCATATGAAAAAGTCGGACAATTTATTAAGCGGTGCTGATATATTCTTCGAATGCCTTAGACGGGAAAATGTTGAAGTAATTTTCGGCTATCCCGGCGGTGCGGTTCTAAAAATATACGAGCATCTTTATGATGTTGATTTTCTCCAACACATACTTGTTCGTCACGAACAAGGCGCAGTTCATGCTGCCGAAGGTTATGCTAAAGCTTCCGGAAAAGTCGGTGTTGTGCTTGTTACATCAGGACCAGGTGCTACAAACACAGTTACCGGAATTGCCGATGCTTATATGGATTCTGTTCCTATAGTTGTATTCACCGGTCAGGTTTCTTCACATCTGATTGGTAATGATGCTTTCCAAGAAGCAGATATAGTTGGAATTACCCGTCCCATTACTAAACATAATTTTTTGGTGCGCGATGTTAAAGAACTTGCTTCCACAATTAGAAAAGCATTTTATATTGCATCTACGGGAAGACCCGGACCGGTTGTAGTTGATCTTCCCAAAGATGTAATCAATTCGAAATGTGAATTTGTATACCCGGAAGAAGTTGAAATTCGCGGCTACAAGCCGACATACAAAGGCCACATCAATCAAATTAAGAAAGCTGCCGAAGCAATTGCCAACGCTAAAAGACCTTTGCTTTATGTCGGAGGCGGTGTAATTATGTCCGGCGGTTCTGAAGAATTAAAATTATTTGCACGCGAAAATAAATTGCCGGTTACGATGACGCTTCAAGGTTTAGGCGCGTTTCCAGGAACTGATGATTTATCTCTCGGTATGCTTGGAATGCATGGTACATATTGGGCAAACAGGGCCGTCGATAACTGCGACGTTCTTGTTTCTCTCGGCGCCCGTTTTGATGATAGAGTAACAGGTAAGGTTGAAACCTTTTGTAAAAACGCTTATAAGATTCATGTCGATATTGACCCGACCTGTATTGATAAAAATGTTGTTGTCGATTTACCGGTAGTTGGCGATGTAAAACATATAATAGCGGAGATTGCCGCCGAAATGCCTAAAGCTCCTGATACCGAAGAATGGTGGGCGCAAATAAACGAATGGAAAGAAGAATGCCCGCTTCAGTATGAAGATAACGACGGAAGATTGAGAACAGAATACGTAATCGAAAAAATATTTGAGAAAACGAAAGGCGAAGCAGTAGTTGTAACCGACGTTGGCCAGCATCAAATGTGGACGGCGCAATATTATAAGTATAATCACCCGCGCTCAAATTTAACAAGCGGAGGATTAGGCACAATGGGATTTTCCGTACCGGCAGCAATCGGCGCTTCTTTTGCAGTTAAAGATCGACCGATTATTTCGATCAGCGGAGACGGCGGCTTCCAAATGAATATCCAGGAATTAACTACTGCTGTAGCAAACAAGGTACCTGTCAAGTTCATAATTATAAATAATAGTTTTCTTGGAATGGTAAGACAATGGCAGGAGTTATTCCATGCCGAGAAATACAGCTTTACCGATCTTGGCGCTACAAATCCTAACTTTGTAAAAGTTGCGCAAGCGTTCGGAATAGAATCTTATTCGACGGATAAACCGAAAGAAGTTGATGAGCTTCTTGATAAAGCAATGGCTATAAACGACAGACCGGTGCTCATCGAGTTTAAAGTTGTTAAAGCCGATATGGTTTTCCCCATGGTTCCGTCCGGCGGTTCAATTTCCGACATGATGGTTAAACGGCTTAATCCAAAAGGAATGATGTAAGATGAGACACACAATTTCGGTTCTTGTAGAAAATCATTTCGGGGCGTTCGACAGAGTCGCTACTATGTTTAGCGGGAAAGGATTTAACATTAGAAGTATTTCAATAGGTGAAACGGAAATTGCCGAAGTATCGCGTATGACGATTGTAACCGAAGGCGACGACCAGATAATAGATCAGGTGGTTAAACAGTTGAACAGGTTAATTGATACAATCAAGGTTGTAGATCTTGCGGAGACTTATCATGTCGAGCGTGAGCTCGCGCTGGTTAGTGTCGGCATCCACAAAGGCTCGATGGAAGAGATAAAAAACATCTGCGATATATTCCGTGGAAATATTGTTGATATTACAAACAAATCTATCATGGTGGAAATAACCGGCCCGCCGGATAAAATTGATGCGGCTATAAACGTACTTGCACCGTTTGGAATAAAGGAAATGGCGCGTTCTGGCATTGTAGCGCTAAGACGCGGGGAGCAGGCAAGAATTCAAAAGAAAGAAAACATTACAAATAATTGAGGAAATAAAAATGAAAGTTTACTACGAACAAGACGCGAACCTAGATTTACTAAAATCAAAAAAAATTGCCGTGCTTGGTTTTGGAAGCCAGGGCCATGCGCACAGTTTAAATTTGCATGAAAGCGGAATGAATGTTTGTGTCGGTCTCAGAAAAACTTCCGCTACATGGGAAAAAGCCGAGAAAGCAGGTTTAGTTGTTAAAACAGTTCCCGAAGCCGTTCAATGGGCCGATGTAATTATGATTCTTCTGCCCGATCAAAATCAAAAAGCTGTTTACGATGCGGAGATAGGACCGAACTTAAAATCCGGCGATACGCTGGCATTCGGGCATGGATTCAATATTCATTACAAACAAATTGTTCCGCCTGCCGACGTTAATGTTATGATGATTGCGCCGAAAGGACCCGGCCACCTGGTTCGCAGAACTTTTCTTGAAGGATCGGGTGTACCTTGTTTAATTGCGGTTAATCAAGACCCGGCAGGAAATACAAAAGATTTAGCTCTTGCTTGGGCAAAAGGAATCGGCGGCGCTCGTTCGGGCGTCATTGAAACAAATTTCAAGGATGAAACCGAAACGGCTTTGTTCGGCGAACAAGCTGTTTTATGCGGCGGCTCTGCCGAGCTGATTAAAGCCGGATTCGAAACATTGGTTAATGCAGGCTACGCTCCGGAATTAGCTTACTTCGAGTGCATGCATGAAATGAAATTGATTGTTGACCTTTACTACGAAGGCGGTTTATCCAGAATGAAATATTCCGTGAGCGATACTGCTGAATACGGCGGTATGAGCAGAGGATCGAGATTGATCACTGCCGAAACAAAAAAAGAAATGAAAAAAATTCTTGCGGAAATTCAGAGCGGTGAGTTCGCCAAAGAATGGCTCAATGAATATAACTCCGGCGGCAAAAATTTTGACAAGCTGAGAAAAGAAAACCGCGAACATCCTATAGAAGTTGTTGGCGCAAAATTAAGAGGTATGATGAGCTGGCTGTTCAAGAAAAATAAAAAGGAAGAGGTTGGTGTATGAGTTACAAAATAGTTCTTCTTCCCGGCGATGGAATTGGTCCGGAAGTAACTAACGAAGCTGTTCGAGTAATGAAGGCAGTTGCCGAGAGTTTCAACGTAAATTTGGAATTCAATACTCAATTAATCGGCGGATGTTCCTACGAAAAATATCAGAACCCTTTGACCGATGAAACACTGCAGGTTTGTTATGATTCCGACGCCGTATTCCTCGGCGCTGTCGGCGGTTATCAATGGGAAACTCTTCCTCATCATTTAAAACCGGAGGCAGCTCTTCTTAAATTAAGAAAAGCTCTTGGACTTTACACGAATATCCGTCCCGCAAAAATTTACAATGCCTTGATCGATTCTTCCACATTGAAGAAAGATGTTTTGAAAGGTGTAGATTTTATTGTCCTCAGAGAATTAACCGGCGGAATTTATTTCGGTCAGCCGAGAGGCATCGAAGCCGAACGAGGATTTAACACAATGGTTTATTCCCGCGAGGAAGTTGAACGAATTGCCAGAATGGCTTTTAAGTTTGCACGCGAGAGAAAAAAGAAAGTTACTTCGGTCGATAAAGCAAACGTGCTGGAAGTCTCGCAGTTTTGGCGAAATGTTGTCCGTGAAGTTCATAAAAATTACCAGGACGTTGAATTGGCCGATATGTACGTTGATAACTGCGCTATGCAGATTGTCCGCAATCCAAAACAGTTTGATGTGTTATTAACTTCCAATTTATTCGGAGATATTCTTAGCGACATAGCCGGAATGATAACCGGAAGTCTCGGGATGCTTCCTTCGGCGAGCATCGGAAGTAAGTACGCTTTATACGAACCGGTTCACGGGAGCGCCCCGGATATTGCCGGGCAAAAGAAAGCCAATCCTTTGGCCGCTATCTCCTCCGTAGCAATGATGTTTAATTATTCTTTCCAGATGCAGAAAGCCGCTGAATTAATTGAAGGTGCTGTGGAACGAACACTGGCTCAGGGCTACAGAACCCCGGATATATTTTCCGATGGATGCGAACTTGTGACAACCGAGCAGATGACGAATCATGTAATAGAAAATTACAACGAAATATTTAACGAGCAGGCTCTCGGCGTGTTTACTTTATGACATGCCGGGCGTTGCGTAAATCTCTAATAAACAAAAGGTGAAATCATGAGCGAACGAATTATTATCTTCGACACAACTTTACGGGACGGCGAACAATCGCCGGGCGCATCATTGAATGTTTATGAAAAACTAGAGATTGCACGCCAGCTAGCAAAACTAAATGTTGATGTAATTGAAGCGGGATTTCCTGTTTCGTCGCCGACTCAATTTGAAGCGGTAAAAAGAATCGCCGACGAATCGGAAGTTATAATTGCGGGTCTGTCTCGCGCGAAAGAGATAGATATTAAAACCGCGTTCGATGCTTTGCGAAATGCCAAGCATCCAAGGATTCATACTTTCTCAAGCACATCCGATATTCATATTCTCGGCAAATTTGGCGACAGCAAATACGGCGCTTCTCTTGAAGAGAAGAGAAAGACCGTGTTGAAAATGTCCTACGACGCAGTAGCATACGCGAAAACCTTTTGCGACGACGTTGAGTTTTCTGCCGAAGATGCCGGAAGAACGGATATCGGTTATCTTGCCGATGTAATTGAAACGGCAATTGAAGCAGGTGCTACAACAGTCAATATTCCCGATACTACAGGTTATACATTTCCCTCGGAGTTTGGATGGAAGATAGCCGAGCTTAAACGCCGCGTAAAAAATATCGACAAAGCAATTATCAGTGTTCATTGTCACAACGATCTCGGCTTGGCTGTTGCAAATTCCATTGTTGGAATTGAGAACGGCGCCCGCCAGGTTGAGTGTACCGTTAACGGTATAGGCGAACGCGCAGGTAATGCATCGCTTGAAGAAATTGTTATGGCTCTTAAGG
>DAIEQA010000168.1:0-2797 GCA_027348115.1 Ignavibacteriales bacterium
TATATGCGCGGCAGAACTTTAAATAATGCGTATGTAATTTTGGATGAAGCCCAGAACGCTACCGGCATGCAAATGAAAATGTTTCTTACCCGGCTCGGCCCCAATTCCAAAGCAATAATTACCGGGGATATTACTCAAATAGATTTGCCTTCGTATTCACAGAGCGGACTGGTGCAGGTTAAAGAAATTTTGAAGAATGTTGACGGGGTTGGCTTTGTATACTTTGACAAAGGCGACGTCGTCCGTCACCGTCTTGTTAAGGATATAATCAACGCCTACGAAAAGCATTACAGCAATAACGGAAAAAGCGCAAACTGATTTGTGAGGTATCAAAGTTTGGTTTTGCTTTCCTCCCAATATTTATCCATCTCGGTTAAGGTGGATTCGCTCATACTTTTTCCGGTCTCTTTAATTTTCTCTTCAACATAACTAAACCGGGCAATAAACTTTTCGTTTGTTCTTCGTAAAGCGTTTTCGGGATTGACTCCAAGAAATCTGGAGTAATTGGTTAAGGCAAAAAAAACGTCGCCCATTTCTTCTTCGAGTTTATCTTTATCGCCGCTTCTTTCCATTTCATGCATCTCTTCTATTTCTTCAATCACTTTTTTCCAAACGTCTTCTTTTTTTTCCCAATCGAAACCGACCTTCGATGCTTTCTCCTGCAGTCTAAATGCCCGCGCTAAACCCGGAAGATTTTTTGGAACTCCTTCGAGTACGGAATTTCTTCCCTCGGATAATTTTATCTCTTCCCAATTTCTTAATATCTCTTTATTGTCCTTTACTTTTACATCTCCAAAAACATGCGGATGCCGCCGGATTAATTTTTCACTTATGGAGTCTATTACATCATTAATGCCGAAGTTTTGATTTTCCTCACCGATGACTGAATGAAATACAATATGCAGCAGCAAATCCCCAAGCTCCGATTTCAACTCATCGTAATCTTTAAGATCGATTGCTTCAAGCAGTTCATATGTTTCTTCCAAAGTAGCCCCTTTGATTGAATCGTGTGTCTGCTCTTTATCCCAGGGGCATTCCTTTCTGAGTCGAAGCATTATTTCATAAAGATTCTGAAATTTGTCGCCTGTCATTGTGGCTCCATTTTTATAAGCAAAGATAAAGAGATGCGATCAAATGGGAAAATGCGCTGTAAGACTTTATCGTAGAAATTTTAATATATTTGAAAAAAAATTTGAGGCGATAATGATTGAAGAAAGAATTAAAGAAATTATCGGCTATGAACTTCCAAGCGCTCCTAAACCTGTCGCTGCATACGTACCCGCTCAAATTAGCGGCAACCTAATTTTCACTTCCGGCCAGCTTCCGATGAAAGAAGGAAAATTAATTGCAGAGGGAAAGGTCGGCGCCGAAGTTGAAGAAGATAAAGCAATTGAATGCGCAAGAACGTGCGCCCTGAATTGTCTTAGCGCGATGAAATCCGTAATAGGAAACCTCGACAAAATTGAGCAAGTAGTAAAAGTGGTCGCGTTTATAAATTCAGCGCCGGAATATTCTTCCCAACCCAAAGTAGCAAACGGCGCTTCGGAATTTTTGATACAGGTATTCGGTGAACGCGGCAAACATGCCAGGAGCGCGGTTGGTGTGAGCGCTTTACCTCTTAACGCTCCGGTTGAAATTGAAATGATTTTTAGAATTAAAGTTTAGGCGTATTATGAGGATTGTCGAAATGACAATAAAGCACTACGAGGAAGTTATGTCTCTGCTTACAACTACTTCGGGAATTACTATTCGCGATGCTGATTCGCGGGACGCCACGGAAAAGTATTTACTTAGAAATCCGGGACTGAGCTTTGTAGCTATTGAAGAAAATCAAATTATCGGATGCGCAATGTGCGGCCACGACGGCAGAAGAGGTTATCTTCAGCATGTTGCCGTAAAGAAAGAATTTAGAAAAAAAGGTATTGCCGCAGGATTGGTTAAAAACTGTCTCGATAAGCTTGAAGAACTTGGAATTTATAAGACGCATCTCGACGTTCTGGTTACCAACGATCTGGCTAATAATTATTGGATTAAACGAGGATGGAAAAAGCGTGATGACTTATACCGTTATTCATTTATTCGCAAGGGCATAAATAACGCTTAATGAACCGGTATCAAAAATCCAAGTTTTTTAAAACTAAACTGCTTACGCATTAACAATTAATTTTTGGCGTAGAAATTATCTTGAAATTAATTTAGGGAAATGATAAAATACATCGGAATTTTTAAGCGAATAGAAACAATTCGGTTTGACGGCTGTAAAAAGGAAGGATTTGAAAAGGCAACCAGATGAAAAAATTAGTTACCATGATATTTATTTTAGCGGTCTCCGTTTCTTACGGCCAGTTTAAAGATTCCGGCAATTCTCCGGATATTAAAAGCGGTATATTCAATAAAGGCGGCGTTTCGGAATCAATTTTTGGTTTTATCAATCCGGATAATTTCAGCATGCATCATACATTCAATCTTTCCTATTCAACTTTCGGAGGATCGAACGGACTCGCCCTTGGTGTCTATACCAATTCAATGATGTACAAATTCAACGATAGACTAAATTTACAAACGGACATAAGCGTAGTTAACTCTCCTTACAATACTTTCGGAAGCGATTTCTCCAAGCAGATCAACGGGGTTTATCTTAGCAGGGCTCAGCTTAATTTCAAAGCAACAGATAATATGAATATTATGATTGAATATGATCATAATCCTTTCGGTTATTATTCCCCTTATTACAATGGAGGTTACTCGCCATATTACAGAAGCGGATTCTACGATCGATTCGGTTTCGGGCAATAAA
>DAIEQA010000184.1:0-2055 GCA_027348115.1 Ignavibacteriales bacterium
GGTGCCGATTCAAAGAACGGAGTTATAATTACCGGATTAGAAGAGCAGCCGATAGAAGGAATCCGTCTTCAGAATATCAGAATAATTTTTAACGGCGGCGGCACAGAGAAGCAAGCGCAGATAGTTCCTAAGGAATTGGATAGAGCTTATCCTGAACCGAGAGACACGATGCCTTCATACGGAATATTTGCGCGGCATGTTAAGGGATTGGAATTGGCGGATATTAACTTCGGTTTTGTGAAAGAAGATCTTCGCCCTGCTTTGGTTTGTTCAGATGTGAACGGTCTTGAGATAGATAATTTTAAAGCAATGGTTGCGCCAAAAACGGAAGCGGCGCGATTCGAAAAAGTTCAGGGATTGGTAATCAGAAATTCTCCTGTGCTTGAGAAAAAGTAGCTGAAAAAAAGAGGCCGTATCAAAAGTAGTTCTCAAAATATAAGTAGATTATTACTTTTGAAACGGCCTCAATAATTCTTAAATATTTTAATGCCCCTTTGTGGTTTCAAGTCCAACCAAACCCTCGGACTTGCTCAATTTAGACCAGGAGAATCCGTAAACTGCAACAGCAGCAAAACAAAACGACGGCATTATAAAACTGAAAGACATGTTGTAAACATCACCGAGATATCCCATCAGCTTTGGCATTATAGCTCCTCCAATAATTGCCATTACAATAAATCCGGATGCTTTCTTTGCCTGAATCCCGAGTCCGTAAATTCCCAGCGCAAAAATTGTAGGAAACATTATTGACATAAAAAAGAAACTAAGAAATACTGCGCCCACAGAGATCCATCCCAATTTGAAAACAACCAGAAGGCAGAGAACAACATTCACTGTTGCGTAGGAGCCAAGCACTTTATGCGCGCTTAATTTTCTTAAAATTGCCGCACCCGTTGCACGCCCTAATAAAAAGAGGGGAAAACCGATGGTGCCGAGCAAAAATGTTGCGCCTTTTTCGTTCACAAAATAAGCGCCTTCGCGTACCGCCGTCCTGTCTGCAAAGAGCCAGCTGTTTGCCAGTCCTGCAGAAAGTGCCGGAAGTTCTTCTATAATATAATTGATAAAGAAACTGAAGATGCCTGCTTGAGCGGCCACATATAAAAATTGTGCGAGCACCGCGCCGTTGAAATGAGAATGCTTCCAGATTGAAGTTTTAGTGCCGGACTGTTCGGATTCGCTGAGATGATATTCATCTTCCGTATTCAGATCCGGAACATTGGCGAAATAAAAAATTACAGCCAGCACAAGAACTACGATTGCAACAACCATGTATGGAATATAAAGCTGTCCCTGTGCCACTTCTGCGCCCTCCGAGGAATAAAAAAATGCTCCGCCGATTATCGGCCCGAATATCCATCCGATGCCGTTGAATGACTGAGCGAGGTTTATCCTGGTGGCCGCAAATTTTTTGGGACCAAGCACAGTTGTGTATGGATTAGCCACAGTTTCCAAAACTGTAAGTCCCATTGCGATAAAACATACTCCAAGCAGGAAAGCCCAGAATTGAGAAATATGAGTTGCTGGAATAAACCAGAATCCGCCGATAGAGACAAGCAGCAGACCTGAAATGATTCCCCCTTTGTATCCGAGTTTTCTTGCAAGCCAGCTTGCGGGAAGAGCCATCAATAGGTATCCGAGATAATGGGCAAACTGAACCCATGCCGACTGGGCTTTTGAGAGATGGAGAAAATCCTGAAAATGTTTATCCATTACATCGATCATTCCATTGCAGGTTCCCCAGAGCAGAAATAGAGTTGAGACTAAAAAGAAAGTAAAGAAATAATTATTCCCGTTGTCTGTTTTGAACATTTTTGAAAAATTCATAATTGTTTCCGGTGTTTAATCATTGAATGAATTTATCTGATAAAAAAATCAAATCGATTTTCTTCTAATCTTTATTTTCATTGCGCCTTCAATCGTTTTTTCCGAAACGAAGATAAGATACCCTCCTCCTCCCGCGCCCGATAATTTCCAGCCGAAAGCGCTGTCTCTGTATTTATCAATCGTTTTAAATATTTCATCATAAACCATATTCGGAAACATTTTAATTTGGGC
>DAIEQA010000211.1:0-26224 GCA_027348115.1 Ignavibacteriales bacterium
GTATTTCACCGCGCTTTTCCGTCAGTTGCTTTCCGAATATTTTAATCGATCCGGAAGTAGGTTTGATAAGAGAGAGAAGCATTCTGATAGTTGTGCTTTTACCCGCAACGTTGGGTCCCAGAAATCCGAATACGTCGCCCCTGAAAACATTTAAATCGAGATTGTTAACTGCAACAAGATTCCGGAATTTTTTAGTGAGTCCGCGTACTTCAATAACCTGTTCGGAATTCAAAAATCCTCCAGCTTATATTCGTCTATAAATTAAAAATTCTTACTTGACCTTTAGTAACGCTAAAGTTCTGGAATTAAGACGAACGGGCAAAAGCTATTGTTACACTTCTGCCCGTTTAAAATTTATTCTTCGGATAATTTTTTTCTTCCGTACGAATATTCCAGTGGAATAAACCTGGTGATTATTAATGAAGGAATAATTGTAAGCACGACAAAAACAAAAAATAATTTATATCCAACCGCTTCCTCAATCATACCGCTGAACATTCCCGGTATCATCATTCCCAAAGCCATGAATCCGGTTGCTATTGCATAGTGCGAAGTTTTATACTCCCCTTCGGAAACATACATCATATACATTAGATAAGCTGTGAACCCGAACCCGTACATTAATTGTTCTCCGGCAACGCAGCCGTATATTATCCAAAGATTTGTCGGCTGCGCGTAAGCCAAATAAACATAAAGTATGTGCGGCAAATTGATTGCAAACAACATGGGCCAAAGCCAAAACTTCAATCCCTTTTTAGAAATTACAAAGCCACCCAAGAGTCCGCCTATCATCAAAGAAATTATTCCAACGGTACCGTAAATAAATCCTACTTCCGAAGTGCTTAAACCGAGACCGCCGACTTCTCTTCCGTCGAGGAGAAACATCGGCGCCATTTTAACTATTTGCGCCTCGCCGAATCTGTAAAACAAAAGAAAGAGCAATATTAATATCACGCGTTTCTTTTCGAAGAACCTGAAGAACGTTCTGAAAAATCCTTTCATTACGGAAATCCTGGAACGTGATATAACAGCTTCGTCTTCAACAGGACGAGGTAAGATGAACCTATGATAAATAAAAAAGAGAATAAAGAGAACGCCTACAACCGAGAAGGTGAAAACCCAGGCAAGCGGTATTCGTTCGGTTCTTACTATAAACAGCGCGTCGGTTTTTTTAGCTAAGGAATTATCCAACTGAAATACAACGAACGCGGGTTTATTCCAGTTGCGCGAAGTGAATTTAAGTTTATGACCTTCAATTACTTTTATTCCGTCGTTCCCTTCGGAAAAGTCCACGCTTACATTATACTCGGCGTCTTCCTTCGGCTGTTTTGAAAGCTGCAGTCTTGCAATTCCAACATTGCCAACCAACACGTCGCTTGTCGATGTATCCGGCATGGCAATACCTTCATTTGTAAAACCATTCATTATATTAAAATTATGCGCAAAGCTTTTGTAAAAATTTACGGATTCTTTCGACTTTGGATGTGTGCTGATTTCGACATACGACGGATTGGCTACAAGTCGTAAGCTGCCACTCAATTGTTTCTCGGAAAGAGAATCGATCTTAATTGTATCTTCAAAAAATTTATTCGGGTTGGCGGCAACGCGCACATCAGCCGGCCCAATAGTCATTGAGCTTTCGAGGTAACCGGCAAGTATAACAAGCAATCCTTGACCGGCGATCATTGCAACGCGGTAAAAAGTGCTTCTAATTCCGACAAAGAAAGATTGTTGACTTTCCGTAAGCGCGAGCATGTAAAATCCGTCCGCGGCTATATCGTGCGTAGCGGAACTAAATGCCAGAAGCCAAAAGAACGCGAGCGTGAATTGGAAGAAGTCCGGCATCGGAATGGTAAACGCAACCCCGGCCATACCGGCGCCTACAATCAGCTGCATTGTGTATATCCACGATCGCTTTGTTTTTAACAGGTCAACAATTGGGCTCCACAACGGCTTTATAACCCATGGCAAATAAAGCCAGCTTGTGTAAAGAGCTATATCCGCGTTCGATATGCCCATTCGCTTGTACATATACACCGAGACGGTCATTACAATTACATACGGAAGACCTTCGGCAAAATATAATGAAGGAACCCATGCCCATGGATTTCTTTTTTGATTTTTTTTCTCGTCGTGAGTTTTTTTGATTATCATCTCAGAATTTTATCCGGTAAAATTATTTTTTTTAGCGATTAGTACAGCCCCCAGTTCGGGAGGATATGCCGGCTCGCTTAGCAAAATCCCCTTAATCGAACTTTGAATTTTTTTTATTACCAAATTCGAATAAAAATTTTCATTGGAAAGTAGTCCACCGTAGAAACTTAATTTCAGATTTCTCGCGGCAGTTTTTTCCTTTAACGATGCGACAACATTTACAATTTCTTCAGCTTCGTTTTCCAAAATTTTGCGGCATACTTTATCTCCCAGCTTGGCCGCTTTAATAACGAATTCCGCTACTGCGGCAATGTCAAACTCGTTCGAATATACTTTCGTAATCAGCGAATCGATTTCCAAAATGCCGTAATTTTTTTTCAATAATTTTTCGAGCAATGTTTCAGATGCACGCCCATCCAAGCTTTTTGCCGCAGCTATTAATCCTTTCCTTCCGATAGAATAACCGCTTCCCTCGTCGCCCAAAATTTTCCCGAGACCTCCCGAGCGAAAAATTTTTCCTTTTGCATTCTTGGTGTAAGCAATTGAACCGGTGCCGGCAATTAATATTGCGCCGCTTCCGCCTCGGTATGCGCCTTCCAAGGTAATTTCGGCATCGGAGACAATCTTTAATTTCTTCACGCGTACTTTCGATTTAGCCAGCAGCGTTTCGATTTCACGCTTGACTTCGTCCGCCGTTTTTTTTCTTCCGCAGCCGGCTAATCCGATAACTGCGGAATCAACCGACGGGATTTTCGACTTAGCTACGGTATCTTTAATAAGCTTGAATACAACCGACGCAGATTTGCGCGGCCCTAATATTACCGGGTTTGCACTGCCCGCCGATCTTCTCGCGATAATATTTAATTTCTCATCGGCAAGCGCTAAATTGGTTTTTGTGCCGCCGCCGTCAATTCCTATAAAAAAAGCCATACCGGATTAATAAAATTGGTTGCTAAGATATGGAAATTAGCGTGAACAATAAACATCAATTTGGTACTCACCTCCGTGTTTCTGTGTCTAAAACTTATCCAGATTATAGTTGATATAGTTTCATAATGTTGCTACATTTTCTATGTGCAACAAACAGCTTACATATAAATTGAAGGCAAAACGGTTGAGCACATTTCCCCCAAAAATTTAGCGGAGTTTAATTCAATGACAAATATCAAAAAATTTTTCACCGTCGCGTTTCTTGCTACTTTAATTTTTTCCTTGTCAAGCTGTAAAAAAAGTGATTCCAACCCGGTTACATCCGGCGGAGGAGTAACCGGTACATGGGTGCTGGCAAATATTACTGCAGTAACTTCGAGCGGTACAATAACGTTAACGGCGGACCAGGCCAATGTTCATATTTCCATAACGCTCAAAAGCGATAATTCATACCAGATGACGCTGGTTCAAAATAACCAGACCACCAACGATACCGGCACCTATGCAATATCTAACGGAACAATAACATTTACATCGCAAACTGGTTCTCAATTGGTTTGGTCTTATACTATCAGCGGCTCTACGCTTACTGCTAAAACAACTATGGATTTAACCGCGTACGGCTTTTCAAGTCAAACGCCGGTTACGCTTGTATTTAATAAACAATAATTACTTTTAATCTGGCAGCCCTGCTTGCCCCGCTTAAAGGCGGGACTTGCAGCCGCAAGTTAGCAAAGGAGGAGTTATGCCGGCAAAAATATTAAAGGAGTATTTAGATAAGCATAATGTAAAATACGTTACAATTAAACATTCCCTCGCCTTTACGGCACAGGAGATTGCCGCCTCGGCACATATTAAAGGAAAAGAACTCGCCAAAACTGTTCTTATTAAGATGAACGGCAAAATGGCAATGTGTGTTCTGCCCGCCTCTTACAAAGTGAATTTTGATCAGCTCAAAGAACTTATGTCCATCGAAAATATCCGTCTTGCAAACGAAGTAGAATTCAAAGACAAGTTCCCGGAATGCGAAGTCGGGGCTATGCCTCCATTCGGCAATTTATACGGTATCGATGTTTACGTTGCGGATATACTTGCCCAGGACGAAGACATCGCCTTCAACGCTTGCAACCACACCGAACTGATTCAAATGTCGTTTAAAGATTATATGAAGCTTGTTAAACCCAAACTGCTAAGGTTCTCATATCAATCAAAATTGTAAACACACCGGCAAATATTTCAGTTAAGAAAGGCGGCCTGCAGCGGGTCGCCTTTTCTTTCTGCTTATGCCAGTCATAGCTTGGCAAACCCGTAACTTTATTTTAAGAAAGCATATCGGTCAGCTTCTTAATACCTCCGACCGCATCATTTCCCAAATCGAATCGAACAACTTTTCTTTTGTTCTCTTGCAGCGCCTTAAAATCGCCAAGCGCTTGCGCTTGAATTAACGTGCCGAAAGTAAGCGAAGATTTTTCCTTGCCCGCTTCATCCGGTATTGATGCGTCATTAGCATCACTGGAAGTGAATTGAATGAACAATCCATTCCCGGCGTCGCCTTTTTGAAGCTGTCCAGTCGAGTGAAGAAAGCGCGGGCCGTAACCAACCGTTGTTGCTGTTTTGTATTTCTTCTGAATTGCAGTTCTCAACTGCTGAAGCGCTTCTGTGGTCTTATAGTCTGGCGTAAGGTAAGCTTGAAGTGATAAATATTTTTGAGGAACAGATTTTTTATTTTCCAGTTCTTCTAGGAAATTATTAAAAGCACTCTTAACGTTTGAACCGGTAGCGTTGCCGTAAACCGTAATTCCATTCTCTTTTATTACGGCATCGAGTGAAGGGAGTTTGCCTTCTTCGTTGTATGCTTTAATCATTGCGCGGGCTAATACTTTTGCCGCTTCAACATTCGGCTGATCGAACGGCTGAATTTTTATTTTCCAGCTTGCTATCGCGGTCGCCAATTCCCATCTCATGTATTCCGCGCCGAGATCGAACAAATCATTCCAGATAACTTCGACTACCGGGAAGCCGGCGCCCTTTAGCTTTGATATCTTTTCATCGTTGCTGTTTTCATTTTTTAATTTTATATAAACAAACAATCGGTCGTTGGAATAATATTCGGGTGCTTCAACGGATTCGCTTTCGACCGGCAAAATTCCTTTGCCGTTTTTACCGGTGCTTTCCGCAACAAGCTGTTCTACCCACGCGCCGAACGGAGCGATTTGCGGCGAGGTAATGTAGGTTACTTTATCTATACCATTTTCTGCTAACGCGCCAACTATAACTCCCAGCACCGAGCTGCTGCTGTTTTCTTTCTTGCTCTCTTCGCCAACTGACTTTGCACGCGAAAGAATTTTTTCAACATCAACACCGGCAAGAGCGGCGGGAACAACACCGAACAAAGACAACGCGGAGTAACGGCCGCCGATATTAGGATCGTTCAAAAATATTTTACGGAATTTTAAATCTTCAGCCATCTTCTGAAGTCCGCTCCCGGGATCGGTGATGGCGATAAAATGCTTTGTAACCTTTTCTCCTAGTTTGCCTGCAACAAATGTGTAGAAGTATTTCATGAAGGAAATAGTCTCTATTGTGCCGCCGGATTTTGTCGAAACGATATAAAGAGTTTTAGCATGATCGAATTTGTTTGTCATGTTTAAAACTGCGCCGGGATCTGTGCTGTCTAAGACGCTTACTTTGAGAAATCCTTCTTTATAACCAAATATATTTTGGAATACCTCTGGAGCCAGACTTGAACCGCCCATTCCGAGAAGCAATGCGTTTTCAAGTTTTTCATTTTGAATTTCTTCCACAAATTTATTTACCTCCGGCAGCGCCGCCTTCGAATTTTCCGGGCTGACGAGCCAGCCGAGGCGGTTTGTTATTTCTGTAGGACTATCGCTCCAAACCGTGTAATCTTTATTCCAAATACGTTCAACTATTTTCTGATTGGTAAGTTCTTCTAATGTTGCCTCGATCGTTGATTCGTAACCCTTTGCTGTATAACCGAAATTCTCTCCAACTGATGTCATGTAATTCTCCGTTAAATATTATTTAATTCGCCCGTGCAAAATTAAACTAATTTTAGGAAAAGCGGGGAATCTAAAATGCAACCGTTTATATGTGGAGAATCTTATCCCGAATTTTTATAGATTGCAACCGCATGGAAAGTTAGGGCGTCTTAAGTCAGCAAGATTTAAGTTAATAGATTTCCAACCAACAAAAGAGGCGGCATGAAGTTAAAATCAATTCTCTTCGTACTTATTGCTTTTTCGGTAATAACAACTACTCGCGCACAAAAAATCGACGACATCAGCATTCCTTATCAAAAGTTTGTTCTTAAGAACGGACTAACGTTGATTGTGCACGAAGATCACAAAGCGCCGATTGTGGCGGTAAACATTTGGTATCACGTCGGTTCGAAAAATGAAAAGTCTGGCAAGACCGGTTTCGCACATTTGTTTGAACACCTGATGTTCAACGGAAGTGAAAATTATAATGATGATTATTTCAAAATTATGGAGAAGATCGGCTCGACAGATCTTAACGGAACAACAAACAACGACCGCACAAATTATTTTGAAACAGTTCCGACTTCAGCTCTCGATTTGACTTTATGGATGGAAAGCGACCGGATGGGTCATCTCGTCGGCGCAATTGATACAGCCAAGTTGAACGAGCAGCGCGGCGTTGTACAAAACGAGAAACGCCAGGGTGAAAACGAACCTTACGCTTTATCCGATGAATTAATTACTACCGGCACGCACCCGAAAGGACATCCGTATTCGTGGACAGTTATCGGTTCGATGGATGATTTGAATGCTGCATCGCTAAATGATGTGCATGAATGGTTTAAATCTTATTACGGCGCCGCAAACGCAACCATTTCAATTGCCGGCGATGTAAACACCGATGAAGTAAAAGCCAAGGTGGAAAAATATTTCGGCGATATTCCTTCCGGACCCCCGGTAACAAAATTCCAAGAATACATTGCCAAGATGACAGGCTCGCGAAGACAAGTTGCTCAAGACCGCGTTCCTCAAACCCGCATTATTAAAGTGTGGAATGTCCCAGGCTGGGGAACAAAAGAACTTGCCGATCTTGATTTGCTAAGCGATGTTCTCTCTCAAGGCAAAACTTCCAGATTTTACAAACGATTAGTTTATGAAGATCAAATCGCAACAAGCGCTTCGGCGTTTATAGATCCTTTGGAAATCGGCGGACAGTTTTATATTCAAGCGGATGTAAAACCGGGAGTCGATCCTGCCAAAGTTGAAAAAGCTCTTGATGAAGAACTTGCTAAGCTACTTAAATCCGGTCCTACCGAGAAGGAATTGAAAAGAGTGAAGACGCAATATTTTGCACGCTTCATTCGCGGTATTGAACGCATCGGCGGGTTTGGCGGAACTTCCGATATCCTTGCGCAAAACCAGGTTTACGGAGGATCGCCGGATTATTATAAAATTTATAACAAATATATTGCCGATGTTACTGCGAAAGAAATGGCTGCAACGGGCAACAAGTGGTTAAGCGACGGAGTTTATATTTTACAGATCAATCCGTTCCCGAAGTATGAAACAATTGCTAGCGATGTCGACCGCAAAAAACTTCCGGAAACCGGAACTCCGCCCGATGCAACTTTTCCGGCTCTTCAAAAAGCGGAACTCTCCAACGGTATGAAAATTATTTTGGCCGAGCGCAAATCGATTCCGGTAATAAATTTTAATCTTCTCATCGATGCGGGATTTGCGAGCGACCAGTTTGCATATCCCGGTGTCGCCAGCATGGCAATGTCTATGCTTGATGAAGGAACGAAGACAAAAGACGCACTTCAAATAAGCGATGAGCAGCAAATGCTGGGCGCAAATTTGGGAACCGGCTCCAATCTCGATATGGGCTTTGTGAATTTATCGGCTATTAAAACGAATCTTGATGCGTCGCTGAATTTATTCGCCGACGTTGTTCTGCATCCGTCGTTTCCTCAGAAAGAACTTGACCGGCTTAAGAAGGAAAGAATTGTAGCAATTCAAAGAGAGAAATCCTCGCCGATCGCTATGGGCTTGCGGGTTGTTCCCCAATTTATTTACGGCAAAGATCATCCGTACGGTTTGCCTTTCAGCGGAACCGGATATGAAACCACGACTAATAAGATGACTCGCGAAGACATGGTGAAATTTTACGACACGTGGTTCAAACCGAATAATGCGACGCTCGTTGTTGTTGGCGATATTACAATGAATGAGATAAAACCGAAGCTCGAAAAACTTTTTGCCAACTGGAAGCGCGGCGATGTTCCTAAAAAAATTGTTAAGGAAGTTTCTCCCGCCGAAAAACCGGTTATCTATTTAATGGATCGCCCGGGTTCGCAATCAACAATAATATTCGGCGCTCAGCCTGCACCACCATACGGAGATAAAGAAAATGTTGCCATCGAATTGATGAATGATATTATCGGCGGAATGTTTACTTCTCGTATCAACATGAACTTGCGCGAAGACAAACATTGGTCGTACGGCTCCGGCAGTTTTATCGCAAGCGCACGGGGACAAAGGCCGTATATCTATTATGGAATTGTTCAAGCCGATAAATCGAAAGAAGCTTTGGATGAAATGATTAACGAAGTAAAAAATTATGTGGGAGACAAACCTGCAACCGATGCGGAAGTAACTCAGGTAAAAGAGCAAAGTTCGCTTTCGCTTCCAGGAGGATGGGAAACCAACGGCAGAGTTGCGAACTCCCTGATTAATATGGTCTCATATAATTTATCGGATGATTATTACAGCACTTATCCGGGCAAGATTAAATCCGTTACAACTCAAGAAGTGGACAACGTTGCCAAGAGAGTAATTTTACCTGATCATTTAATTTGGATCGTTGTTACCGACAAATCCAAAGCCGAAGCAGGATTGAAAGAACTCGGCTACGATGTTAAATATATAGACGGCGACGGAAATTTAATTCAATAAATTGACTATGGATTTTCTGAGAGCCCGGTTTCTTTATAAGCCGGGCTTTTTTATTTGTATGCTTCACATCTAGTCTAGGCGAGAAAGGACATAAGATAAAGCGTCAACGCCGCGAGTATTAATAATGTTGCCGGCAGTCCAAGCACCGGAATTAAAAATAGACTTGACGCAACAGATCCAACACATCCCCCAATGAGATCTGCGGAGTAAAGCGGTTTTACCTGTTCCGCTTGATTTTCAATTTTGTTTAGACTTGCGTAAGCGAATATTCCCGATACGAAAAATCCGTCCAACAGCAAAGCAAACCCGATCGGTATTATGCCGCTAAAATATTCGCTCCCTTCCAAAAAATAGGCCCCGAGATTAGCAGCGAAAAAAATTAAAATTAATATTCTACCTGCAAGCGTCGGTTTTATATTTCTTTCTGAGATGAATAAATTATCAACAGCAAATGCGCCCAATGAAAGCCCAAGCATGAACATCATTAACAAAGCGCCAATATCCCGGTACAGTATCCCGTTCTTTGTTTGATATAGAATAAGAAGAAGTGTTTCCATTACCATCCCGATAAATCCGGCGCCGAAAACAAGTGCCGCCCTTTTTGCTTTAACGTATTTCCCTTTCAAATAAATTAAGAGAATCAAGACAGCAGCAATTGCAATCAGCATTAATGATTTTGCGGCAGAAGAAAATACTCCTGTTGAAGAATTCAACTGCGGAAAAAATTTTGAAAGCCAGATTGAAATTGTAAGTCCGTAACAAGCCGGTTTAAAATCGGAATTGGCTTCCGTACCGTTGGTTGATAAAATATTTTGTATTTCCGCAAATCGATCGTTGGAATAAATATAACTTATATACGGCGGCGAAACCAACTTTGCGCTCACTTGTCTCGAATTAAAACGGTCGATTAAAACTTTTGTGTCTCCGGTCAAAGAATCGTTGGAAGCAATAAATATATTTCTTGTTCCGGGCAGAACGATAATGTTTTTGAAAGAAATTTTTAGTGCATTATAAATGGAAGAGTTTCTGTTTTGCAGCGCGGATGTCCATAAGTTTTCCGAGGACTGAATTTTGAAAGCAGCAATTCCCTTAGGCGCAAGGTTCATCGAACACTCGCTGAAAAATTCTTTTGTGTAAAACCGGTTTGTCTGTGCCGAGGTTGGTTCCGGCATGTTGATCAGTATAACATCAAATAACTTTTTGTTGTTGAGATATTTACGCGGGTCATCATAAGTTATTTTTACTTTTTTATTCAGCAAGGAATTGTAGATTTCGGCGGGAAGGTAATCCATCAATAATTTAGTCATTGGCCTGTTGATTTCGACATAATTAATTTTGTCAACCGGGAGTTTAAGCAGTTCGAAAATTATTCCATGGAACCCTCCGCCGAGCACAAGTACGCTATTAAGCCGGTTTGTTTGTAAGGTTGAGAGCTGAACAAACTCTTCGGCGGAAACACCTTCCGATTCGTAACAAAGCGCACCGTCCTCGAAAACGCAGTATTGTCCTGCTGCGGAAGTGATGGTGATTCTATTATACGGAGTATCAAGCGACTCTGCGGCGCCTTCATAATTCCATGATGTCATCCATCGGTCGATACTCCTGCTTGACGCAAATAAAACAATAAAGATTAATGCCGCGACGATTAAAGATATCTTGAAAGTAAATTTCAATTTGTTCGACGACGCGTAAAAGAAGATTGACATTGAAACTGATGAGCACAATAAAGCTAACGTAAAATTTTGCAGACCAGCGCTTAGCAGTAATGTTGAGGTTAATCCTCCTATAACTCCGCCCGCGCTTTCGAATGAATAAGCTTTGGCGAGAGTCTCTTTTTCCGAAATAAATAATTTTGCGGTCCATTGAAACAACAGCCCTGTAATTATACTCAATGGAATCAACGCTGCGAGTAATCCTAAAATTTGCTCGGTGAAAGGCATAAAAGCGCCTGGAACCGCGCCGAAGATTTTTCTTATTCCGCGTATGAATAAAATATCGGCAGGCAAAATTAGAGCAAACAGAAAAAATAGGTTCTTAATATTTCTTCTGTTTGGAAAGGAAGATTTTTTACCGATTACCGCGCCTATAGCCGTACCTAAAAGCCAGGCGCCAAGAGAGAGAATGTAGATGAGTTCTATACCGAAGAACGCTTCGCTTAATTCACGCAGAATAACAACCTGTCCGAGAATCGAAACGAAACCGACTCCCGCTAAGAAAACCGATTTCCTAATTACAGTTTTTAGTTTAATGAAATTCGGATTCACTGAATACATCCGCCTGGAATGTAAAAAGTTTGGCGCTTTTCCAATCGCCGGGCTGCAAGCCTGCCTTGCGGCACAGCTGATCTAAAAATATTTCTTTACTCCAGCCGGTTTCGGTTGCAACTTGCGGAAGAAAAACCGCTTGCCGGTTCCCTTTCTTTACAATAACTCCGTCACGGCCAAGATCAATATCGTCTGCGCTGTTAACCTGTGTAAAAGGAGTCAAGACAGAAATTTCGATTTCGACATGAGATAATTCATCTTGAGTGAGCTGAGTGAAACGAGTATCGTTAAATGCCGCTTGAAGCGCCATTGATCCTATCACAGTAATAAGAGGTGTGTCTTCTGCCATATGACCTATGCAGCCGCGCAGCTCGCCGTGCTTTCGCAATGTTACAAATGCGCCCCGTTTTATTTTTAGTTTCGGATTAATATCGCGCGGCAGCGGAAGAGTTTGTGAAAAATATTGCTCAAGAGTTTTACGAGCATATCTTAGAAGCGTCTGCTTATCGGAAGAATTAAGCTTGTAAGAATTATCATTTTGCAGTGTATCCGGGTCAGCCGGATCTTGTTCGGTTCCTTTATAAATAACAACAGAACCGTAACCAACAACGCGGTCGGAACTTCCGATTGAATTGTAACCTGAATTGCTGTAGCTGATTATTGAAGCCGCATTAGCGCCCATTGCCTTTGCTGCGGCTATTGCGGCAACAATCGGCGCCTCTCCGCAGGCGCAAGTAACAAGCTGCGGAATATTTTGCTCAAGCTGGTTCTGCATCTCCGAAACAATTGAATTTAAATTCAAACCGGCAATCGTTCTTAAAGTTTTATCATCTACTTTTACTGCATCGTTAAAACTTGGGTAATGGGATAAATCGGAACTCGCGACGATTAATGCTTTCCTGTCTCTCAATATACCGGCGAGTACTTTGCCGAATTTCGTACATATTTCTATATCCGGCTCGCCGACTATTATGGGAACGATCTTAGCGCGTGGAAATAAGTATTTAATAAAAGGAACCTGAACTTCAACCGAATGTTCTTTTGCATGAACAGCAAGATTTACCGAAACATCGGGGTCTCTCTTAATAAGCTCGTTTGCAATTTCATTATCGACAATTACTTTCCCAATGGGGGTAGCAAAAGCACCTTGAGGATAGATACCGAATTTCGAAAATCCTGCGGTTGTATGATTGGTGCCAAGTATAACAACTACATCATACCGATTATTTTTTACCTGGTTGTAAGCGTCGGCATCTATTTGGCCGGAATATATGTAGCCGGCATGGGGAACAACGACTGCAACCGGATTTTCAACTTTAGCCCGTTTAGCATTGGCTAAAAAACCTTTTATCTGCGCGATGAGCTTAAGTGAATCAGCCGGATAAAACTGCCCCGCAACCGCCGGGTATCTTATCGAATCGGCATCATAAATGTTGTTATTTTTTTCTGCCTTGCAAGAAGAAATCGCGAGCAGTAATATCGCATAAAAAAATTTTTTCATTTCAAATGCACCGTTTAATTTTTTCCCTTCTCTGTCTCAGTGGTTTATTTTTTCCCGCGGAGTCACGGAGATTATTTCCAAACACCGGCAATAGGATAATTACAATATTCACATCTGCCGTTTTTAATATGAATCCCGGTTGTAAACATTCCGGTTCTGCTGACAACTTTTTTTTTACACGAAGGGCAATAAGTGCAGTTGCCTTCATGTCCCGGTACGTTTCCAACAAAAGCATAATGAATTCCTTTCGACATAGCAATATTTCTTGCCCGCTCCAAAGTTGCAATCGGCGTCGGGGGAAGATTCAGTAATTTATAATCCGGATGAAATCTTGTGAAGTGGATCGGCACATCCGGGCCAACTTCGCCGGTGATCCATTCGCATAATCCGTTTAACATTTTATCGGAATCGTTCAGGGTAGGCACAACAAGATTTACAATTTCAAGGTGAGTCTTAGTTTTTGAAATTTGTTTGATGGTTCTAAGAACGGGCTTTAACTCCGCCGAACAAACCTTATGATAGAAATCCTCGCTGAATCCTTTCAGATCGATTTTAATAGCGTCGAGAAGATCGCATAATTCTTTAAGTGGCTCTGCATTCATAAAGCCGCAGCTTATTAAAACGCTTCGAAGATTTTTTTTCTTTGCCTCTCCGGCAATGTCGGTCAGGTATTCGAAGAATACCGTCGGCTCGTTATAAGTGAAAGCGATTACCGGAATGGCTTGAGATTTTGAACTGTTTGCTATTTCTGCCGGAGAAAAATATTTAACATGGTAATCCTCCGGCTTAGCTTGGGAGATTTCCCAATTCTGACAGAACTGGCACGATAGCGGGCAGCCTGCAGTTGCAAGGGAAAATGCCTGACTTCCCGGCAGAAAATGATAAAAAGGTTTTTTCTCAATCGGGTCAACGTGAATCGAAATCGGTCGACCGTAAACAAGACTTTTTAAGTTTCCGTTGATGTTTACACGGGCCCTGCATTTGCCGCGTTCGTTTTCTTTTATGACGCATCCTTGAGCGCACAACAAACATTTAATTATTATTTCCCCGTGGTCAAATTCTTTTTTCCCGTCAAGCCGGGCAGAAGAATGACAATCGAGACAGTTAACTTTTTTTGAAGCAGTGGAAATCCAATACTTTGCTACCGGTGAATTTTTGTAAAGTTCTTTTTTATAATCTTCTTGAAGATGATTGCTTATCCATCCATAGATTTGATTTAACGATGCCGCGGAAGCAAGAGCTGTATAAGCTCCGCCGATAAGTATTGAAGATCGGGAAATAAATTTACGCCTGGAAAGACTTTCACCTTTCACGATTCAATTTCGCCAATTATATATTAAATCAAACGACAAAAACTGTCTTGCCGGTTGACATAAACTTATAAGCTTCCTATTTCATTAACAATATTTTTTTTGTGGAAACAAATTTTCCGGCTTTCAATTGATAGAAATAAACTCCGCTCGATAGTCGATAATCGTTTGTTGAAAACCGAACGTTGTATTTGCCTGCTCTGTGATATCCACTAACAAGCGTTATTATTTCCTTTCCTAGAACGTCGAAAATTTTTATTGCTGCATTTCCGTCAGTTGGTACAGAATAGTCAATTCTGGTTGAGGGATTAAACGGATTAGGAAAATTTTGTTTTAATTCGTATCCCTGCGGAAGATAATTATCGTCGTTGTTAACGCCGGTTATTCCGCCATTTGATGTATACAAAATCAGCCCGGAATCGCCAACGGCAAAACCTTTTTTATCATCATAGAAATAAATTGCGTTCAAAGTTAAATTTGTCGAGCTGCTTTGATTGATCCAGTTATCACCGCCGTCCGATGATTTGTAAATCATTCCGTTGCTGCCGCAGACATAAATTACTTTTTCGGTTGGAGCTGAAACACCATGGAATACTCCGTCTCCGTGAATCCCGGTTGTAACGTGTGTCCATGCGGTATCGGACATAGATTTACGCAAAATGGTTGGCGCCGCGCGTAAATCTCCTTGCACGCCAACAATAAATCCCGCTCCACCGCCGTTGCAATATTCGGCATCATATCCTTCGGAGCCGAGTCCTTGAAACGGCTGCAATATTTTTTCATCCCAGGAAGGCGAGGGAATTACATACTGCGTGCAAATTGAGTATGGTGTTAAAGCGTACTTCGAAACACCAAGCGTGGTTGGGCCGCGATAAGTAAATATTGCGCGGACGGGCCATTTACTAATTTTTTCTGAATGCCATGTCTTGGCAGTATCGAATGTGCTAAATACCCAGCCCGAATCAGTTCCTATGCAGATTTCGGTTTTACTGGCCTGCAAAACACTTAAGCATTTTTGATTGGCGGGTATTTGATGCCATCGCCAACCTTTACCGCCGCTGGCTAAAGTCATAATAACACCGTTGTCTCCAACCACACAGCCGGTTGTATCGTCAAAAAAAGAAACGGCGTTCCATGGTTTTATGTATGAAAGATGAGCCGTGGAATTATACCATGTTTCGCCGGAGTTAGTTGTCTTAAGAATTGATCCGTCCCGGCCTATTGCTACCGTAGTTGTCGAATCGAGCACAACAACGTCGGTAAGAGATGCGGTTATGCCGCTGTTCTGTTTAATCCATTGACCTTTTGATGAAGTGATGCCGGCTAAAACAAAAAATGCGATTACCAAAAATCTAAATAGGTGGTTCATAAATCCTCCTCTGCAAATTGATGTCAACTGCCGGACGGATATCGAAAACTATAAGTAAAAAAATATTTAATTGATATATCCTTCCCATGTGTAATGTATAAAATTTATTTTAATTCTACAGTCCAAAAAGATTTTTACTACCGACGCTTCGCTTATTCTAAATCTGTACTCTAATTTTTCCAGATGGAATTGAGGCCCCAACGAAATTAAAATTGTTTTGAGACGGGGACACTATAGGAGAAATCGAAAACAAAATGATCTCGAGTATGTACTTACAGCAGTTTAAGCGGTGAATATTTTTGAAAACGATCTTTCAACACAATACCGCATTCAAATTTTTACTGAATGACTAGTAAAATATTTACCATAACTGGAAAATGTACCGGTATAGAAACTTTTATCAGCGGAATTTCCGTTAAAATTATTTCGGGATATTATGAGCTTAAAAAGCGACTATTCTTTTTTAGCTGCTTTCTCCATCAAATCTAGAAACGGTTTGAATAAATCAATTGGCACTGGAAATATTGTTGTCGAATTTTTCTCCGCCGCAACTTCGGTCAATGTTTGCAGAAATCTTAACTGCAAAGCATACGGCGAACTGCTTATTATTTGCGAAGCGTCGGCTAAACGCTGCGAGGCCTGGTATTCTCCTTCGGCATGAATAACCTTTGCGCGCCGCTCTCTTTCTGCCTCGGCCTGCCGAGCAATTGCGCGCTGCATCTCCTGCGGTAAATCGACATTCTTAACCTCTACCAAAGATACCTTAATGCCCCACGGTGCGGTGTGCATATCCATCGTTTCTTGAAGCAGCCGGTTGATTTTCTCGCGTTCCGACAAAAGCTCATCAAGTTCCGATTTGCCCAAGATGCTTCGCAGAGTAGTTTGCGATAACTGCGAGGTCGCGAAAAGAAAATTTTCAACTTCCACAATTGCTTTCGAAGCTTCTATAACCCTGAAATAAATTACAGCGCTTACTTTGATAGAAACGTTATCTTTGGTAATTACATCTTGCGGCGGAACATCCATTGCTACGACGCGAAGACTTACCCTAACCATGCGGTCGACAATGGGAATAAGAAAAATCAAACCGGGGCCCTTTGCCCCGATTAATCTTCCCAATCTAAATATTACGCCGCGCTCATACTCGCGTAAAATTCTTATCGCGCTCGAAAGTATGATGATAATGAAAAATATAAGTATAAAAAGAATGGTTACAGATTCCGGTTTCATGAAATTCTCTCCTCAAAATTTATTGCCGTTAATTCAGATCTACTCCTTTATAAGTCGTGATTGGTTCTTCGAACAATAAGTTTTAAATCTCTTATAGACGAGATTATTACATCTTTGCCTTCCTCAATTTCATCGCCGGAAGATTGCGCATTCCAAATCTCGCCGTGAACCATTATTTGTCCGGCTTTCTGCGGCCCGATTGGAGACAATGTTTTTCCCGTCTCGCCTATTAATCCTTCGCTGCCGGTAGCGGGCTGCCTTCTTTGCGCCGCAATTCCTTTGCCGAGCGCAAAAACAAAAAATAGAGTTGTAAGAATTGTTGCGGTGATAATCACGCTTAAAGATAGGTGAACGAATTCGAGCGACGTATCGGTGTTCAGCAGCATAAGCGAGCCGATTAAGAATGAAATTATTCCGCCCGCTGTAAGCAAGCCGTGACTTACAACTTTTATTTCCGCGACAAAAAGAATTACAGCGAAAACGATAAGTGCCAAACCGGCATAATTAATCGGCAATGTATGCATCGAATAAAAAGCAAGTATGAGCGAAATTACCCCGACAATACCAGGCAAAATAGAACCGGGATTGCTGAGTTCAAAAATTAATCCGTATATGGCAATCATCATTAATATGTAAGCGATGTTTGGATCGCTGATGATGTATAAGAATTTTTGTATAGCGTTCATTTGTATTTCGCGGATTTGCGCATTCCGAGTATGAAGTATTTGCATCCCGCTTACTGTTTCAACTTTTTGCCCGTCAAGCCGAACAAGAAGACTGTCAACGTTCTTCGCTATTAGGTCGATTACATTTTCTTTGAGTGCTTCAGATTCTGGAAGTGAAACACTTTGCCGTACGGCTTTTTCTGCCCACTCAATATTGCGATGACGTTTTTCGGCAATGCTTCTTATAAATGCCGCCGCATCGTTGGTGGCTTTCTCCATCATAATATCGGTGGAATCTTTACGGTTCTGTCCGCCGCTTTCGCTCATCATAACCGGGTGAGCCGCGCCTATATTTGTGCCGGGAGCCATCGCAGAGATGTTTGCCGCCATAGCAATGAATACTCCTGCGGAAGCAGCTTGAGCGCCGGAAGGATAAACATAAATTATTACGGGAATTTTTGATGCTAGCAGGTCGCTAACAATTAACCTTGTCGATTTAAGCAGTCCGCCGGGAGTATTAAGTTTTATTACAAGGCATTCCGAACTATCGGATTCTGCTTTTTTAATTGTGTTATGAATGAATTCGGCTACTGGAGGATTTATCGCGCCGTCAATTTCGATTATGTCTACAAAAAGTTTTGAGGAAGGTTGTTCCTGGTAAAAGAGGAAAAATAAAAGCAAAGATATTGTTGCCAATTTCATTTTCATTCTCCTTAACGGTAGAATGATTAATGGTCACCAAGACGGTAAAATCATAACATGATATTCATTCCGGTAAAAATGTAATCAATTCTTTTCCAAGTATCAATTTCTAATTCAGCCCTCTTGTTTTACTTTATTTTCAAACTCATCTATTTTGCTTCGGATAATTTGCGCGCTTTTTTTCAAAGCTTCTTTTTCATCCTGATCTAATCTTAACGGAATAGCCCCGAGATCGCCGCCGCCGCCGATTAAATGAGGCAGTGAAAGAGAAACATTTTTGATTCCTTCAATTTCATCCATAGGAGTTGACACAGTTAGTATTGCCCGGTTGTCGCGGGCGATAACATCAACTAAACGAGCTATGGCAGCGCCGATGCCGTAGTAAGTAGATCCTTTACCGGCAATAATTTTATATGCCGCGTTTCGCACACTGCCGTCAATTTCACTTTTTACTTTTTCATCAAATTCAACTCCCCTGAACTTTACAAAATCTTCGAGCGATACGCTTCCAATACCAACACTCGACCAAGCCAGTACTTCCGAATCACCATGCTCGCCGATTACATAACCGTGAACGTGCTGCGGGTCGACGCCAAGATGTCTTCCGAGCAGCGCGCGGAATCTTGCGGTGTCTAACGTTGTACCCGAACCGATAACTTTTGAAGAAGGGAATCCGTATTGGGCCGCTATCTTTGCGCACAAATGTGTGATTACGTCCACAGGGTTGGTTGCTATTAGCAAGATTGCATCCGGTGCGTGCTTAAGAGAATTTGAAATAATTTTTTGGAGTATCACAGCGTTCCTTTCAAGAAGCATCAATCTTGTTTCTCCCGGCTTTTGTGCGGCCCCCGCTGCAATAATAATTGCCTTCGACCCTTTTAAGTCTTCATACTTGCCTGCGTGAACGTCGGTTGCCTGAAGGAACGGAACGGCATGTTGAATATCGGCGGCCTCGGAAATAGCTCTGTCTTCGTTAGCGTCTATCATAACAATTTCGCTGGCTGCTCTTCTCATTACAATCGCATACGCGGATGTAGAACCGACTAATCCGTTGCCTATTACTCCTACTTTCATTTTAGCTCCAGGTAATTATTTATATACAATACAAAGTTGTTTCGGAAAATGTTCCGCTCGGTTGATATGTTTGGAAGAAAAGAAATGTTTACTTTGGAAGTCCCGGTTTGTACAGCCAATCTTGAAAAAGCCGGTCTAGATTTTTATTTGAAACCGATTCCATTACATTCTCAAAATCTTTGGTGGTTACGTTGGAGTGCTCGAATTTTCTGTAATATTCTTTTATGCCATTGAAAAAAATGTCGTCGCCCAATTCGGTACGCAGCTCGTGAAGAAAGAGAGCGCCTTTCTGGTAATTTTCTACATTCAGTAAATCTCCAAGATGCAGATAATGATCCGTAATTACCGGGAGGGTATTAGAGCTATGCATTAGATAATCGTTGCGCGTTCTCTGCAGCATCTGCTTAAATGCATCTTCCCCCTCGCGATGCTCAAAGTAGAGCATTGAAAAATATGTTGCGAAACCCTCGCTCAGCCAAAGTTCCGGCCAGTCGGATTTTGTAACGTCGTCGCCGAACCATTGATGGGCAATCTCATGCGCAAGCACTTCATCGTTCCCGGATTTATTCTGTTCCAGCGAACTTGTCTGCGGAAGAAAAATTGCGCTGCTGTTTTCCATGCCTTCAAACATTGTCGAGGATTCTACTATGGCCAATTTGCTGTAAGGATAAGGCCCTATTAATTTTTCGTAGAAGCCCACAATTTCCGGAACATGATCGAATTCCAAAGCTACTTTATTTTTGTCTTCGGGAAAGGTATAATAAAAAATAGGAATTCCCGATTCCGTCTTCGCAGTTGCTATGTAAAAATCGCATACGCCGATGACCATGCAGTAGGTAGGAATTGGCGTGTCCATTTCATAACTGTAGGTTACATTATTTGAGTCGGACGAAACAGCCCCGGTGAATGTGCCGTTGGCAATAACTTCGTATTGTTTGGGCGTGTTAACTTTAAATGAGACCGTTGCCTTATCCGAAGGATGATCGATAGACGGGAACCAATACCGTGCCCGGTTTGCCCAGTTATCACTGAACGCACAGTAGTGGCCGTATTTGTTTATGCTGATTATCAATCCGTTTTTCGGATTGCCGGAATACTCGAAGTAAATTTTATGAATAGTATTAGCAAACAATACTTCCCGCGTGGATATCGTAATTATGTTGTCGTCATATTGAAACGGCTGCATAAGTCCGTCAAACGTGCACCGGGTAATATTCATTTCTTTTAGATTGAACATTAGTTGACGAATCTCTGCGAGAGTATTAAAAGTAATTTCTGCGGAGGCGGTAATAAATTTTTTTGACGGATCGATTTTTATGTTGATGGAATAATGCAGTATATCAATTTTACCCGCCATGATATTCGAATCGTCTTTATTGGGAAAGCCGAATAAAGGTATAGCCGCGAATAAAAAAATTACAAGAATTCGTTTCAAATAAACTTTTCACCCGTGAATTAATTTCAACCGTAAAAATAATCTATTTACCTGAACGGATAAAATTCCGCCGCTTAAATTTAATTATTAATCCACCGCCTAAAATTTTGGCTGGTTGCCGGCACCGTTGCTGAATGTTTCTGTTATCCTTAATCTCGTAAACAGCAGGCTGAAAATTAAATGATACACGCCGAATTTGAAAAGATTAAAATGTCACTACAGCTTTAACAACGCCGTCGTCGTATCCGGCAACAAGGTCGAACGCTTTTTGAGTTTGATCAAGCGGCAGTCTGTGAGTAATCATAAAATCCGGAGAAATTTTGCCGGAAGAAATTAATTCTATAACGGGCTTTACACATTCGTTTTGTCTTCGAACGTTCTGAATAACAATTTCCTTCCGCCGAATCTTGCTGATGTCGAATGAAATTTTATCGACTTCCGGAATTCCGACGAGCAAGAGCACACCGCCTGGTTTCAATAGATCGACAGCCTGATCAACCGCTTCCTGCTTTCCGCAGCACTCAAATACCGCGTCAAACGGTTCGACATTAATTTTCTTAAGATACTCAACAACATCTACTTTATCAGGATTAGCCACCCACGCGGCCCCGTTTTGCCGCGCGATTTCCAACCTGTAATCAAGTTTATCCGTTGCTAATATTTTATTTATCCCTTGCGACTGCAATGTAAGCATAACGCTTAAGCCGATTGGCCCAGAACCGAGTATTCCAACTTGCCCGGCTCTCAGAAAGTTATTCATAAGTTGAACCGCATAGTAACCTATGGTTAACGGTTCAACCAGCGCGGCTAATTCGGCAGAGATATTTCGCGGCACTTTAAAACAGTTTCGTTCCGGTAGAACAATGTACTCGCTCAAACATCCTTCCAGTTGCCCGGGGCATCCGAGAAATTTTTGGTTTAAGCAAGTATGAAACCGACCCTTTAGACATTGCGAGCATTTTTGACATGATACAAGCGGATCGACGGCAACAAGATCGCCGGGCTTTACCGTTTTAACATCTTTGCCGGTCTCTACAACATAGGCGGAAAATTCGTGACCGATAGTGAAAGGAAAATTAATAACCTGGTCGCCGATTCGTCCTTCTTTGAAATAATGAATGTCTGAGCCGCAAACTCCCATCACGGCAACTTTGAGCAAAATATCATCGGCGTTTATTAAAGCAGGAATGTTTGATTCAAGTACTCCAAACTTTTCAATTCCACTTAAAGCTATTTTTTTCAATCCGAATTCCTCTCGTCTAAAAATTTTTTTCCGAAAAAGCTCTCACATCTATGGCCATCATGCCTGCTTTTATTGCCGCCTCCAAACCGGGGTCGCCGTCTTCGAATACCTGGCACAATTTCGGTTCGACATTTATTCTTTTTGCTGCTTCGAGAAATACAGCCGGATCCGGTTTTGGCTTCAATACATCATCGGCAGTAACAACAGCATCAAATAAATGAAGAATACCAACTGTTTCCAATTCTGCCAGAACAATATCTCTTGCGCTTCCGGACGCTATTGCAAGCGGCAGAACCTTGTAAAATTGTTTTGCTATATCAACAACAGGTTTAACCGGCAGAACATTGTGAAGACGTTCTTTCATGATTTTTTGTTTTGCCTCCACCACTTTCGACGGCTCAAGTTCCGTGCGGAATTTATCGTTATAGAGAGAGACAATTTCCAATTCCTTCATGCCTTTAAGAGCATAAAGAAATCGTTCGTCATAAACAGCGCCGAAATTGGAAAGAGTCTCCTTCCATGCCGTCATGTGAAGCGGCATCGAATCCACGAGAGTGCCGTCGCAATCAAAAATTAATCCGCGCACGTGTGGATGAACAAATATATTATTCATGCAATTACGTTTGGAATCTGGGATAAAATTTTTCGATAACGAATTTGTTACCCCTTTCTAAAATATAATTCATTCCAGCGTAATTCCTTTTTAAACTCGGAAATCTTGGTCGAATCGTCTATCAACAGGTATTCGATGTTCGCCATCTCTGCAAAGTCTTCCATGTATTCGGAAGTAATTGCCATCGAAAATCCAGTGTGATGAGCACCGCCGGCCAGTATCCATGCGCCTGCGCCGATTTCAAGATTTGGTTTCGGAATCCACATCGCACGGGCAACGGGAAGTTTTGGTAACGGCTTATCCGGCGCTACAACTTCAACTTCATTCACAATTAATCGGAAGCGATTTCCCATGTCTATTATAGATGCGTTCAGGCCGGGTCCGCTTGGAACATTAAATACCAATCTCGGCGGATCATCTTTACCGCCGATACCGAGTTTGTGAACTTCAAGACTTGGCTTCCCTTCGGCGATTGATTCGCACACCTCAAGCATGTGAGCGCCGAGAACTTTCATACCGGAAGGATCCATGTGATAAGTATAATCTTCCATGAAGGATGTTCCGCCTTTTAATCCGGAAGACATAACTTTCATTGCACGTACGAGAGCGGCGGTTTTCCAATCGCCTTCTGCGCCGAATCCGTAGCCGTCGTTCATCAAACGCTGAACCGCTAATCCCGGCAATTGTTTTAAGCCGTGTAAATCTTCAAACGTTGTTGTGAAAGCTTTGAATCCTCCTTCGGAAAGAAATGCTCTCATTCCCAATTCAATCTTTGCGGTCTCGCGGAGATTTGAATATTTATCGCCGCCTTTTTTTGCCGCAGCAGCAACATGGTATTTGGTATCATATTCATTTACCAGCTTGTCGATTTCCGAATCTGAAATTTTATTTATCGCATTTACAAGTTCGCCAACGCCGTAACCATTTATTGAATACCCGAAACGTATTTGCGCTTCAACTTTATCGCCTTCCGTAACGGCAACCTCGCGCATGTTGTCTCCGAAGCGAGCGATTTTGGCGCCCTGCATATCCGCCCAAGCGGATGCGGCGCGCGACCAAACAGTAATTTTATTCTGTACCGACTTATCCTGCCAATGACCGACCACAACTTTTCTCGGTTTGTGCATCCGGGTGCAGATGTAACCGAACTCCCGGTCGCCGTGCGCGGCTTGATTGAGATTCATAAAATCCATATCAATAGAATCCCATGGAATGTCGCGGTTAAATTGAGTGTGAAGATGAACAAACGGCTTCTGTAAAATTTTTAATCCGGCTATCCACATTTTTGCCGGTGAGAAAGTGTGCATCCAAGTTATTAAGCCAATGCAGTTTTTTGAATTGTTCGCCTCGAGGCAAAGATTAAAAATGGCGTCCGGGGTTGTGAGAACAGGTTTAAAAATAATTTTTACAGGAATATTCCCCGACTGGTTCAAGCCGTTCACAATTGCCTGGGAATCTTCTGCTACTTGCTGCAATGTCTTGGGTCCGTATAAATGCTGGCTGCCGGTAGCAAACCAGATTTCATAATTAGTCAGATCGATCATAAGAACGTTCCTTCAAATAATTTTTTATTTTTGACCGTAATATGCGTTAGGTCCGTGCTTTCGCTGGTAATGTTTTTCTTTTATGTAACCAGGTAATTCATCAATGTTTGGATTCAGCTCCATTGTACCAAGCGCCATCTCAGCAATGTGTTCGAGAATTAATCCGTTTCGTACCGATTCGCCGGCATTTTTTCCCCAAGTAAAAGGTGCGTGACCAGCAACCAACACGCCGGGCATTCCGGCAGCATCCAAAGATTTAAATCTTTCTACGATTACTAACCCGGTATTTTTTTCATAACCGGCATCAACTTCTTCCTTGGTTAAAAATCTTGTTACTGGAATTGTGCCGCAGAAATGATCGGCATGAGTTGTACCGAGACACGGAATTCCTTTGCACGCCTGGGCAAACATTACGGCGTACTTGCTGTGCGTATGGGTAATTCCGCCGATTTCCGGAAATGATTTGTAAAGTTCTATGTGTGTCGGAGTATCGCTTGAAGGTTTGCGGCTACTCTCAATTATTTTTCCGGTAAGATCAACAACAACCATATCCTCAACAGTTAGCCGGTCGTAGTCGATTCCGCTTGGCTTAATAACAATTAAATTCTTTTCCCGATCGATACCGCTGACGTTGCCCCACGTCAATGTAACAAGTCCGTACTTTACCAGTTCCGCATTGGCTTTTAAAACTTCTTTTTTAAGATCTTCTAACATTAGAACTCCTTTCTAACCTGGTCGCGTATTACGAGCAGCTCTTTCATAACATTGTACATACCGACGTTATAATCTTTAGTTCCGAATCCGTCGTGCAGCTGTTTATAAAGCTTATAAAGTTTTTTGTAGACCAAATTATTTTCCGTGTTTGGTTCGTAAGATTTTGTTGTCCCGGTCATTAAGTTTTGCGCTTCTTCTATATTGGAAAATCCGCTTACATCTTTGCCGGCTGCAACAGCGGCAAAAATGGCAGCGCCTAAAGCAGGAGTTTGTTCGCTGCGTGAGATTTTCATCGGGCGGCCGATTATATCGGCGTAGATTTGCATCAGCAAAGAATTTTTTACCGCGAGTCCACCGCAGTTAACAACTTCCTCGATCTTGACGCCGTTCTCTTCGATTCGGTCTATAATTGTGAGTGCGCCGAAAGCGGTGGCTTCAACAAGCGCGCGGTAAATCTCGTGCGGCTTTGTTTGAAGCGTTAAGCCGAGAATCATTCCTGTTAATCGAACATCGACAAGAATTGTTCTGTTGCCGTTATTCCAATCGAGCGAGAGCAAGCCCGTTTCGCCGGGTTTTAATTTTGCAGCTTCCTTTTCGAGATTGAAAAATTTTTCGTCTTGAGTTTTGCCGTAAGTTTCCGGAACAAGATTATTAACAAACCAAAGAAAGATATCGCCAACGGCAGATTGACCCGCTTCGATTCCATAATAGCCGCCTTTAACCGAGCCGTCGACAATACCGCACACGCCAGGAATGTCCGCCAATTTTTTATTGTTCGGCGAGATCATTACGTCGCAGGTACTTGTGCCAAGAATTTTTACGAGCGTTCCCGGTTTAACTCCCGCGCCAACCGCACCCATGTGCGCATCGAAAGCTCCGACTGCTACCGCAACATTTTTAGTAAGGCCAAGTTTTCTTGTCCACTCATCGGAAAGGTAGCCGATTCTTTCTTCGGCAGCGTATGCTTTTCCAAATAATCTTTTTCTTAATGCGGCTACTTCCGGCGAGAGATAATTTAGAAATTCCTCATCCGGTAAACCGTTCCACTGATTGCTGAACATTGCCTTGTGGCCGGCTGCGCAGATGCTTCGCTTAATATTTTCCGGTTTTGTATCGCCGATCAATGCAGCGGGAATCCAATCGCAAATTTCTACAAAGCTGTAAGCGGAATTAAAAACTCCGGCGTCTTCGGTTTGACAATGCCATATCTTACTCCAGAACCATTCTGAAGAATATGTTCCGCCGATCTTTGCCAAATATTCGGGTCGATGTTCTACTGCCAAGTCGGTAATTCTTTTTGCTTCTTCGTGTCCAGTGTGATCTTTCCACAACCAAACGTAAGCCGCGGGGCGATCTTTAAATTCATTCATAAAGCAAAGCGGGGTACCGTTTGAATCAACCGGCATCGGGCTGCTGCCTGTTGTATCTACACCTATGCCGATTATTTTTCCCGGGGAAAATTTTTCATCGGCGGATTTTGCTTTTTTAATCGCGTTGATAATCGTTGTTTCAATTCCTT
>DAIEQA010000207.1:0-5003 GCA_027348115.1 Ignavibacteriales bacterium
ATTCACAATTCACTCTCAAATTTATTATTTTTGTGGAGTTGACTGATTTATTTGATTCTGTGGAGATGAATAATGAATGTTTTAAAACCAAAAATTTTAACAACTCTTAAAAACTACAACAAAGAACAATTCATTAAAGATGCAACGGCGGGAGTTATAGTGGGAATAGTTGCTCTCCCGTTAGCTATCGCATTCGGTATTGCCAGCGGTGTTACTCCTGAAAAAGGAATTATCACTGCAATTATAGCCGGTTTTATAATTTCCGCTTTCGGAGGAAGCCGCGTGCAAATAGGCGGTCCAACCGGAGCTTTCATTATTATTGTTTATGGCATTGTCCAGAATTACGGCACAACAGGTCTGGCAATTGCCACCATAATGGCTGGAATTATTTTAGTCATAATGGGTCTTGTAAAATTCGGGTCACTTATAAAATTTATTCCTTATCCCGTTGTCGTTGGATTTACAAGCGGCATTGCACTGTTGATCTTCTCAACTCAGATAAAAGATTTTTTCGGGTTGCAAATTCAAAAAGTGCCATCCGAATTCCATGAAAAGTGGATTGCTTACTTCGAGGCATTCCCGACAATAAATTACCATGTATTCGGAATTGCTCTCCTTGCTCTCTTCATTATGATCTTCTGGCCTAAAATTACCCATCGAGTGCCCGGCTCTTTAGTTGCGATTATTATTACTACTATTATTGTGATTGAAATGAAGCTTCCGGTTGATACAATCGGAAGCCGGTTCGGGGAGATACCTTCTAATCTTCCCGCGCCAAGTACTTTTACTATAAATTTAACAGTTATAAAAGGCCTCATTGGTCCTGCAACTGTTATAGCGCTGCTTGCCGCAATAGAGTCTCTTCTTTCGGCTGTTGTTGCCGATGGAATGATCGGCGGAAAGCACAGAAGCAATATGGAATTGATAGCACAGGGACTGGCAAATATTGTTACTCCTATTTTCGGAGGAATTCCGGCAACGGGAGCAATTGCAAGAACTGCAACTAATATTAAGAATGGCGGAAGAACTCCGGTAGCAGGAATAATCCATGCGGTAACTCTGCTGCTGATAATGTTGTTTTTCGGTAGCTATGCTAAGCTCATTCCGATGGCCACTCTGGCTGCTATTCTGGTGATTGTCTCATATAATATGAGCGAATGGCATTCATTCAAATCGTTATTAAAAAGTCCCAAGAGCGATGTCTCGGTTTTATTAACTACATTTTTCCTCACTGTGCTTTTCGATCTGACGATTGCGATTGAAATCGGCATGGTACTGGCAGTGCTCTTATTTATGAAACGTATGGCGGAAGTTTCAAATGTAAGTGTGATTACCAGAGAACTTGAAGATGAAGATGAGATCCCCGATCCGAATGCGATTGATAAAAAACAGATCCCGGTTGGCGTTGAAGTATTCGAAATTAACGGTCCCTTCTTTTTTGGCGCCGCTAAAAAGTTCAAAGACGAGATGCTGGATATCGAATATCCTCCGAAAGTTAGAATTATCCGTATGAGAAATGTACCGGCGGTGGATGCCACCGGACTTCAGACCTTGAAAGATTTTTACAACGATGCAAAAAAACAAAAAATACATATGATTCTCTCGGGTGTTCATACCCAGCCGCTTTTCGCGATGACGCAGGCTGGACTTTTCGACTTGTACGGGGAAGAAAATATCTTCGGAAATATCGATGACGCTCTCGATCACGCTAGACAGCTTCTTGGTCTGCCGAAATTGGGAAGACCTAAAGATTTTGTGGCGACCGTGAAGAGAGAGATGAAAAATGATTAATTTGTGCTGCCTGATTATTTATTTGTTCTGATTTGGATTGCGGCACGATTGGAATAAAAATATTATTTACAATTTATAGAATCCAAAAGTGGACCTGAACACAAAAGACATATCAAATTTGCTGATGATACCTGAAAAGGAGGTGCAGCAGTTTATTAAAAGGAAAGAGATCCCTTTCCAGTTTCTTCATGATAAGGTCGTGTTTAACAAACAGCAGATTATCGAATGGGCATTGGGGCGCAATTATCCTATAAATATATCCGGCAACAATAAATTAAGCGAATATCATATTGATACTGTCAGCCCTCTGCTCGATAAAGATTCTTTCCACTATAACTGTGATTTAAATGAATCTGATTATATTGAACAGATGGTCGCCCAGATTAATATCGATAAAAATGTAGATAAAGAAATCATTGCTCAGCTACTGAGAAGCAGGGAATCGATGATGAGTACTGCCATCGGAAATGGAATAAGTCTGCCTCATCCGCGCGTTCCGTTAATGGTCGGCAAGAATAAACCGTTAATTAATTTTTTCTTCCCGAAAAAGCATCTTGACTTAAAATCAATTGACGGTAAACCCGTTCATACTTTAATTCTTCTTATCTCGCAGACTATTAAACAGCATCTGAGCTTGATCGCTCATCTGAGTTTCCTCCTCTCAACGGAAACTTTTCGTTTCGCACTGGAAAACCGGCTTGAGTCCACAGAAATACTGGATATAATCCAGAAGATTGAAGAGGCAAGAAATAAAGCCCAATGAATAATTTCGCTGATCCCGGAAATAGTTTATTCATTGTTGCATTTGCAATTCAATTACTTGCTATAGTTTTTCTTTTTATCAGGGATGAACGCACTGCATTGATTTCATCCAGCATTATCCTGATTATCGGATTGATTCTCGGATTGATCTCAACATTTTCTTCGGCTCTGTTTTCTTCAGCGGAAATTCCGGGACGAACTATTTTTTCAAATTGGATCCGTCTTGACGGATTGAGCATTTATTTCATATTTATTATACAGCTTGTTGCAATTCCAACTACAGTCTCCGGCATCTCATATCTCAATCATTATATTGATCAAAAGAGATCGGTTAAAAGCTTTTTCGTTTTCTATATAATTCTTTTAATTTCAACTCAATTTGTGGTAATCGCAAATCAGGCAATATTTTTCCTGGTCAGTTGGGAAGTGATGAGCATGTCGGCCTATCTGGCAATGATTCTGGAGAGGGAAAAGGAAGAAGTTCAGCGCGGAAGTTTCTATTATTTTGCCGCGTCGCATTTTCTGATTTTCATCCTCTATATAATGTTTTTCCTGCTTCATCATCAGACGGGGAGCTGGTACTTCAACGATTACCATCTATCATTCTCTTCCGGTCTTGTTGTTCCTTTAATATTTATCCTCTCATTGATAGGATTCGGAATCAAAGCCGGCTTCATACCTTTTCATTTCTGGCTTCCGCAGGCGCACCCTATTGCACCGACTGTACTAAGCGCTTTTTTATCCGGCGTCATTATTAAAATGGGTATCTACGGAATTTTCAGGACGTTCCTTTTTCTTAAGCCGGTTCCCGAGTGGTGCGGCTGGCTCCTGCTGATTGTGAGTATGATCAGCGCAATATTCGGCGTATGGTATGCGCTCGCCCAGCATGATATAAAACGCCTGCTTGCCTATCACTCGGTGGAAAATATAGGCATTATAGGAATCGGCATCGGGATAGGATTTATCGGATCGGCTAATAATCTCCCTTCGGTCCAAGTGCTTGGATTCGGCGGTGCGCTCCTGCATACATTGAACCACTCGATATTTAAAAGTCTTTTATTCATCGGAAGCGGCGTTGTTTACAGAAATCTCGGGACAAGAAATATTGAATTGATGGGAGGATTGATCCATCGCGCTAAATATATTGCGCTCTTTTTTCTGGCGGGATCTGTCGCCATAAGCGGAATTCCGCCGTTTAACGGTTTTATTTCCGAGTTCATAGTCTATACCGGATTTTTCAAAACTGCAAATGAGTTGAAAAATTATTATCCAATTTTAATGCTGATGTTTGTCGTCGGACTTGCATTTGTCGGGGGACTGGCAGTTGCCTGTTTCACAAAGGTAAACTCTGTTATGTTTCTCGGGAGCGCGAGAAAAGAGGAGAGACAATTTCACACGTCTATTTATGATTATCTCTCACTTGGATTTTTCTCTTTTCTTTGTATTATAATCGGATTCTATCCGATGCCTTTTGTCGGTGTTGTAAATAAAGTTTTAGCAGAGAGTTTTATTAAAGGGAATCTTTCTTCGGCTTTAATCAATATCGACTGGCACTACTTCACTATTATCTTTTCGTCCCTCGCAATGGGAATAATCCATTTGTATCTGATAAAATTAAAACTTGAAAAGAAATATGGAAGAAGAACCTCTGCGGCATGGGGATGCGGATATGAAAATCTTACTTCGAGGATGCAATACTCGGCTTCATCATTTGCCGATGAGCTGAACACAATTCCTAAATCAATTCTGGTTTATCAAAAGGAAGTTGAAATATCAAATTCTCCTTATCCCGCTTCCTCAAGGTTCGAAAGTCATTCTAAGGATTTTATCGACCACAAGATTGTTTTGCCTCTATTCAATTTTATTAGATCAATCACCTCAAGAATAGGATTTTTAAGTCAGACTGATATCCGTTACTACATAGCATTCATTTTAATAATAATTTCAATTTACGGATTGATAGCGTTTCTATGGGTTTAACTTTTTTACAGGGAATTATCTCAATAATAGTGATTATGGCTCTCGCGCCAATGTTTGCCGGTATGGTAAACAAACAAAAAGCGATTTTAACAGGCCGGATCGGAGCGCCGGTTCTTCAGCCCTACTATGAACTGATTCGCCTCTTCAAAAAAGAGACTATTAATGCCGGCGCATCCTCTTTCATCAGCAGAATTTCACCTTTGATCAATTTCGTCTCTATGATCGTGGCGGCGGCAATGCTCCCGGTCGGTTTCTGGAAACCGATAATAAGTTTTAACGGCGATATAATCTTGTTCGCGTATATTCTTGGACTTGCCCGTTTTTTTCAAATACTCGCCGCGATGGATATCGGCAGTTCATTCGAAGGAATGGGCGCTGCGCGCGAGGCAACGTTTGCTCTCTTTGCCGAACCGATCTTCTTTTTTACGATAGGGAGTATCTCATTTATCAGCGGTTATAATTCTTTATTC
>DAIEQA010000221.1:0-4879 GCA_027348115.1 Ignavibacteriales bacterium
GCTGTTGGATCAGAGCGCAAAGTCACGCCAGCGAATTGAAGAAACTTTTAATTACTTAAAGAATAAAACGCTCGACGCTCAAAAGCGTAAATATGATTCGACAATCCGGCAGATCAGCAAGGTTAGAAATGTCTTATACCCGAACGGCAATCTTCAGGAACGGGAACTGAACTGGATTTATTTTACAAACAAATACGGTACGGATATACTTCGCTGGCTCGTGAACGAATTAGCAATTAATAAATTCGAGCATCAAATTTTGGAGCTATAAAAGCGATTCAACCTGATTCAAAAAATTCGGATTCGAGATCGCGACGCATTCGAAGCCGTTGACTTTACCTCCGGTTTCGTTCAGCATACCCAACACTGCAGATGCCATTGCAATTCTATGATCGCCAAAACTTTCGAACATAACGGATTGGGCTGAAATTTTTCCTTTTAGATCGAAACCGTCTTCATATTCATTAACACTCAAACCGATTCTTCTAAAATTATCGCAGAGCGATTTAATCCGATCGGATTCTTTCACGCGTAATTCCTTTGCGCCCGAAATTTTAAAATTCCCTTCTGCAAATACTCCGGCTATGGAAAGAATCGGTATCTCATCGATTATATTAGGAATCATTTCTACCGGAATCTCGACATTATGAAGTTCGCTCGAAATTACTCTTATATCACCTACTTCTTCGCCGTTATCGGTGCGGAAATTTTCTATTGTAATTTGTCCGCCCATGTTTTTAAGTACTTCGATAATTCCTGTCCGCGTATCGTTTATGGATACATTTTTAATCACGATTTCGGAATTCCGGGTAAGAAGGGCCAGGACTATAAAGAAAGCAGAACTGGAAATATCGCACGGCACGGTAAACTCGACAGGTTTGGGATAATTTTTTTTGGAGACATAAATGTAAGTGCCTTCCTTACTCTTTTCCGTTTTGATGCCAAGCATTTTTTCAGTATGATTTCTTGTCGACCACGGTTCTATAATAATTGATTCTTCATCCAGGTGAACTGCGCACAAAAGCAAAGCGCTTTTTACCTGGGCGCTTGCTACCTGCAGTCTGTAATTTGTCGGCTTAATTTTTTTCGAAGGCGCAATTCGAAGAGGCAAAGTACCGTGCTCGCTCGCAAATATGTTTCCTCCCATCAGCCGCAGCGGATCCACTATTCTTCTCATCGGCCTGCGCGATAAAGATTCGTCGCCGGTAATTACAGTATTAAAATTTTGAGCGCACAACATGCCGCTGATTAATCTAGTCGTTGTGCCGGAATTTCCCGCGTATAAATCTTCCGACGGTTCCGAAAATCCTTTAAATCCTTTTCCTTCTACTCTGATAAAATCGTCGTCTCTTTCAAAGTTGCAGCCGAGTTTTTCAAAACAGCTAATTGTTGATGTAACATCCTCGCTTGCTGAACAATTATAAATTTTAGATTCGCCTTTTGCCATCGCCGCAAACATAACCGCGCGGTGAGATATGGATTTGTCTCCGCCCAAATGAATTTCGCCCCGAACACTTTCTACTTTCTTGAATTCTTGGATCATTTATCGCACCATAAATCAATTAGTTTTTCAATTTCATCTTCGGGAAGTTCGCTCTCATAATACAAACCTTTGATCATTCGCTGCCGCTGTGCTTCATATAAAGTAACCGCAGCCGCAACCGAAACATTTAAACTTTGTATCATACCTTTCATAGGAATATAAAAAGTTTCGTCCGAATATTTTTCAGCATCCGGAGAGACGCCGCGCTTCTCGTTTCCGAATACAAAGGCTATTTTTTGCGTTAAATCAATATCGTACAGATTAACCGCATTCTTATTAAGCATGCTCGAATAAATTTTGAATCCATGCCTTCGTAGATTGTCGAAACAAATTTTTACATCCGTGAACTTATCTGTTTCAATCCATTTATTTGCAGAAGAAGAAGATGTTCTGCTGATTTTGGGAAACGATTCGATGTGATAAAGGAGACTGATTTTAGGAACGCCGACAGCATCGCAAGTGCGAAATACGGCGCTGACATTATGCGGATCATGAATATTTTCCATTACAACTCTAAGCGAGAATTGGCGCTGTTTAACAACTTCAGTTATTTTTTGAAGCCGCTGATCCGTTTTAAACTTTCGCATCATTTGTCGAAAACAAGTTTATAGACCGTTAATGAATCTTCTTTTCGGGCCCTGTCAATGTTAAACTTTTTGTCTGCGGGACTTTGCAGATAAAATTTAAGCATTTCAATCGTCTTTTCGATAACTTCATCTTCGCTATGCGCCCAGCTTTCGCAGCCCTTTATTGAAGGCACTTCAGCTGTAAAACCGTCGTCCGTCTTTGTAACAAGTAAATCTAAAACCAAAAAATCCCTCGCTTACACTTTATTCAGTCATTCACAGAATATTGCTTAAACGGAATCATCTAACCAGGGCGATTCAATATCCACCTGCCGGAACCGTTTCTCCTTTAACAATTTTAACGCTTGCACTCGCGCCAATCCTTTCAGCTCCGCTGGCAATCATAAGTTTAGCGTCTTCTGTAGTTCTGATTCCGCCGGATGCTTTTACACCTACGGTTGAACCGACTACATATTTCATTAACGCTACATCTCCGGCAGTTGCGCCTCCTTTGCTAAAGCCGGTTGAAGTTTTTACAAAGTCTGCTTTAGCTTCTTTTGATATTAAACACGCTTTGATTTTTTCTTCGTCAGTCAACAATGCAGTCTCAATAATAACCTTGCATATCGCACCGAACTTCTTTGCGGCTAAGACAACCTGGTTAATATCGTTAAATACATATTCGTACTCTCCTTGTTTCAGCATGCCGATATTAATTACCATATCAACTTCCTGAGCGCCGTTTTTGAGAGCCTGTTCAGCTTCAGTTCTTTTAATTTCGGTCGTGGTAGCGCCGAGCGGAAAACCGATTACGGTACAAACTTTCACACCGGATCCTTTCAACAAATCCCGACTCATTGAGACATAACAAGGATTAATACACACCGAAGCAAAGCCGTAAGTCCTGGCTTCCTCGCAAAGTTTTCTAATTTCTTCGGGAGTGGCTTCGGGTTTTAACAATGTGTGATCTATCATCCGGGCAATTTCCCTATCGATCAATTCATGTCCAACGCCTATGCCCGCGGCAATTCTTTCTGCCCCGTTGTTAATGATTGTTTTTACCGTCTCAGGTTGATCGACAACGTTTCTTTCCCAGCCGTCGCATGTTCCGCCGGAACAATAAAAATTCTGAAGGGCTTTCTCGATGAAAACCTGGGACACAACCTTGTCAACTATTGGATTGCTCATATCTCAATCTAATTTTTGTTTTGTAATTCTAATATATGCTAAAAATGTATTTTGAAGCAGCATAGCTATCGTCATGGGGCCAACTCCGCCCGGCACAGGTGTAATAAAGGAAGTCTTATTGAAAACATTATCGAAATCAACATCGCCTACAATTCTATATCCTTTGGGACGGGATGAATCTTCCACACGATTAATACCTACATCTATAACCGCAGCGCCGTCTTTAACCATATCCGCAGTTATAAAGTTAGCTTTGCCAATCGCAGCAATTAATATGTCGGCTTCGCGTGTAAATTTCGAAAGGTCTTTTGCTGCCGAATGGCAAACCGTTACAACAGCGTTAGCTCCTTCCTTTTTCTGAAGAAGCATATTAGCAACGGGTTTTCCAACTATGTTGCTTCTTCCAACAACAACAACGTGCTTGCCGCTTGTTTCAACTTTATATCGTTTAAGAAGTTCTACTATTCCGTTGGGTGTGCATGGATAAAATGTGTCTTTGCCAATTACAAGGTTGCCAACACTTGCCGGATGAAACCCGTCCACATCTTTTGCAGGAGAAATACGTTCAATTACCTTATCTTCATTAATGTGCTTTGGTAAAGGAAGCTGAACTAAAATTCCGTCGTATTCTTTACTCTCATTGTAATGATCAATGAGATCCAGCAAAAACTGTTCTGTAGCTTCCGCGGGAAGCATTTCAACTTTTGAAAGCATACCAACTTCATTGCAGGCTTTGGCCTTTGAAGTAACATACGACTGCGAAGCAGGATTATCTCCGACCATAATGGTTACAAGTCCCGGAACGCGTATGTTAAGCGATTTAAGCCAGGCAACTTTCTCTTTTAATTCTTCTCTTATCTCAGCAGCAACTTTCTTACCATCGATTAATGTTGTCATAGTTCTCTATAATTATTTTAAAACCTATGTTCCGCAATAATGATCCGGCATTATATATGGTACGTTGGTTCACCCAGCAGCAAAAACGCACTTGAGTTTTATGACGTCCGGGCTTTATCAAATTCCGGTATAAAAATTCTTTCAATCTCCGTGGACTTGCCCGTCTCACCATCGACTTTTACCAATAACGCGGCTAAATGAACATTATCCGTAGCAGTTTGGTATTTTTGCGGCGTCTGATAAAGAAAGCGGTTTATAGCTGCGTCAGTCTTCATACCGATTACCGAATCGTAAGGACCCGTCATACCGCAATCCGTAATGTAACCGGTCCCGTTAGTGAATATCCTTTCATCGGAAGTTTGTACATGTGTATGCGTACCAATTACTGCCGAAACTTTTCCGTCAAGATAATTTGCCAAAGCAAGCTTCTCCGCAGTGGCTTCAGCATGCATATCAATTATAATTACTTTGGCTTCCTGTTTAAGCTTTGCTATTATCCAATCCGAAGCGCGGAAAGGGCAATCTATAGGCGCCATGAACGCACGGCCCTGCAAATTTATTACAGCTACTTTTCCCTTCGGAGTATCCACAATTGCATGACCGTTTCCGTGAGTCCCCTTGGGATAATTTAACGGACGAATAACTTTGGATTCCTTCTTTAAATATTCCTGCGATTGATGTTTAT
>DAIEQA010000224.1:0-11055 GCA_027348115.1 Ignavibacteriales bacterium
ATCGCGTCCGCAGTCTTACTGTTTGAGAAACTTCTATTACAGAAATTCATAATTGTTGCCGTTCGAACGAATGTAACGCTTCGTTTGTTGAAGTTAGTGTTTCCCAATTCTCCGTAAAAACCGGATACAGAATTACTCATCATTTAATCCCTTTCCTTTGAGGATTCGCGGCATAGATTTTTCAATCCTCGACTCCCTGGTTTTGGATTGTTTGGCCGCGGAAAAATAAAGAATATACGCTCTTTGTCGTCCAGGTGTTAATGCTTCAAAAGCATTCTTAAGTGCAGGGGTTTTATCTAATGTCTTTTGAAATTCTTCCGGAATGACGAACTCAGCGGTCTTTTTAAAATTCACTTTCAAACCGGCTTTTTCTACTTCGATAGCTTCTTTGATATATGCTCTCAAGGAGGTTTTCATCTTAACTATTTCTCTAACATTGGTAAACCGTATCTGGCGAGCCGCTTGTACATTCTCCGTTTGCTGAATTAGAAGACCCTTCGTATCATGCAGCAGGGCGCCTTTGAAAAAGAGCATGGCACAGTATTCTTTAAATCCGTGAATTAAAACTATGTTACTTTTCTCAAATGAACGACTTGATGAACCTGTCGCGATGGTATAACAAGGTTTACCCCATTTCAATTCTTCGGTCAGACCGCAGTCAAGAATGATTTTTCTTAATTCCTTAAATTCTTCATACCACTTTACTGTCTTGCCGGCAGAAGGGCGGGCATGATTAAAAAAGAAATCAACCTTAGGATTCATTATATTCATTTATTTAAACTCCTTTCTATGAAATTATGCCGCAAGCTACCTGCCGGCGGTTATTGGCAATACTAACTAACCTGGCTGAGTTTAGTCCGCCGCCCGCTTCGCCTCCTCTTCATTTGTCGGATCTTTGGGCAGGTGCCGGCCTACGGGTTATTTATTGCTGCAAACTTTTTTCATGAAAATTAAAATGCTAACTACAAACCTTCACGCCGTCGTCACATGAAGCATATTTACCTTTACAACTTAATAATCCATGAATTCACATTTCTATTTAGTTTTTAATCTTGAACCAAGTAAAAGTTCTATCAAGTTCATTTTTTTGTTTGAAAGTTGCAACCATTAAATCCGGAGATTTGAATTCATAAATTGCATTTGAAGTAGCTAGTTCAGGATTGGATAAAAACTCGTATGGTATTCTTTCGCATATATTTTTTGATGTGAACCAGAATAATATAATGGCAATATCCGGATTATCACTTCTAATCCTTGCGCTTATATATTTATCGCTGGTTTTATCATATCCCCAAATAAGTTTCTGCTCAAACATAATCTTATCTTTGCAAAACCATTTTTGGTGCATCTCAAGTCCGCCGTATCCGAAAGCTTTAGTTTCCGAAATTACATTTGTGCCCTTCCCAAATTCGCATTTCCACGTATCAAGAAATTGTTTCATCAACTCAATCTGGTTGAGTTGAGTTTGTGCTTGTATTCCATTTGCGCAAAGTAATAGAGATATAACAACTATTGTGGTCAGATAAAATGTTTTCATTCGGCCCTTCCTTTTATCTAATCTTTATAACGATATTGCAATTAAAGTGCCGTTCAAAATGGCAACGTTGCACAGAAAAGTCAACGCAACAATTTACCGTTAATTAGTTTTGTCAACTACATCCAAGGAGCGATTTACTTTATCAACTTATGCAAACAATAAATCAAATGTTGCCACTTTTAAAGTAGCCGCTTTGATTTGCATTATATTCCCTCTAAGTAAAAACAGTAATGTTGCTCCAGCAACAATTATTTATTGTCCGCAGGATTATTTAGAATGAATTATCAAAATACCTGTGCAGACATTTCTAGAAACCTGGCGTCTTGCTTTAAACAAAATGCTTGGTTATAATTTTATAGTCAATAGTTAACTTTCAAGGTAAGTTACAGATTAAAGAATGATTTGTATAACTCAATTCAATTTCTTGGAATGCACTGAACTAATTACTCGATTGTTACAGCTTAAGGTTTATTTATATGTTTACGCTTCACGCTCACTCTAATTATTCATTGCTTGAGGGAACGATACCGCTTCAAGAACTTGTCTCTTTTGCAAAGAGAGAGGGGAGCGGCTATGTAGCGTTAACCGATACCAACGCGATGTACGGGCTAATCCAGTTTGCAAAACTTTGTGAAGAACTAAATATAAAGCCGGTGCTAGGCGCATGCATAGATGACCCGAATGATAAAAGTTTGTACGTGGTTTTGTTGGCTAAGAACAACGAGGGATATTCCCATCTTTGCCGCATAATAACGGCGCGTAAGCTGAAAGAAAATTTTGCTCTCGTTGATTTATTTAACGATCCGCTGCCGAATCTTTTTGTAATTACATCTTCTATGGAACTTCTCCAAAAAATTAGAATTGATTTATTGCTCAGGCAAAATCTTTTTGTCGAGTTAATTGCGACCGGGAAATGGAAAAAGAAAACCCGCGAACTTTTTGAATTTGCCAGAGCAAAGAAGCTGCAGGTTGTGGCTTCGCACCCGGCATACTTTTTATCAAAAAAAGATTTCTTACTTCATAAAACAGTTGCGGCAATCCGGCTCAACACAACTTTGGAAAATCTTGATGAAGATTCTCTTGTTGACGAAGAGTTTTATTTGAAAACGCCTGAAGAACTTTCCCTTAAGTGGAAATCGCTGCCGGAAGCGATTTGGAATGCCGAACGGATTGCCCAGTCGTGCAATGTCGATTTGAAATTCGGCCAGTACAAATTTCCGGAATATTCTTTACCCGCGGGAGAAAGCGCGTTCTCATATTTATGGAAGAAAAGTTTCGACGGACTTTCCAAGCGCTATCGGCCTATTACGGATCAGTCGATTAAACGCTTGCAGTACGAACTCCAGGTAATAGATGAACTTGGCTTCAGCGATTATTTTTTAATTGTGTGGGATATAATCAACCAGGCTAGAAGCCGAGGTATGCTGCATGTTGGTAGAGGATCGGCTGCGAACAGTTTGGTTGCATATTGTCTTGGTTTTACGGAAGTGGACCCGATCCGGCACAATCTTTATTTCGAAAGATTTTTGAATCGTGGAAGAACTTCTCCGCCGGATGTTGATCTTGATTTTTCGTGGAAGGAACGAGACGAAATTATCAAATACGTTTTTGAAAAATATGGTTACGATAGAGTGGCTATGATTTCAACCACCGTTACGTTCAGAGCGCGCTCTGCGTTTAGAGAAGCAGCAAAAGTATTCGGAATATCTGAGAGGGAGATTTCGAAGTACAGTAAATTTATACCCTGGACGAACGCGAAAAACCTTCCGAGCATAACAGAAAAATTCCCGGAGGCAAAATCGCTGGACTTTCAAAATGAACCGTGGAAAACAATTATTAACATCGCCTCACGGCTTGCCTCGTTTCCGCGTCACCTTAGTATACACCCGAGCGGCATTGTCATTACACGTTCTAAAATAACGGATTATGTTGCGCTTGAGTTTGCTAAAAACAAAGGCCTCGGACTTATAATTACCCAGCCGGATATGTACCCGATCGAAGATATCGGATTAATCAAAATTGATTTGCTCAGCCAGCGCTCGCTTGGTGTGCTGAAAGACGCGATGAAAAGAATTAACGAAATGCCGGATTCTCCGTGAACTAAATTCTTTATCTTTCCCCGCCGATCCCGGTCAGCTATTATTTAATATAAATAGTTGAAATATTCACTGTAATAATTGAAAAATGTAACACTTTTTTTTATGTTCGAATCAGATTATACGCTTTGGCTATGAGAATAATAAAAGAAATACCCGATTACCGGGATTGCACGTTTGTCAAAGGATTACATGTTGGAAATATTTCTCTCAAAGTTTATGAGAGCAGCGATAAAAAATATTTAATCGTGAGAACTAAATATTTAATCGGCATCCCGATTTATAAAACCAAATTCATGTTGGATAATTATGAAGAAGCGGAAGACCTTGTACGCGATTTAAAGTTTGACGGTCGCTGCGGAAAAATAAAAACTCTTTGACTTGATTAGATTCCTATCTTAAAATGTGTTCTCGCTGGTTGATCAATAAATAAAGTCGAGTAATTCTCTATAACGGCTCTTCATGCGACAGGCAATGAAGCGTACCGAGTCCCCAAACGAGGTCAACCGAATTAATTCCGACTACAGTCCTATCGGCGAATAATTCCGAGAAAATATTAAGAGCTATTCTATCGTTCTGATCATTAAAAGTAGGAACGAGAACTGCCTGGTTTGAAATATAAAAATTTGCGTAACTGGCAGGAACGCGCATATTATCAAAATAGAGCGGGGAAGGCATTGGCAGTTCAACCACATTTATGTTCGAGCCGTCTTCCAATTTGAAATCGCTTATACGTTCGAAGTTTTCCTCAAGCAAGGAATAATTTTCTTCGGAAGAATTTTTCTCGCGACACAAGACAACAGTATTGCTATTTACAAATCTGCAAAGATCGTCAACATGCCCGTGGGTGTCGTCGCCCGCTATCCCTTTGCCGAGCCAAATTACGTTTGTAATTCCAAGGAATCGTCGAAAGATTTCTTCGTAATCTTTTTTTGTAAATCCGGGGTTTCGAGTTTGAGTCGATTCATCTAAAAGACATTCCTCGGTTGTAACAAGCGTTCCGTTACCGTTAACATCAATAGCTCCGCCTTCTAAAACAACTTTCTTACTATTATGTATTACGTATTCCAATTTTAGGTCTAAGGATTTTGAAAGTATCCCGGGAATTTTTTTGTCCTTCTTCCAATTATCATATTTTGCCCAGCCATTGAACAAAAAGCTCTTCGCTAGTACTTCATTTCCTTGTTTAACGAATGCCGGTGAAGTGTCGCGCATCCAACCGCGATCTGTTTGCGCTACAATGAATCGAACATAATCCAGATCGACATAATTCTTCAGCAAAATATTTTGCACCTTCTTTTTTTGATCTTGCGATTGAACGATGATTCTTACTATTTCCCCCGGGACAATTTTTTTTACTATTTCCGCATAGACCCATGGTATGGGTGAAAATTTTCCGGGCCAATCTTCTTTTTGATGAGGCCAGCAGATGATAGTGGACTTATGCTTTTCCCATTCGGCAGGGTAACGGATTTGCTTGCTGTTGTTCATGTAAAGAAATTATTCCTTGTCTAAAAATCTTTCTGATATTTCACTGTAAGCGTCAATTCTTCTGTCGCGAAGGAACGGCCAGTTCCGGCGAATATCTTCTAGATGATCAAGATTAACTTCCGCAATCAAAATTTCTTCTTTGTCAACGGAAGCTTGAGCTATAATTACACCTTGCGGATCGGCAATAAAAGATGAGCCCCAAAATTCCAGACCGGCCTGTGCCTCAACAGTTTTTTCAAATCCTACTCGGTTAACCGAAGCTACATAAACTCCGTTTGCAATAGCGTGACTTCGCTGGATAGTAATCCATGAATCGCGCTGGGCCGCTCCGTATTTTTCTTTTTCATGCGGATGCCATCCTATAGCGGTTGGATAAAATAAAACCGTTGCGCCTTTCAATGCGGTTAAACGGGCGCCTTCAGGATACCATTGGTCCCAGCAGATCAATGTGCCTACATTACCGAATTTTGTTTTGAATGATTTAAAGCCAAGATCGCCCGGAGTAAAATAAAATTTTTCATAGAACGCAGGATCGTCGGGAATATGCATCTTGCGGTAAATGCCGAGAATTTTTCCGTTTGCATCGATCATTACGGCGCTGTTATGATATAAGCCATGAGAACGTTTCTCGAATACCGGTACTTCAATTGCCACATTCAATTTCTTAGCTAATTTTAGAAACGCGTCGGTAGACTGCCCAGGAATTGTTTCTGCAAGATCGAAAAGAGCGGCGTCTTCCTTTTGGCAAAAGTATTGTGTACGGTATAATTCCGGCAGACAAATTACTTGCGCTCCTTTCTTTGCGGCTTTCTCAATCCACTTGGTTGCTTTCTCAAGATTCTTTTTAGGATCGGAAGTAAAAGAAAGTTGAAGCAATCCCACTCTATAATTTTTTTTCTTACTCATACTTATCCAACTATGATTTCTTAATTATAAATTTATTGTACAGATACATTAGTACCGTTGCGGCAACACCAATGCCGAACATTGTCATGAAAATTAAATTGGTATTATGTGTTTTAGTTGCAAAGTTCTGATAGAGCCAGCCGCCGAATGGGTCTCCGACGAAACGCGCAATTGCAATCGGCAGAAAAGCGTATCCTTGGAACAAACCTTGTTGACCGGGAGGTGCAATTTCGGAAATGTATTCATAATACCGCGGCGCTTGAATCATCTCTCCTATTGAAAACGCTGCGATACCGGCAATGATAGTCGGAATACTTGGATATACGGCGATGATAATCCAGATCAGACTTGAAAATGCAAAACCGGTTAATATTGCTTTTTGCGTTGATAAATTTTTTGTAATTCTATTAAGAGGAATTTGCAAAAGTATAATTGCGCCAGCTCCTGCCCACGATTGATAAATTTCATACGGTGCATTCTTATTTATAAAATCGGTTATATAGTAGGGAAGAATTATATATTCCTGCCAAAAGATTATCCAGTAAAGAGAATATATTAAAAGGAAGATCATAAATTTAAAATTTGCGAGCACCACGAACAGATTTGCAATCTTCTTGCCCAACGATTCCGTGACTTCGCTCTCTTCGCTCTTGATGTCTTTATACAATAACATGTTTACAATCAACATGGCAAGGCAACTCAACGCTGAAACTACGTAAACAAATTCGTTGCCCAAACTGTCTCTTACAAAATACGCAATGGTTGGGCCTATCATGGCGCCGGCATTTACAAGCCAATAATAAATTGCATAGCCGAGGGATTTGGATTCAGGTTTGGATGCAACCGCAACTGTTCCAAGAACGGAAGGTTTGATGAACGATCCTCCGAAAGCTGTTAATAACAGGAAGATCATCATCAACCAAAAGTGATCCAAGTTTCCGTATACTCCGGAGAAGACGGACATTCCCACCGAGCCGATTAAGAAATACCCGATTGCGAGAATTGAAAAAGCAATATTAAACGCTCGCCGGAAACCCCATTTATCTGCAAGTGTCCCGCCAAGTATCGGAAGAAGATATAAGAAACCTCCAAAGATTCCGGATAGTTGACCGGCTTCCGATTCGGAGAATCCCAAACGGTTGCGCATGTAAATCATGAAAACAATTTGCTGACCGTAATAAGCAAGCCGTTCAAAAAGCTCCATCACATTGGCAACCCAGAACGATGATTTGAATCCGCTTTTAACTTTCTTTAGTTCTTCTGAAACATTCACAGATCACCTTGGAAAAATTTGTGCGCAATTTAAAACAATTACTTCAAATATTATAGTTATTCAGAATTCATTTCACTAATTTTTGCAGCAAAGTTTATAATATTTTTTTGTTACGGAGGTAGAATGAAAGTCCCTTTGCTGGATTTAAAACCGCAGTATCAGTCAATCAAAAAAGAAATTGACGAGGCAATTCAAAGAGTCGTTGAGTCGCAGTATTTTATTATGGGTCCCGATGTAGCCAAGCTTGAAGAAGAAATTTGTTCGTACTTAAATTGTAAATATGCCGTAGGAGTTTCTTCGGGCACGGACGCATTGTTGTTGGCATTAATGGCAATTGGCATTAAGCCGGACGACGAAATTATAGTTCCCACTTATTCCTTCTTTGCTACAGCCGGCGTTGTTACAAGATTAAACGCGAAACCTGTTTTTGTAGACAGCGACCCGGTAACTTTTAATATCGATCCCAAAATGATCGAACAAAAAATAACATCGCGAACTAAAGCTGTTATTCCGGTTCATCTTTACGGACAAAGCGCAGAGATGGATGAGATTATGTCGATAGCAAAAAAACATAATCTAAAAGTGGTTGAAGACGGCGCCCAGGCAATTGGCGTTCAGTATAAAGACGGAAGATTCGTTGGGTCTATCGGTGATATTGGCTGCTTCTCTTTTTTCCCGAGTAAAAACCTCGGCGGATTCGGCGACGGCGGAATAGTTACAACCAACGATGAAAAACTTTATCACATGCTTAAGATTATGCGTGTTCACGGTATGGAACCGAAATATTATCATAAAGTAGTAGGCGGAAATTTCAGGTTGGATTCTTTGCAAGCGGCGGTGTTAAGAGTAAAACTTCCTCACCTGGATTCCTGGTCTGCAAAAAGACGCACTAACGCGGCTGCCTACACAAAATATTTTATCGAAGCAAAACTTGCAGAGGAAGAAGGAAGAACATGTTTCGACGTGAAGAACAAAGTTCTATTGCCAAAAGCTGTTTATAATGACTCGGGACATAAGAATCATCACATTTACAATCAATATATTATAAGAGTTGAGAACCGCGATGCTCTCTGGGATTTTTTAAAGAAGAAAGAGATTGGCTGCGAAGTTTATTATCCAGTTCCGTTTCACCGGCAGGAATGTTTCTCGTATTTGGATTGTGTTGACGCTGAGTATCCGGTTGCAAACCAAGCATCCGAAAATTCCCTTGCGCTTCCCATTTATCCCGAGTTAAGCGACGAACAAATTAAATTTGTAGTCGATTCGATTAATCAGTTTATCAATCCATGATGCGAAGGTAAAACTTAGATTTATTCAGCTTAAAAAAAGCCCCGCAAAAACGGGGCTCTTGAATTTCTATTTACTTCATCAAAATAATTTTCTTGGTTGAAGAATATGTGTCCGCTGTGAATCTTACAAAATAAATTCCGCTCGAAAGATTGTTCCCGTTGAATTCTACCTCGTAGTAACCGGCATATTTCTGTTCGTCAACCAAAGTATGAATTTCTTTGCCAAGAATATCGTAAATCACAATTTTTATACTTGATGCTTTGGGCACGGAATATTTTATTCTCGTCGTTGGATTAAACGGATTAGGATAGTTTTGATAAAGCTTGAACTCGGTTGGAATAATATTTAATGCTTCGTTTTTCATTTCGGTAAGCGCGCTACCCGGGTAATGATTCGTTACCATAACAGCATAACTGCCTTGGCCGCTTCCTTTGTATACCCGTATATAATAAGTTCCCGCTTCGGCCGTCGTATATCTCAAAATTTCATTTGTACCGTATGAGCCGGCAGTGGCAATTATTGTTTTCGCCGAATTATATAAATATAAATCGGCATCTAAAGATTTGTCTGAATCTAGCCTAACATAAAGTGTATCCCATTGTTGAGGGATAGTAATTACATAGTAATCATCATAATCTGTTTTGCTATTTGAATAATATGCAAGATGACCGGTTGTTTTAACATTTGCGCTGATTGAATTTGCATAATCAAAATCGTCATTCGGTTCGGAATCATTCGCCATCGATGGGATGGAAAATTCTGCAGTAATAATATACGAACCATAACCGGAACCGGACTTATATGTTCTCACATAATATTTCCCCTCGGCTAAATTTTCGAACGTTAGTTTTTCATTTGTGCCATAGCTGCTGGCAGATGAAATAATATTTGTACCGTTGATGTCATACAGATATAAGCCGATATCTAAAGTGGAAGATGATTGCGTATTTATAACGAGTTTACCATCGGTTGTTGTGGTAACAGCCCAGTAATCATCGTAATCAGTATAACTGTTTGTATAGTAACCCATGTGTCCATATCCAGTGCTGCTTCCAGCGGTATTGAATGTAGTCCAATTTATAGCGGTTAAATAGTCATCATTTTTTTCGTTATCATTCGTCGTAATTCCATTAATGGAAGTTTGTTCATATACGGAATTAATCGTGTATCCTCCATGACCGCTTGTACAATAAACTCTCACGAAATATGTCCCGGGCATAAGGTTTTCGAATTTAATTGTTTCCGTTAATCCATAAGCGCTCGAACTTCTAATTATATTGGCGCCGTTCACATCGTAGATATATAAATCAATATCGGCAGAATCCGATGCGGTATTGACGGTCAAACTTCCGTCGTAAGGTATTGCCACTTTCCAATAATCATCGTAGTCAGTGGAGCCGTTTGAATAATATTTTATATGTCCGGTTGATTGCGAATTTAGATTTAATACTTGCGCGGTTTGATATGTATCGTTCGGTTCGGAATCATTTACATACGGTGCCGCAGTAAATTTTGTCAATATGCTGTAACTACCGCTACCGCTCGATCGATATGTTCTTATGAAATAAGTAGCGGCTTTTAATGCTAAATAACTTGCGTATTCCTTAGATCCGTATCTTGAACCGGTTGCAATAATAGTATTGCCGTTAACGTCATAGATGTAAATATCTATATCTAAATTTGATGAGGCATTGGTTTCGGTATACAGCGTACCATCGACACTCAAAGTTATCTGCCACCAATCTTCGTTATCGGCACTTTGCGTTTGGGTTGCCTCGTTTAAAGCGCCGCTGTCTGAAGAATTTAGACTTAAAGTATTGGCTTGTTGAAAAGTATTATTGGGCTCAGTTTCCCCATGTACAGTTATATTAAAAAAAAGATTAAACGCTAATAATCCAATCGAAAATAGATTATGCATTTTCATTAGGGCCTCGCAAAATTTTAATTAGTAAATGGCAAAAGTTTAATTAGTTTTTAGAACAAGAATCTTTAGTGATATCGGTAAAGTTTGATCAATCAACACCAAAGTTAAATTTAAATACTAATAAATTAGTTCCTAATAGGATTATCGAATTATATATTGAAAACTTAATTGTCATAATTCTTATTCTCAAGATGAATACTTAGCAGTTACATATTGTTAAAATTTGTACGTTTACCAGACGTTTAACAAAAATAAAAAGGAAAACTTTGGATAGATGGATAGCAACTTTAATATGAAAACAATTTTAGTCGGGCTATGCTATTCTTGATTTTTGGCATTTGTACTTAATTTTGAATTCCTACCGTAGCTTGAGATTTGGAATTAATTATATCGTACGCAAATATTTCTTTAATACTAATTTGACGGTGTTATTTTAATGTAAAAACGAAAGTAGTTATAACAGGCGGAGCTGGATTTATATGGAGTCACATTGCTGAATGTCTTGGATGCGGCAAAAGAATTTGGAATAAAGAAAGTA
>DAIEQA010000215.1:0-3383 GCA_027348115.1 Ignavibacteriales bacterium
TCCCTATAATTCCCAACCGGCTGCTCTTGCTTTTAAGAGGGTAGAAAGTAGCCGAACATGCGGAAAGAGTGTTTGTAAATTTTCCTGCTGTCTGCGAGTTTAGAAATACCCAGTTGGCTATATGCCATTCAGATTCTTCAACGGAAAATGTGCCGGAGGGATGCGAAGCTTTTTTTAATTTGTCGGGAGTTTCGCTAAGTATTATCGCAATCTCGGCTTGAAAAATCATGCGAATATTTTTAGCGGCGATCGAGCATATTTCGTCGATGCTGTTCGCGATGGAAAGTTCCTTTGCAAGATTGTAAAGCGCAGATGTTCTTTCTTCCTTCTGCCGCAAAAACATTTGCTGAGTTCTTATTTTGGAAGTCAGGTAGCCGGAAACGCTTGCAATCAGAAAATACATGAAGAACATCAGGGCGTCGTCGACCTTGGCAATATGAAAAGTAAATTGAGGCGGTATAAAAAAGAAATTCCAACTGAGCGCGCTTATAAGAGCAGCGACAAAAACCGGCCCGGGCCCGAAGTTGAACAAAGGTAATAGTGTAACTGTGAAAAGAAACAACAGCGAAACAGTTTGGTAACCTATATGACCGGCAACATGATAAAGGGTTAAAGTCATAAGCAAGATTATGACTGCCGCAGAAACATACTTTGAAGGCGATGATGTGGGTCTCGGTATTAATCCCAGCAGTATTTTTTTGTGGGAAGTTTGAATGCCTTCGGCGGTAATGTTATTGGAGTCGTTGCTTTCCATTTATCAAATCCAGTTTGAAATTGCCATGGAAGAAAGCTTTAGCACCGTATTTATAAGATTTTTCTGTTCAGGAAAAAGATTTTTATAACTGCAATTCAATCCGGCTACACCAATCGTATTTCCCGAAGAAATGGATACGGGAAGAAATACCCAGTTAACTTCGGTTAAATTTTCAGTTCCGCTGCCGGCAATCTCGCCTTTAGCCGCTACCCATTCGGCAACGCTTAGTTCCTTGATAGTTAGTTCAACGGCCGCCGAATTTTTTGCGAGCGGTCTAAGCTGCCCTTTATCGTCTTTAAGAAATACCGATGTGTTCGACATAACAATTTTTGCAAGGTACTTAACCAAAATTTTCGAAATCTCTTCGAGCACTGTAGTCTTGATAAGTAACAGAGCAAAATTTTTCTGTCCGCTCGGTTCTTGAATCTCTTTAATAATTTCTTCGTGCAAAGGTATATTAAGAAGCTCCTTGCTAAGATCCTCAATCATGCTCAAACTTTCAAGCCGCATTCTTAAAGCATTGTACTGGTTTTTAGACTGCTTAATAAGATGGCTCACCACAATCGACACGGCAAGAAAAATCATAAGACTGATGAAATGTTCCGGTCTGCTGATTGTGAATGTGTATCTTGGTTCGACGAATAAAAAGTCGTAGAACGCAACTCCTAAAATCGAAGAAAAAATTGCCGGGCCGGTTCCGTAAAGAAGCGCGGCTGTAATGGGGCCGATTAAATAAATTATCTCGAACGACGGGGCGGTGAAAAATTTCTCAGTAATCCAGATTAATACAGAAAGCAAAAGCAATATCAGGAGAGATATCGTATAATCCCGCAGGTGAAATTCGTATTTCTTTTTTCTCTTAGCCTTCTTAGGAGGAGAAATTTCGGCTTCGGCAGTAGGAGTAATTAATTGAACATCAAACGCGCTTTGATCGTGCATCAGTCTGTATGTCGGCGAGCGTTTCAAAAATTCATACAATGCCGATCTTAACGGTTTACCCACGAGAACGCGGGTAACATTTTTTGATTTGGCAAAGCTGATAAGTTCATCGGCAATATCGGAGCCGGAGAGAGTAAAAATTTTTGCGCCGAAATTCTCCGCAAGATTGAGAGCTTCGGAAAGATATGCCTGCTGGTTTTGTGTTAAGCTTCGGAATTTTGGAGTGGAAACATAAACAGCGTACCATTCAATTCCGGAATCGTAGGCAAGATTATACGCGCGTCTTATAAGCTGTTTGGAAAAAGGACCCGGCGAAATGCAAACCATAATTTTATCTTGAACCGGCCAGGTTTCGTTTATACCTCGTGCCTTCATGTAATTCAAAACTTCGCTGTCGATCTTGGACGCAACTTTTCTCAAAGTAATTTCGCGCAGCGCGGCAAGATTTCCTTCGCGGAAAAAATTTTCAATTGCTCTTTGAGCCTGTTCCGGCACATAAACTTTTCCTTCCTTAAGCCGCTGCAAAAGTTCGGCCAGGGGAATATCGACAAGTTTAATTTCGTCCGCTTCTTCAAGAATATTGTCCGGCAAAGTTTCCTGAACTCTGACGCCCGTTATTTTTGCAACAACGTCGTTTTGACTTTCGAAATGCTGGATGTTGACGGTCGTGAGTACGTCGATTCCGTTTTCCAATAATTCTTTTACGTCCTGGTATCTCTTTGGGTGGCGGCTGCCGGGGGCGTTTGTGTGGGCCAACTCATCTACAAGAACGACCGTCGGTTTACGATTGAGTATTGCGTCAACATCCATTTCCTCAAGGGCAATATCCTTGTAGATAATTTTTTTTCTTGGCAGAACCTCGAGTCCTTCTATCAAAGCATTTGTCTCGGCCCGTTTATGAGTCTCAACATAGCCGATAACCGCATCGACACCGCGGTTTTTAAGAGTGTGAGCTTCAAGAAGCATTGTATAGGTCTTGCCCACTCCTGGAGCGTAACCCAAGAAGATTTTCAGTTTGCCGTTCTTCTTCTCTCCGCGTTTAATCTCGGAAAGCAGCGCATCCGGGTCCGGGCGTAGTCTCTCTTCTTCGATCATGAAATCATTTCACTTTATCTAACTGCAAATTTAACAAAAGAACATTAACTACCGAATTGCCGAGGAAACCAAACTGCGGGTATTGAGTTAAAGAATCGATCAATGCAATTACTTTTTTACTTTGCTCGTTGTTAAATCCTCTTGACTTAGCTATTCTTTCCACCTGCAGTTTTGCCGATTCGGGAGAAATGTGAGGATCGACCCCGCTGCCGGAAGCAAAGAACATTTCATTCGGAACGAGCGATGCATCGCTCACAAAATTTTTATCGGCAAAATTTTTCTTCCGCTCCAGGAATGCGTGTTTAAGTTTTTCACTTGTCGGGCCAAGGTTAGAACCGCCCGAAGGCATCGGGTTGTAATCGATTGCGGATGGCCGAGGCCAAAAGTATTTATCGCTCTCAAATTTCTGGCCGATTAATTTAGAGCCGATAATTTTTCCGCCCTTCTCTATAAAGCTCCCGCTGGCCTTGCCGGGAAATAAAACTAAAGAAGCAAGTGAGATGAAAAGAGGGTAAATAACACCGGTAAGAATCGTGATTATCACAAAATATTTTATGGTTATTAAAATTTGCTTTTTCATTTTATCATCTCATGT
>DAIEQA010000262.1:0-2072 GCA_027348115.1 Ignavibacteriales bacterium
GACGCAAAGATTCATTACAACTGCAGCGTAATGCAGGATGTAAATACCTGGCTGCAGAAACACGGCAACAATATTTTATATATCTACGGCGGTAACGATACGTGGAACGCGACGTCGATTCAATTAACCGGTGAGACAAACGCGGTTAAGATGGTTAAGAAAGGTGGCGCTCACACTACAAGAATTTCCAGTTTCACCGGAGATGAAAAAGAAAAAATATATTCTACTTTGGAAAACTGGCTTGGAATAAAAATTAAGAGATAGAGTTACGGAATTGAAATCAAGTTAACCGGTTTCAAAAAAATTTTATTGAGGCAACAATGGACTTGTTCAAAGAATTTACACTTAACGCTCTGCAGATAATTCAACTAATGGTTTCCCCTGCGGTGATGATTAGCGCATGCGGACTGCTTTTACTCGGCATCAACAACAAATATTCGCTGGTTGTTAACCGTATTCGGCTTCTTAACGAGGAAAAAAGAAAATTAATGGTTAAGATCGGAGAGCACCCGCTTTCTACCGAAGATAATGTGCGGCTGGAAAGCATTGCCGTACAAATTTCTGCGTTAACGTTCCGTGCTAAACTGGTTAGAAACTCTGTGCTTGCTTACACAATTTCGGTGGCTCTCTTTGTGCTCACTTCCCTGCTTTTGGGAATATCTTCGTTTCTCTCAATCGGTAAGCTAAATTATTTTATTCTTGTTTCATTCTTACTCGGAATGATTTTCGTTTTAATCGGAGTAATATACGCGGCATTTGAAACTAAGAAAGGATACGATATTATTTCATTCGAAGTATCGGCTCATGAATAACGAGAGAAATATCTCTAAGAAGGATTGGCTTGAACCTTATAACATGATTTCGCTCTACGCGCGCGGTGCTTTTCCTATGGCAGATGAAAACGGCGAGATTGATTGGTACATGCCGGAAGTAAGAACCGTTATTCCTCTGAGCAATTATAATGTTCCGAGATCGTTAAGAAAATTTCTGAAGACTGCGGATTTTCAATTTAGGTACGACACAAAAGCAATCGAAGTCATTAAGAATTGTTCTAAGCGAGAGCAGACATGGATTTCAAAAGAGTTAATAGAAGCATACAAAGGAATTCAAAAGCTCGGACATCTTCATTCTGTTGAAGTATTTCAGAAAGATAAATTAGTAGGCGGTTTATACGGTGTTACTTATAAGGGAGCTTTCTTCGGAGAATCGATGTTCTCAAATGTATCTCAAGCATCAAAGGCCGCACTTGTAAAACTTATCGAACGATTGATCGAACGCGGCTTTAGTCTTCTTGACGTTCAGTATCAAACCGAACATTTGAGCATGTTTGGGGCAATAGAAATTCAATTTTCGGAATTTGCGGAAATGCTTGTAAAATCATACAAAAACGATGTTACATTTTTATAATTTTTATCCGGCCGCTCTCCCAACCGCTTTAAAAAATTAGTATATTTGCCTCCGAATTTTTTATCCTCAAATTCTCTGATTGAATTTTATTTCTTAAAGCCCGGACTTTGATTATAAATATAGATGGAATGAAAAATGAAAAAATACCTCACCGTTATTCTCGTTTTATGTCTGTCTTCTTTTGCTGCCGGGCAGACGGTAGGCGGTTCATTTATGGTAGGATCTCCGCAAGGCGAGTTTAGAAATTATGTCGATCAGTTGGGATATGGATTTCAAATTCACGGAACGCTATGGACTCCAAGCAAAGAAAGGCCGTTTACGATAGGATTAAATATCGGCTACATGATTTACGGGTCGAGAACCGACCGACGCCCATTCAGCTTAACAATACCGGACGTTAATGTTGATGTTACACGCACAAACAATCTTGCAAATTTTCATCTGCTTTTTCAAGTAAGCCCATTTACCGGAACTGTGAGACCGTATATTGAGGGACTATTCGGCGGAGCTTACTTATTCACACAGACGGAAGTTAAAAGCGATTATAACAACGAAACAATCGCCTCAACCACAAACTACGACGACTTCTCGTGGAGTTACGGCGCCGGCGGCGGAATGCTATTCCGCGTTGCCCAGGATTTAGGTGATGTTAAAACTCTTTATCT
>DAIEQA010000272.1:0-2945 GCA_027348115.1 Ignavibacteriales bacterium
TACACGGATTTTTGTTTGATCAACATCGGCGGTGTTAAAGAAAACGGAGAGGATGCATCGAACGAACTTAGCTATGTTCTGCTTGATGTTATTGAAGAGATGAGATTGCTGCAGCCGAGTTCGATGGTGCAGATTAGCAAGAAGAATCCCGATAGACTTTTAAAACGCGCGCTGAAGATTATCAAAACCGGTTACGGGCAGCCGTCGTTGTTTAACACAGACGCGATTATTCAAGAGCTGACACGCCAGGGCAAATCCGTTATTGACGCACGCAACGGCGGCGCGAGTGGGTGCGTTGAAGCCGGCGCTTTCGGAAAAGAAGCTTACATACTTACAGGCTATTTCAATTTGCCTAAAGTTTTGGAAATTACACTCAACAACGGCTTCGATCCAAGAACGCAGAAACAAATTGGTCTTCAAACCGGCGATCCTTCGTCATTCAAATCGTTCGATGAACTTTATGCCGCTTTTGAAAAACAGGTTAATCATTTCATTAACATCAAGATTAAAGGCAACATAGTTATCGAAAGAATCTACGCCGTGTATATGCCTTCGCCGTTTTTATCAATCCTGGTGGACGACTGCATCGCTAAAGGAAAAGATTACAATGGCGGCGGGGCGCGGTATAATACATCTTATATTCAAGGAGTCGGCTTAGGAACCGTCACGGACTCGTTGGCGTCTCTAAAATATAATGTCTTTGATAAGAATAATTTTTCAATGAACGAAATGCTGGACTTGCTGCGGACTAATTTCGAAAATAAAAAGGAGCTCCGCGATAAATTGCTTTTCGAGACTCCCAAATACGGCAACGACGACGATTACGCCGACACAATTTTAAAAATGGTTTTTGAAACTTACTACAACGCTATTGAAGGCAGACCAAATACACGCGGTGGACATTTTAGAATTAATCTGCTGCCTACTACTTCCCATGTTTATTTCGGTAGTGTTCTCGGCGCCACTCCGGACGGGCGTTTTGCGAATGAACCGACAAGCGAAGGAATTTCACCGGTTCAAGGGGCAGATGTTCACGGTCCTACTTCGGTTATTAAATCTGCCTCAAAGATTGATCACATTAGAACCGGCGGAACTTTGCTCAATCAAAAATTTACCCCGCAATTAATGGACAGCGAGGAAGGTATCAATAAAATTGTTAGTTTGGTTAGAACGTATTTTAAACTTGACGGGCATCATATTCAATTTAACGTTGTGGGCGTTGAGATATTGAGAGAAGCGCAGAAGCATCCGGAAAAGTACCGCGATCTAATTGTGCGCGTTGCAGGTTACAGCGATTATTTTGTCGATCTCGGAATCGACTTGCAAAATGAAATTATTAGGAGAACGGAACATACAGGAGTTTAGGCCTCATTCATAATTGAAAGGACAATATCATGTTCGGATCAAAAATTTACATCAAGCGAAGAGAAGAATTAAAAAAGAAAATTAATAGCGGATTGGTTTTTATTCTCGGTAACAGCGAAGCGCCGATGAACTATGGCGATAATGGCTACCGCTTCAGGCAAGACAGCACTTTTCTTTACTACTTCGGTTTGGATATTCCCGATCTTGCCGCAATAATCGATCTCGATGAAAACAAGGAAACAGTCTTCGGCAACGACTTTTCTATGGATGATATCGTCTGGATGGGTCCCCAACCAACCGTGAAAAAGCTCGCGGCAAAATGCGGCGTAACAAACACCTCTTCCGCCAAAGAGCTTAATGTTGTTCTTGAAAGCGCGGTAAAGCAAGGAAGAAAAATTCATTTCGTTCCGCAGTACCGTCATGATAACATGTTAAAGCTTCAAAACATGCTCGGGATTAACGCGAATGTTATCAACAATTTCGCTTCAACCGAATTAATAAAAGTTATTGCCGAACAGCGCTACATAAAATCTAAGGAAGAAATTGACGAGATAGAAAAAGCAATTTCAATTGCGTATGAAATGCAAACTTCCGTTATGCGATTTGCCAAGCCGGGCATGTATGAGCGCGAAGCTGCTGGATTTATGGAAGGCATCGCCTTATCGCTTGGTGCTGGACTCGCATTCCCGACCATACTTTCGCGTCACGGTGAAACTCTTCATAATCATCATTACGATAATAAATTCAAGCCGGGCGATTTGGTTGTTAACGATTCCGGCGCCGAAACATTTTTACATTACGCAAGCGATATCACGCGCACATTCCCGGTCAGTGGAAAATTTACATCAATTCAAAAAGAAGTTTACGAGATTGTTCTTATTTCCCAGCTCGTTGCAATTTCAGAAATCAAGCCGGGCGTGAATTATAAAACGGTTCATCTTAAAACCGCCGAAGTTATAACGGAAGGTTTAAAAGCTCTCGGCTTATTGAAAGGAAATACAAAATCTATAATCGAAGCTGGTGCTCACGCGCTTTTCTTCCCGCACGGTGTCGGCCACCTTATGGGTCTTGATGTTCACGATATGGAAAACTATGGCGAGAATAATCTTGGCTACGACGCCAAGAACAAACGCAGCACCCAGTTTGGGTTGAAATATTTACGCTTCGCGCGGCCGCTTGTTCCCGGAATAGTTTTAACCGTTGAACCGGGAATTTATTTTATTCCCCAATTGATCGATCAATGGCAGGGCGAAAAAAAGTTTAAAGAATTTATTAATTACGATAAGCTGGAAATGTACAGATCGTTCGGCGGAATTAGAATCGAAGACGACGTAGTTGTTACAAAGAACGGAAGCAAGGTTTTAGGAAAGCCTATTCCAAAAGCTGTTGAGGATGTAGAGGAAGCAGCATCAAATAAAATTTAGCATGTCGTTCACATCACATTTTCATAAAATCGCGGAATGGATTCCGCCTGATGAATGGATCGAGATCGAAACGATCGATGCGCACACTGCAGGCGAACCTCTGCGAATAATCTTAAGCGGACTTCCGGAAATCAAGGGAGATACGATTTTGGAAAA
>DAIEQA010000027.1:0-4955 GCA_027348115.1 Ignavibacteriales bacterium
TATATAGAAAGCGGGAAAATTGATTTTGCAAAAATTTCCGAAAAATTCAAAGAACACAGTTACGGCCTTGTGAGAGAGTTGAACAGCGTTTTGGATGTTGTTACTCCTCAAACAGCGCGCGCATTGTTCCAAAAATTTGAACTGGGAGTTATAAAAGTTGATTTGACAAAGAGGGCCGAAAATCCCGCCGCGGTTATACCGGATACTGCCGTTAAGAAACCGGTTGAATCCGAAATTCCCAAACGACCAGGGCCGGATGAATTGAAGCAAGCGATTATTTTTGATGAGCTGAATAATGAATCTAAATTTAACTTCGACAATTATGAAGATAAGGTTCTAAAGCCGGTGAAGGAACTGGATTCTTTTTTGAATAAGGTTTTGAAATTCGAATACACCGAAAGCGAAATTAATAATTATATAAAAACGATGTATGAGAACTCCGAATTCTCGCAGAAGATCGGCTTTGAAATTCTATCGAACATGCATAAAATTTTTGCGCGCGGACTCGATATGATTCATAAGAAAAAGATTTCGCCAAGTCAAAATGTAATCGAATCGCTTCGATCTTGCTTGATTGTTATTGTAGCTGTTGTTCGCGGTAAGGAAGTAGATATTACGAGCTATCTTAACCGTGCCGAAAATTTCGGAAAGTCAATAATGACAAAACAGAAGGATAAGTAAATGGAATTATACGCAGTAATTATGGCTGGAGGAGTCGGTTCAAGGTTCTGGCCGAGAAGCAAAGAAAAAAAACCGAAACAATTAATTCGAATCGTCGGGGAAAACACGATGATTCAGGATACGGTGAACAGATTAAACGGATTGGTTGAAAATAAAAATATTCTCATCATAACTAATAAAGTACAAAAGATGAGAGTTAAAGAACAGCTCCCTCAAATTCCTGAAGAGAATATTATTGATGAGCCGTTTGGAAAAAATACGGCTGCGTGTATTGGCTTAGCTTCCGTTTTTATAAAAAAGAAAAATCCTGATGCTGTGACTATTACATTGCCGTCGGATCACCTGATAAAGGACGACGAAGAATTTAGAAAATGTCTTTCCACCGCAGCGGAGTTCGCTTATAGATCGAAAGGACTTGTGACAATAGGCGTAACACCAACGCGGCCGGAAACCGGTTACGGTTACATCCAATTTGACGATGCGGAAGTATCTTCGAACGTTTATAAAGTGTTGACATTCGCGGAGAAGCCGAATCTTTCTACGGCAAGACAATTCATGGAGTCCGGAGACTTTCTTTGGAACGCCGGCATATTTATCTGGCGCGTCGATTCGATTCTTAACGAGATTAAGAAATATTTGCCGGATTTGCATGAAGGACTTCAGAAGATCGAAGAAGCGATCGGCACGCCGGATTTTGAACGCCAGCTTGTTCACGAGTACGGCCAATTAAAAAGTATTTCGATAGATTACGGTGTTATGGAAAAGGCATCAAATGTGTATCTTACCAAGGCGGATTTTTATTGGAACGATCTTGGCAACTGGGAAGCGGTTTACGAAATTTCCGATAAGAATGAAGACGGTAACGCAATAGCAGGCGACGTGTACACGGAAAAGACTTACAGCTCGTATATATTTTCGCCAAGAAAATTTACAGCTACAATCGGCGTCGAGAATTTGATAATCATAAATACTCACGAAGCGCTTTTGGTATGTCACAGAAATAACGCGCAAGATGTTCGCCAGATTGTTGATTATCTTAAGATGAATAAGAAGAACGAATTAATTTAATTTGGTATCAGAAAATATTTCATTCGTTTTTATACATGAAAAAATTAATTACAGAAGACGACGTAAAAAAAGTCCTAAAGAACGACGGGCAGGAAATAAATATCGAGAAGGGAAGCGTAATTACTCCGCTTGCTTTGGATAGAATCCGTCATGCGGGGTTGAGAATTGTCAGCGAAATTTCCGCCAAGGCGCCAGTTATATCCAACTACAGCAAAGTTGCAATCGGTTCTGATCACACCGGCGTGAAAGCAAAAAAAATTGTTTACGATTTTCTTAAAGCCAAAGGTTTAGATGTTACCGATGTGGGAACCTTTACCGAGGATGCCGTTGATTATCCAGATATAGCTTTCGATGTTGCGAACCGTGTGATAATGGGAGAAGTCGACTGCGGGATTATTTTAGACGCAACGGGAATTCCTTCTGCCATTACCGCTAATAAAATTCCCGGTATAAGAGCTGCAACATGCTACAACGAATTTTCTGCTAAGAGCGCGCGTGAACATAACAACGCAAATGTTCTAGTTATGGGCGCTAAAACTTTAGGGGATGAGACTATTAAATCTATTATTGAGGTATGGTTAAAATCCGGTTTCTTAGGCGACCGGCATCAACGCCGTCTAGATAAAATAAAATCTATAGAAGAAAAATTCTTGATGAAGTAATTTTTGTTTGCTGCTAAGTAGTACATCAAATGTTCTAATTAAATTCAGGATTATAATTGTTTATAGAGAAATCGGTAGTCGAATCGATTCGGGCTATCCAGGAAGGAATATTTTTACTGAAGGTATTTGCGCCGTCAATTGCCTCGACGGTAAAACCGGGACAGTTCTGCAACATTAAAGTCTCGGAGACAAACTTTCCGCTGCTCAGGCGTCCGTTCAGCGTTAGCGATGTAGAGGAAGATTACGTTTACTTTTTATTTGATATTCACGGCGAAGGAACGAAAATATTATCCGGTAAGAAAAAAGGCGACGAATTGGAATTGCTCGGTCCGCTTGGCAAGGGATTTATTTATAACGGCGAATACGATACTGCAATTATTGTTGCCGGCGGTTTGGGCTCCGCTCCCTTCCCGTTTCTTAGCAGACATATTCCCGCAGATAAAAAAATTATAAGTCTTGTCGGCGCTAGGAACTCAAAACTACTTGTAAGCCACGCTTTAACAAATGTAAATATCGCCACGGACGATGGTTCCGCCGGATACACCGGCAATGTTGTAGACTTATTGAAATCGAAAATTGAAAACATAACCGGGAAGGTAAGAGTATTCGGATGCGGGCCAAACCAGATGTTAAAAGCGCTGCAAAATTTTTGTAACGAAAATGACTATGATTGTCAAATTTCCGTCGAGTGCGCAATGGCTTGCGGTTTCGGTATTTGCCAGGGATGCCCGATAGATTCCTCTGATGGAGAAACTTATTTGCTCGTTTGTAAAGACGGGCCGGTTTTTAATTCCATGGCGGTGAAGTTATGAGCGGAATTGATCTCTCGGTTAATATCGGTAAACTAAGATTGAAAAACCCTATCCTTCTAGCTTCGGGTACGGTTGGGTATGGAAATGAAATAGCTCAGTTCACAGATTTAAGTAAACTTGGCGGCATTGTAACAAAGTCGCTGTCTTTGAAGCCGCGTAAAGGAAACCCCCCGCAAAGAATAGTTGAAACACCTTCCGGTATGTTAAATGCCATCGGCTTGGCAAATGTGGGCGTGGAAGTATTCGTAAAAGAAAAAATACCGTTTCTTAAAAATCTTAATACAACATTGATTTGCAATATAGCTGCTAGTACAATTGAAGAGTACGTTGAGTGTACAAAGATTTTAACTTCGGAAGAAACAATTAAAGCTTTCGAAATAAATGTCTCTTGTCCTAATGTGAAAGAAGGTGGATTGATTTTTGGGAATGATTTGAAATCTGTCGGCAGAATAACCGAGCAGGTGCGCAAGGTAACAAACAAACCTCTGATTATAAAATTATCTCCCAACGTTCCGAAAATATCCGAGTTTGCTGAAGTGGTAAAGAAAGAAGGCGGCGATGCAGTTTCCGCGATAAATACATTGGTAGGGACCTCATTCGATATCAATACTCGCAAACCGAAAATTAAAAATATCACCGGCGGCTTATCCGGCCCGGCAATTAAACCGGTTGCACTTGCAAAGGTTTTTGAGATCAAACGTAACATAGATATACCTATCATCGGTATCGGCGGCATTATGGATTGGAGAGATGTCGTTGAGTTTATGATTGTCGGAGCGTCTGCTGTTCAGCTCGGTACAGTTAATTTTATTAATCCGAACGCCGGAGTTGAAATACTTGATGGACTAAATTCATACTGTGAAAAATTCTCGATAGACCAAATATCAAAACTGACAGGTTCTTATCAAATATAAAGTTTAGATGGATATAAATTCAGCGCTGCAAAAATTATTTTCGCTTCACCAATTTGGAATTAAACTCGGTCTGGAGAATATTACCGACTTGCTTCAAGAAATCGGTAATCCTCACAAAACTTTAAAGACGATCCATATCGCCGGTTCCAACGGAAAGGGAAGTACGTCTTCTTTCATCGCCAGTATTTTGATGGAAGCAGGTTACAAAGTCGGGCTTTATACTTCTCCGCATTTCGTAAGGTATAATGAACGGATTAAGAGTGACGGCAAGATGATAGATGACGGATATGTAGCTGAGTTTATAGATTCTCTTGTTAATTATATTGACCGACATAAGCCGACATTTTTTGAAATTACCACTGCGCTTGCATTTAAGTATTTTTGTGAACAAAAAGTTGACTACGCTGTTATCGAGACCGGGTTGGGCGGAAGACTCGACGCAACCAATGTACTTAATCCTTTGGCATCTGTAATTACTTCCATAAGTCTGGAACATACGCAGCATCTCGGGGATACAATAGAAAAAATAGCTTTCGAGAAAGCCGGCATTATTAAACCGGGTGCTTCCGTTCTTACGGGAAATCTTACTGAGGAAGCGGTAGAAGTAATAGAAAATATAAGCAACCGTTATGGTTGCAAGTATTTTAAATTGCCGGATTTTACTTCATCATTGCATGAGCGGATTGTTGTCGATCTTTCGGCTAAATCTTTTTCAATCTATACAACCCCGTTGCGCGGTGATTATCAAAAATACAACGCAGCTTTGGCGATAAAAACGGTTAGCGAAGTTTTGCAGATTACAGACGGACTTGCTTTAG
>DAIEQA010000051.1:0-2396 GCA_027348115.1 Ignavibacteriales bacterium
TGTAGATAATCGTCTTGCCTTCATCATTCAGCTTTTCAAGATAATCGAAGATGGCATTGCGCGATTGCGGATCGACGCCGACAGTCGGCTCGTCGCAAAGGAGTATTTCGGGATCGTGAAGTAGACTTGCGGCAATGTTCAAGCGGCGTTTCATCCCGCCGGAGAATCCTTTCACTTTATCTTTACGTCTATCATATAGTTCGACGCGGTTTAGATTTTCCGCGATGACCGCACGGAGAAGATTTTTTCTTATCCCGAAAAACGAACCAAATATTTCCAGGTTTTCCTGCGCGGAAATATCATCGTAAAGCGCAATTGACTGCGGCACAAGCCCGATCTTCTTTCTCGACTCAAGATTATTGCGGGTAACTTTTTCTCCGGCAACAACAAGCTCGCCTTCGTCGGCATCGAGGTAACCGATTAGAAGATTCATCAAAGTTGATTTGCCCGCGCCGTTCGGTCCAAGTAATCCGAAAATTTCTTTCTTCTGAATCTCCAAAGAAATATTATCAAGAGCCGTTACGCTTGAAAATTTTTTGGTCACATTTTTGATCGAAATCATTTTACTCCTACTAAACTTGTTTGTTTGAAGAATTACCGCAGACGAAAATAAAATTCGTCCTTATAGTTAGACATAAAATTCTGACGAGAATCCGCATTATTATTTTGAATGGTTTGAAAAGCGCTTCTGCGGCAGATTAAGTCTTAATCCAACACTTTCACCAGCCACTGGTGAACCGGAAGCATATCTTTGAATTTCTTAATAGAAAAATCTACGACGTCAGCTTTAGTTAATTCATTTATATTTTCGCTGTCGTAAAAAGCATAAAGTCCTTCGTAAAGAAGATATTCCGCGTAAGGCGAATCGGGATCGAATCCTTTCGGAACTTTTTTATATTTCTTCCCGCCGATTCCGTAATTACCTTTCTTCAAAACTTTTTTAACTGCGGCGTCAAGTTCTTTCCCCAGCTGTTGATTTGAAACGGCATCGCGGTAAAGCTTCCATTGCTCTTTCGACGGCATGTAAATTCCGGAGCCGTAGAAAAAACCTTTAGTGTTAACTTCAAAATAAAATCCTGGACTGTCCATTTTCTTTTTGCCTTCCCAGAAATAAATTCCGAGGTTGGTTTTGTATGGCGATTTATCCTTGCTGAATCGGACGTCGCGGTGAAGCCTGAATATTGATTTATCAATTTTCGGTATTGCTTGAATGTTCGGAGCGATCTTCGAAAGCTTTTCTCCAATCTCCACAACAAGCTGAAGCGCGGGCTCAAGGAAATCGGAATTATATTCGTCGCGGTGAGCTTCAAACCATTCACGCGAATTATTTTTTGAAAGCTTTTTTAAAAAGCTTAATGTTTTCATCGGAAAGTCTTTTAAAGCAGGTAATGTCGCCATCTTTTCTCCAATTATAAAATTATTTTATTGGTCCAGCCGGTTCGTGTTCGTACAAATATCTTGTCAGCAGACTGTACAAATGAAGACTGGTATTCTTGCCTTCAAAAATGCCGTGAGTCCTATTTGGATAAACCATCATTCTGAAGGGTTTGTCGAGTGAAATTAATTTATTCACAAGCGCTTCGGTATTCTGGTAATGAACATTATCGTCGCCGGAGCCGTGTACTATCAAAAGATTTCCTTTTAGGTTTTGTGCAAAATTAATTGGCGACCCGTTTGCATAACCAACAGAATCTTCCTGCGGAAGTCCCATGTATCTTTCTTGATAAATAGTGTCATAATATCTCTGGTTGGTAACCGGCGCAACTGACATTCCGGTTTTGTAAATATCCGGGAATCTGAAAAGAAGATTCAGCGTCATCGATCCGCCTCCGCTCCAGCCCCACACTGCAACGCGGTTTGGATCGAGATACGGACGTGTTTTAAGAAGTTCCTCAACTGCCGCTGCCTGCTCTTTTGACGCAAGTATTCCAATCTGCTTATAAACAACTTGCCGCCACTCTCTGCCTTTCGGTGCCGGTGTTCCTTGATTATCAACGCTCATAATTATGTAGCCCTGCTGCGCAAGCATTTCATGCCACAGCCAGCCTCTGCCCATCCATCTGTCTAAAACTGTTTGACCGGCAGGCTCGCCGTAAACATAAAACAGCACCGGATATTTTTTTGAAGGATCAAAATTATATGGTTTAATACAGTAACCATCTAGTTTAATTCCGTTACCGATATCAACTTTAAAAAATTCCACCGGACTGGTTTTCAGATTTTTTATTCTTTCTTTCAATTCTGAATTAGAAACGAGAGTACGGTAAACTTTATGATCCGGAAGATGAACTATATTCGTTACCGGCGGAACATCGAACGACGAATAAGTATGAATTGCCCATTCAGAATTCGGAGAGATTTGATATGAATGCGAGCCGGGTTCATTCGCCGGAGTT
>DAIEQA010000056.1:0-1965 GCA_027348115.1 Ignavibacteriales bacterium
CGAGTTACCGATTAAACCGATTGTGTCACCCGGCGCTACGGTTCGCCCTATCGCAACTAAAGCCCCGTTTGTTGTTAAATGAACGTAACGCGCGTAGGTAGTATCATCATGCATGACGATCACTACATTTTCATGCCCCTCGGCGCGGTCATTGTCTGAGTTACTCTCAACAATGTAAACAACGCGGCCGCTCCTGGCTGCAGTGACGAGTGTTCCGATCGACATTGCAAAATCCACTGCGTAACGGAATGAGCCGTAGTGCGAATATTGGCCGTTAAATCCTTGAGAGCACGTGTACTCACGCCCGACCGGGTATGGCAAAACATATTTCGCCTCTACCGATGGCACATCGCTTACTTCGGAAGATTGGTTCTTACACGATAAGAAAAGAATACAGATTACGGAGAACGCAACAATGGACTTCATAGTAACTCCTTCTACTAAATTGTTGAATCCGGACCGTCAATGATTAAAGCTTGCCTTGAGCTAAATGTTCTCTTGACCAATAATCAACGAAATTATACGGCGTATGAAATGATTGCAGCGGATGATTCTTATCTATCATACTCTTATAACATAGCTTTATACCGGGAACAATGCAATCCAGATTCTACTGCACAAAATCATTTCAACTACGTTACAATTGTCCTTCAGTAAAAAATGATAAGGTTGGAATAGAAATGAAGTGATTATTTCTCCGCGAACTTTGCGATCCGCCTTGGGCGGACTCTGCGTTCTCCGCGGTAAAGCTTTTTTAACCGCGAAGAGTAGATAGCAATTAAAAAGATTCTTTTTGATTTTTTTAATAAAAACAGAAAATTAATTTTTTGCGTAATGTTGATATTTTCTCTGCGTGCTTTGTGTATCCTCAAGCGCTCTCTGCGGTAAATTTTTTTTAACCACACATGGCGCAAAGGCATAAAAGGTAAGATTGGTATGAAAATGTACCAATTCGAATAAGGTTTACTTAACATACAATAACAGATAATTTTAAGAGAAGATTATTTACCCGTCTTGTATTTCACTAATGTTCCAAAAACCAATAACTCATTCGCATTCCCCTTGGTGCCAGGAAGAACTACAAATTGTAGTTGAATATTTATGACTGCATCAGCACCAACCTTTCTGGCATATTTTTCTAATGTTGAAAAGGCTGATACCAGCGCACTATTATATGATTTTACCACATCACTACCAAAGAGTTGCACCTCCCTCTCGACCTCCTGCACAAAAGCAACTGCGTCGATAATGTCGTAAGGTGTATGGATATCACCAGGAACAGTGAGTATTTTCTTTTCTTCTTGGCTGTAAGTAACAGACGATGCAATTATTATACAGGAAAGGATGTATAACCAAATGGTAAAATGTTGTCTTGGTTTCATGACATTAACTCCTATTAATAAGTTGATTTATGTAGCATAGCTATGACTAGTAATTAGTAAAAATGCATTTCGTTTGCCATATCGGTTTTTATTAACGGTATTATCTTAAATTTTCATTAAAGAATTGTAAACTCATTTCAAATCAATCACCGCTTTATACCCATAACAATGTAAACCGGATTTCCCTTCGTCCTGTATTTTGCGGAAGACAAGTTTTACTTTATCACCGATTGCAACTTTATCAACATCGCAGTCCGAAACTTGAGCGGTAAGACGAACGCCGTCGTTCAATTCAATTATCGCAACAACGTACGGCGTCTCTTTGGAAAATTTATCCGGTCCAACTCGAATGATCGTGAACGTTAAAATTTTACCTTCTCTGCCCAACTGCACCGTTTCAAAACTTTTCGATTTGCATTTTGGGCAAACCAATCGTGGCGGGAAAGAAATGTTTCCGCATTGTTTGCACTTACCTGCTTCGAGACGGTAACGCTGAGGAATTTCTCGATGATATCTTGGACTGATCATACTGCCTCCAAAATGTGAATGATACAACTTGCACCGGAACCACCCATGTTTTGTG
>DAIEQA010000057.1:0-2659 GCA_027348115.1 Ignavibacteriales bacterium
CGAGTTACCGATTAAACCGATTGTGTCACCCGGCGCTACGGTTCGCCCTATCGCAACTAAAGCCCCGTTTGTTGTTAAATGAACGTAACGCGCGTAGGTAGTATCATCATGCATGACGATCACTACATTTTCATGCCCCTCAGTACGGTCATTGTCTGAGTTACTCTCAACAATGTAAACAACGCGACCGCTCCTGGCTGCGGTGACAAGTGTTCCGATCGGCATTGCAAAATCCACCGCGTAACGGAATGAGCCGTTGTGCGAATATTGACCGTTAAATCCTTGAGAGCATGTGTACTCACGCCCGACCGGGTATGGCAAAACATATTTCGCATCTGCCGATATCACATCGCTTACTTCGGAGGATTGATTCTTACACGATAAAAAGAGAATACAGATTACGGAGAACGCAACAATGGACTTCATAGTAACTCCTTCTACTAAATTGTTGAATCCGGACCGTGAATGATTAAAGCTTACTTGAATAACATAGCTTTATACCGGTAACAATGCAACCCAGATTCTACTGCACAAAATCATTTCAGCTACGTTACAATTGCCCTTCTGCAAAAAAATGGTAAGGTTGGAATAAAAATGAAGCGGTTATTTCTCTGCGATCTTAGCGTCATCTCCGCGTTCTCTGCGGTAAAATCTTTAAACGCAGAGGCCGCAAAGGAAAATCGCGCAAAGCACGCAGAGAATGAATAAAAAACAATTGAACGAGCTCATTATTCCTTTTTAAGAAAAACAGAGAGTCGTTGTATTGGACGGTCAATTGAATCTGCAAGACTCACGGTATTTTAAGTTCGATTCTATTTTGTACAAGCGTTATGAGATACAAGCAATCATCATAGAAAACATCAATCCGTTTCATGTCTGTTTTGGTCGGGAAATTCATATGAGCCACAACATTTCTGGGAAGTCTTAATTCTTCAATGCCGATGATCCATTTATCAAGATCTGGAATCACAGGAGAGAATAGATTAGCATTAGCACGAATAATTTCATTGAGATCTTTCAAGTCAATATAATATATACCGTGTGTACCAGGCTTACCGTGCCAGCCCTTATTAAGATAATTACTTTGAAAACGAAGAGCCTTCTTTTGGATATCTTGATCTACTGCGACGGTCCACCAATCAGGCAAAATTTCTAATGTGAGGACGGAGTGAATTACGACTCGGAAAATGTTCTCGATGCAGTAGAGCTTCCAATACGTTTGACGGCCGATGAACCGTCCGCTTTTGCTGACACCGTTAAGATCAAATTTCGATAAACGAAAGTCTAATACTGAAGCCATGCTATGGTTTCCGCTTTCCAGATTTCTTTGATTGATATAATAAGGTAGCAACAACTGTGGGTTTAGTATCAAGAAACTCGGCTATTTCGATATTTGAAAAGCCTGCAATGTTTAATTGAATCACTTTTTCCTTTTGCGATGAACCTTTCATCGCATGTAAAAGAATCAACGCCAGCAAGCGTTCAATTCGATCATTAGAATTTTCCATAGCTATTTCCTTCTTTTAGTTTTCGGTCTGAGGTTTGATGTAAGCGTCCTGACCGATTCAATGGAAATGTTCAAGACATCAGCAATTGCCTGATTCTCGAGTCCAGCTAGCTTTAGTATTCTAGCCCGTTCAGTGAGACTTTTATCAGTCCCAACCTGAATGCTCAGTACTCGAAGTATCTGATCAAGTTTTTCGAGAATTTGTTCATCGGTTGATCTTGGCATAATTTGAACTCCTATTTTATTTTTTCTTCGGATAGAGGTAAGGTGCAACATCAGAAGCGGATTTCTTACCAAAGACCTTCGCTATCTCAGTTGGGGTTAGTCCCACAGACTTCAGGATACGTGCTGCTAACGCATCGGTCATACCATTTTGACCTTTATTTGTTTCTATGAAAAGGCGAATAAGAGCGTCTAAGCGTGTGATGATTCCATCCTTTTCGTTCGATATTAGTTTACTCATTTCATTCCTCTCGATTGTTGAGATGTTTTAATATGCGAATCCACATTATATAATTAACGACGCACAGTTTTCATATAATTAATATAAAAAGCAACTAGTCTAATTGCCTTAGATCTTATGTTGTGTGAAATACTAGATTCATAATAAATCATTGTTTTTACCTTTTCAAGAAAAAACTAAAAACCTACATCTACAATCACATTGCCAACATGCAACACAAAATCTACACTCTACATTCTCCGTTCTATACTAATACAGCTTTATACCCGTAACAATGCAAACCGGATTTCCCTTCATCCTGTATTTTGCGGAAAATCATTTTTACTTTATCGCCGATTGCAACTTTATCAACATTGCAATCTGCGACTTGAGCGGTAAAACGAACGCCGTCATTCAATTCTATAATCGCTACAACGTATGGCGTTTCTTTGGAAAATTTATCCGGTCCAACGCGAATGATTGTGAAAGTTAAAATTTTCCCTTCTCTGCTCAACTGCACCGTTTCAAAATTTTGTGATTTGCATTTCGGGCAAACCAATCTCGGCGGAAAAGAAATGTTTCCGCATTGTTTGCACTTACCTGCTTCGAGACGGTAACGCTGAGGAATTTCTCGATGATATCTTGGACTGATCATACTGCCTCCAAAATGTGAATGATACAACTTGCACCGGAACCACCCATGTTTTGTG
>DAIEQA010000235.1:0-8775 GCA_027348115.1 Ignavibacteriales bacterium
CAGATTTAAGATGCAAGAAAATTTTTACGAAGGGGGACATCATTATCTTTTGGAAAGTACTGTGATGCTCTAGTGTAGATGTAAAATGTTTCAATGTAAACGCTAATAATTTCGGTGCGCGCGTTAAAAATCGCTGTGGAATTATCAAATTTTTCGATGCAAGCGTTTAAAATGACGGCGTAAATATCAATAATTAGGGCACAAGACTTTCTTGCCCGATGTAAATGATCTTTCGCTCAGAGCAAATCTTTAAATTATTTAAGCAACGTTAATCTGCTTAACGCAAGTGATAAAATAACGAGGTCGGTTTGAAAAAATATTCTTTCAAATAATATTTAATCGGCCGCTCCGATCTTTATGCGCCGGGCGCGTTAAATTTATTTTATGCGATTACCGCCGCGGCAAATGTAAAAGGTTTTTCTTTTACTTAATCCCGTTAACAAGGTAATCCGCTATTAATCTTACGCCGAAGCCTGTATCGTACTTCTCGGTATAGTTTGTGGATTTATGTTTAATGGCAGGACCGGCGATATCGAGATGGGCCCATGGAATTTTTTCGTCCACAAAATGCTCTAAAAATTTTCCCGCAGTAATTGCGCCTCCCCATCTGGGCCCGAGATTGGCAACATCGGCAATGTCGCTCTTAATCATATCCTTGTATTCGCTCCAGAAAGGAAAGCGCCACAATCTTTCAAAAGTTTTTGCGCCGGAATTAAGGAGCGCGCCGGCAAGCTTGTCGCTGGATGTAAATAAACCCGCTGCAATTTCCCCGAGCGCGACAACGCAAGCGCCTGTGAGCGTTGCAAGATCTATTATCTCATCGGGCTTCTGCTCGGAAGCGTAGTGAAGCGCGTCCGCTAAAATGATTCTTCCTTCCGCGTCGGTGTCTTTTACTTCAATTGTTTTACCGGAATAGGATTTAATAACATCGCTCGGCTTAAACGACGCGCCGCCAATCATATTTTCAACCGCGGGTATAACGCCTACAATTTCGACCGGAAGTTTTAACACGGCGGCAGTCTTAATTATTCCGGCAACCGCGGCGCCTCCGGCCATATCAGCTTTCATTTCAAGCATCCCGGAGGTCGGCTTAATCGAAAGTCCGCCGGAATCATAAGTAACTCCTTTACCTACCAGCGCGATCTTCTTTTTAGCCCTGCCCGCGGGCTTATAGTGAAGCGAGATTAAACAAGGCTGTTTATTGCTGCCTCCCCCAACGGCTAAGATCGAGAACATTTTTTTGCGCTTCAGCTCTGCCGCTTCTAAAACGTTTACCTTTACGCCTGTATTCTTAAATTCCGCCTTGACGCGCGCGGCAAGTTCCATCGGATATAAATTATTCGCCGGTTCGTTAACCAGGTCGCGGGAAAAGTAGATAGCGCTCATTAATTTGCCCGTTACGTCAATCGCTCTCTTCAATAATTTTTGATCGGTGTAATGAATGAAGAGCGAGACCGTCCCAGGTTTCTTTGTCTCGCTTTTGTATTTATCAAATGTGTAATTGCCTAGAAGCATTCCTTCGAAAATTGTCTGTAAAAAATATTCTTCGCTTTCAAAATATTTTTCGAATTCCTTGTAATAAGGAACTACAACGTGCACGTTTTCAAGATTATGATTTTGAAGCGAAGGAATTAATCCCGCAAAGTAGTTCCTGAAAAAATCGACTGAGAAATTCTCGTCGAGCTTTATCTTGCGGAGGAACACAACCGAAGGTTCGGCATCGTGGCTGAAATAAACTAGCTCGTTATTTTTTTCGTTGAGAAAATTTTTCTTTTGCGCCCTGCCTAATGGAAAATTAAGCGACTCAAAAAATCCTTCTGCCAGCTTCTCAAGATTTTTTGTATCGATAAAGAACTTTACGAGCGCCGAATCCGGCTGAAATGTCAGTTCGTCTTCCGCGGGAACAATCTTTAAATTGAAGTGCATGATTTCCTCTTTCTAATTCAAATATTTTTGAGCGGCGGATATAACTTTCTCCGTCATTTCATCAAGCGCAACATTGAAAAGCCGGGTACCGGAAGCGTTTATATGTCCACCGCCTCCGAATTCCGCGGCTAATTTGTTAACCGTAATTTCACCTTTGGACCTAAAGCTGATCTTAAGCCCGTCTTTTAATTCGAAGAACAAGATGCCTACGTTAACGCCTTGAATAGTAAGGCAATAATTCACAAAGCCGTCTACATCGTCTTCGGTAGCGTTGTTCCTCTCCAAAGCTCCGCGGGTAATTACCATATACGCGATTTGTTTTGTGGAATCGAGCTTGATCGATTCGAGCGCTTCGCCTAAAAGCTTTACCCTGCCGTACCGGAATTGGTTGTAAATCTTTTCGTACATGTCCGTCGGATCAACTCCTTTAGATAACAAGTCGGACGTTAATTGATGCACACGCGGAGTGGTCCTGTCGAATCGAAACGAACCGGTATCGGTCATAATTCCCGCGTATAATTGGTATGCGATTAAATAATCCAGTTCGACGATCTTTGTCTTTTCTATAAAATCATAAATTATTTCGGAAGTGGCGCAGTAATCTGTTCCTCCGAAGATATAATCGAATGAATTTTCGGGATCATGATGATGATCGATACAAATTTTAATTCCGCTGTAACTGCGGAAGGTTTTTTCCATCCTTACTATTCTTCCGGCATGATTAAGATCGAGAAGAATAAATACTTCCGATTCTTCGATTACTTTCGGATGCTTCTGCTCGTCGAATTTGTCAATCACATTTCCGGTATCCAGGAATTCAAGATTATACGGCGTGGCGCTGTGGTTAACAACAAAAACTTTCTTTCCTAGGTTCTTAAGCAAAAGGTAAAAAGCGAGTTCTGAGCCGAGAGCATCGGCATCGGGACTAACATGCGTGGATAAAACAAACGAACTATGTTCTTCAATAATTTTTTTAAGCAACGGGAAATCGGTCATCAACAAATTCCTTTATAAAAATAAAGAAGGCGAAGCAAAACTTCGCCTTCAAAAATATAACAACATTAATCCACTATACAGAAAGCGTATTTGTTCCCGGGATATAAGGATTAGTTCACTTCCCAGGTACTGCCGGAGAAAAGAAGTTTCTCAATTGTACCGGCACCTTTCTTTTCGGTAATATGTTTAATCTGTCTGTCAACTCCTTCATCGTAGGTCTCTTTAAATACTTGGCGAACAATTCCGATAGGAGTAGGAAGACCGGGATGATCTGTCATGTGAGCCAAAATGAAAGCGCGAATCGGGTCAGCATCGTTTTCATCGTGGACGAGACAATCGTTAGCGGAATTTTTTCCATCTGTAAGATCAATTACTTTAGGAGTAAATCCGTCAAGTTTAATTCCCTTCTCTTTGTTCTTACCGAAAACAAGAGGTTTGCCGTGCTCAAGAACAACAACGTTGTCTGCTCTGGTTTCCTTCTCGGTTAACAATTCAAATGCGCCGTCGTTAAAGATGTTGCAGTTCTGGTAAATTTCTATAAACGCGGTTCCTTTATGCTGAGCCGCGCGGCGAATCATTTCCTGCATGTGCTTAGGATCTCTATCCAATGTTCTGGCAACAAAAGTTGCTTCCGCACCAAGGGCTAATGAAAGCGGGTTGAAGGGATAATCAACGCTGCCGAAAGGTGTACTCTTTGTAACTTTTCCTTTTTCGGATGTAGGCGAATATTGGCCCTTTGTTAATCCGTAAATTCTATTGTTAAACATCAATACTTTAAGATCCATATTCTTTCGGCAGGTATGGATGAAGTGATTCCCTCCGATACTCATTAAATCTCCGTCGCCGGTTGCTACCCAAACGGATAATTCCGGTCTTGCAATTTTTAAACCGGAAGCAATTGCGGCTGCTCTTCCGTGAATGCTGTGGAATCCGTAAGTATCCATGTAGTAAGGAAAGCGGCTTGAACAGCCGATACCGGAAATGAAAACTATATCTTCCTTCTTTTTACCAATTTCCGGAAAAACTCTTTGAACTTGAGCGAGAATTGAGTAGTCACCGCATCCAGGGCACCATCTTACATCTTGATCCGACGAAAAATCTTTAGCTGTTAATTTAACCTGCGGTACATCTATGTTATTTGCCATTGCTGCCTCCAAGTACTTCTAATATTTTATTTTGAACTTCTATTGTCTTGTATGGAAGTCCTTTAATTTTGGTAAGCGAGATCGGTTCAATTAAGAATTCGCTTCTAATAATTGTTGCAAGCTGACCCATATTGATTTCGGGAATCAATACTTTCTTAAATCCTTTCAATACCTTGCCCAAATTTTTAGGGAACGGGAAAAGATATTTTAATTGAGCTTGAGATACTTTCTTTCCGCTCTTGCGAACGTTCTTAACCGCTTCAGTAATAGCTCCGTATGTTCCGCCCCATCCCAATACCAATAGTTCACCTTCCTGCTCGCCGACAACCTCAATATCTGGAATATCATTTGCGATATTTTTTACTTTCTGCGCGCGCAGTCTAACCATAAAGTCGTGGTTATCGGGATCATAACTTACATTACCGGTAATGTGAGCTTTTTCCAATCCGCCGATACGGTGTTCGAGATTGGGCGTACCGGGTTTAACCCATGGACGCGAGAGATTTTCATCGCGTTTGTAAGGAGCGAAACCTTCTTTCTCGGTCCAGAACTTAACAGGTATTTCAGGAATTTCGTTATCATGAGGCAAGCGCCATGGTTCGGAACCGTTAGCAATGTAACCATCGCTTAAAAGAATCACAGGCGTCATAAATTTAACGGCAATTCGAGCCGCCTCCAACGACATGTAAAAACAATCGCTTGGGGTAGAAGTAGCTATAACCGGAATCGGGGCTTCGCCGTTTCTTCCGTAAATAGCCTGGAATAAATCCGCCTGCTCGGTTTTAGTAGGAAGACCCGTGCTTGGTCCGCCGCGTTGTATATCAATAATTACTAAAGGAAGTTCGGTCATAACGGCTAATCCCATTGCCTCAGTTTTCAACGCCATGCCTGGACCGCTTGTGGTTGTGATGGAAAGATAACCTCCGTATGAAGCGCCGATTGCGGAAGAGATACCGGCAATTTCATCCTCGGCTTGAAAAGTTTTTACGCCGTAATTTTTGAAGCCGCTTAGGTAATGAAGAATATCCGATGCAGGAGTAATAGGATACGAACCTAAAAACAAAGGCAAACCGCTTTTCAAAGAAGCAGCAACAAACCCAAGAGCAATAGCTTCGTTGCCGGAAATGTTCCTATAAGTACCTTTGGGCAATGCAGCGGGTTCAACATTATATCTTGTAGTAAAAATTTCAGTTTCGTCGCCGAAATAATAACCGGCTTTCAATACTTTTGTATTCGCATCCGCAATAGATTTGTTCTTTGCAAATTTGGATTGTATCCATTCCAATGTCGGTTCAATAGGACGATCGAACAGCCAGTACATCAAACCAAGCGTGAAAAAGTTTTTACATCTTGTAATTTCTTTAAGGCCTAATCCGGAATCTTTTAATGTGTTTGACGTTAATGTTGTAATAGGGATTAAGTGAAGTTTATAATTTGAAAGACTGCCGTCTTCAAGAGGATTAGTTTCATAACCGGCCATCTTAAGATTCTTTGCGTCGAATGAGTCCGTATTGGCGATTATCATTCCGCCCTGCTTAAGATCTTTCAAATTTATTTTTAACGCAGCGGGATTCATTGCTACCAGGACATCTGGTGTATCACCTGGAGTATGAATATCGCTGGAGCTAAAGTGCAATTGGAAACCGCTCACACCGTATAACGTTCCGGCGGGTGCTCTAATTTCAGCTGGATAATCCGGTAATGTGCCTAAATCATTTCCTACCAAAGCTGTTGTATCGCTAAACTGTGTGCCGGTCAACTGCATACCGTCACCAGAGTCGCCAGCAAATCTTATAGTTACTTCGTTGAGACCCTGTACTTCTTTTTCAGTTTCTTGTGCCATTTTTAATGCTCAATATTTTTTTGTAAGTATGTTTAATTTCTAAAGCCATCAAAAATATAAATCCTAATCAGGATTCGCAATCCATATGTCTTTAATTTACAGACTTTATAAATTTTAAGAATTCATCCGCGCTGACAAATCCTGTTAATCTTTGAACCTCTTCGCCTTTGGAATTAATAATTAGAACTGTCGGCATTCCTACAATTGAAAATTTATTCCGCAAATTTTCTGTCGCATCCGATAGCGTTTGCGTCATATCAACTTTATACGGAGTAAATTTTTGAAGTTCTTCGACTACGCGGGGATCCGAGAAGGTCATTCCATCCAATTCTTTACAAGGTATACACCAATCGGCGTAAAAATCAATTACCATTTTCTCATTACCTTTCAACGATTGTTCATATTTAGCTTCGCTGAAGGTTTGCCATTTTGGTTCTGCTTTCTTTTCCGGTATAAGCGAGTAAACGGAAAACATAATCACAACTACCGAGAAAATAATTTTGAAAGCTAAGAAACCTTTTACCTTATTCGCTATTTTATCAAAGAATAACAAGAATAACGCAGTAAAAATTCCAAACGCCGGAAGTATAAAATGATTAATCGCTTTAGGCAAAAGCGGTCCTACAAAGTAAAGCGCCATTCCTAAAAGTAAAAACCCGAAAATATGTTTTACACCTTCCATCCAATCGCCGGCTCGCGGAAGTTTTTTGATCTTTCCGGAAAAGAGAGCGAGAAGTAAGTAAGGGAATCCTAATCCAACTGCCATGACAAAGAACATTAAGAATCCGTAATAAGGATCTCCCTTTGCAGCAACGTAAGTAACCAAACCGAGAACAAAAGGACCAATGCAGGGTGCCGCAACTACTCCCATTGTTAATCCCATGAAGAACGCTCCAAATGCACCGCTCTTTGCACCGCCTGCTTTCATAACCCATGAGTCGGGTAACTTAAATTCATACACTCCGAATTGGCTTAATGAAAGTACAACAAACAAAACAGCGATTCCGATTACAACAAACGTATTTTGCAGCAGCGTTCCGAATACTGCGCCGCTTAAAGAAGTGACAACTCCAATCACGGAGTAAGTGAGAGCCATTCCAAGTACATATAAAATTCCAAGCAAGAATAATCTGCTCGTCCTTCCCTCTGCTTGACCACCAAAATAACCGATCGTGATTGGAATAAGCGGGTAAACACACGGAGTAAGATTAAGCGCGAGACCGCCAAGAAATACAGCGAGCAAACCAATTAACAAACCGCTCCTTTCAAGCAACGAAGCAATCGAGCTTTCGTTCGACTGCTCGACAACAGCATTCTGCGAAAGATCTACATCCTTAAATACATCCTGATTTATTTTTCCAACCGTCTCTGATTTCTCAACTACGGATATTTCGACTGAATCAGTTACACTTGTAGGCGGCATACAGGATTGGTTGTTGCATGATTGATACTTTAGCTGGATCGGGATCTTATAATTGCCTACCGGCAAAGCTTTGTCAATGTTTATAAGAAGCCCAACAACAAAATCACCTTCGAACACTGAAACAGGTTTATCCGAAAAACCAAGAGTAATCTCTTTTGCCTTTGGAAAAACAATTTTGGCCAATGGGAATTTTTCGTTTAAAGAAACAATCTTTGTGCCGATAAGAAAATCTTCGTTTGGTTTATCGGAATTAATATGCCAGCCGTTTTCAACATGTATTTTTACCGCAACTTTAAGAAGAGAGTTAGCATGAACTTTATCATGTCCTTTTATTAATTGAATAGTAACAATTTTACTTTCCTGACCAAACTGCGCTGATGTTAATCCGGCAGATAAAAACGCGAGGATAATTACCGAAGTGAAAAATTTTTTAATCATTGAATACCCTGAGTTAAATTAAAAATTATTTGCGCCAGCCTTGAACAATTGGGAATCTTCTTCCGTAGCCGAACGCTTTAGTGGAAATTCTTAGTACGGGAGCGGCTTGCTTACGCTTGAACTCATTCAAATCGACAAGTCTTAATACCTTTTTGACGAGATTTGGTTCCCCGATTGCAGCCGATATTTCTTCGAACTCTTTTTGTTCTTCAAGATACATTTTCAAAATTTTATCGAGCAGATCATAAGCAGGAAGCGTATCCTGATCTGTCTGGTTAAAACGTAATTCCGCCGACGGAGCTTTAACAATTATCTCTTCCGGAATTATTTCTCCGTCCCGGTTAATATAATCCGCGAGCAAATAGACTTGCGTTTTGTATACATCTCCAATAACTGCAACGGCACCGCACATATCTCCGTAAAGAGTCGCATATCCGGTAGCAATTTCGGATTTGTTGCCGGTTGTGCAAAGTAAATAACCGTGTTTGTTGGAAAGAGCCATCAAGTAAATTCCTCGAACTCTGGATTGTAAATTTTCTTCCGTTAGATCTTCACCTTTCCCGTTAAATGATTCCTTAAGCAACTCGGAAGCTTTGTCAACTACAGGCTGAATCGAAATCATATTAGATGAGATGCCGAGATTTCGAATCAGTTTCTCGGAATCTTTAACGCTACCCTCGCTCGAATATTTTGACGGCATCATTACAACGTGAACATTTTCAGCACCTAGGGCGGCTGCAGCTATGTAAGCCACAACCGCAGAATCGATGCCTCCGCTTAAACCGATAAGAGCTTTTTTAAAACCGGTTTTGCCAGCATAATCTTTTAGACCAAGAATCAAACCCTTTAACGCTTCTTCGCCGTATGATCCTTCAAGAGTGTTGACTTCTGCGTAGTTTTTCTTTGAATAATAAATAAAATAATCTTCCTCAAAAGATTTACCGAGCATTTCAAGCTGGCCTCGGGAGTTGAAGCACATCGAGGCGCCGTCAAAAATTAATTCG
>DAIEQA010000083.1:0-2289 GCA_027348115.1 Ignavibacteriales bacterium
CAAAGCGGACTTCCGCAATAAGCCGAAGTAAACGTAACGCCGTTCTTTGCTATTCGATCTAAGCCGGGAGTTTTAACATAAGGATGTCCTGCAAAGCTATTGTATTTTGCACTGTGTTGATCGGAACAGACAAAAACAAAATTTGTCTTTTGTTTTGGGAGGATTCCTTTGCAAAACTATCAAGCGAAAGAACACCGGAACCAATCGCTGCAGCTCCAAACAAACCTGCGGTAATTCTTTTGTTGAACTCTCTTCGAGTTATCGTTGACATATCTATCGCCTCGAATTTGCCTTTAGTTTCCAAGTTCAAGCTTTCAAACCAGCCGAATAAATTTTTGTGTTAATCCTTCGAATACATCGGCCAATCTTTTGATTCAGTATGGGCTTCAATCATTATCTTTTCAACTCTTTTCACTATACCGGCATGACTGGAACTCAAATCATTTTTTTCTGATTGATCAATTGTCAAATCATAAAGTTCAAGCGGGTTATCGGGATTAGAACGAACAGCTTTCCAGTTTCCTATTCTAACTGCCTGGTTAAATTCTTTTTTGTTTGTTTTAATTTCCCAGTAGAGATAATCATGCTGCTTCTGTTCTTTGCCGAAGAACAAGGGAAGAATTGAAATGCCGTTAATATTTTTTGGCGGCGCAGTATTTACAAGCTCTGCAATAGTTGGAAGAAAATCCCAGAATGCCCATGTATGATTGCTTATACCAGGTTTTACTTTTCTGCGATATCGAACTAACATTGGAATTCTAATACCGCCTTCATAAAGGTTAGTCTTTCCTCCGCGCAAAGAACCGGTACTGCCGAAAAATTCCGGATCGCTTCCGGCTTCATCGCTCGGTCCGTTATCACTTGTAAAGAAAACAATTGTATCATCATCAATCCCAAGTTCTACCAACTTATTCATCAGTCTTCCTACATCTCTATCCATCCTTGTAATCATGGCGGCATAAGCTGCGCGAGGATAATCTTGGGCAGCATAGCCGCCAGATTCCCCACGGAACGGTCTATCTTCAGGAAATTTCCCCTTGTACTCATCGAGCGAATCTTCGGGAACAAGCAATTCGGCATGTGGAATTGTTAAAGCTAAATAAAGGAAGAAAGGGTTGTTCTTGTTTTTATCGATAAATCCGAAAGCTTCGTTTACAAAAAGGTCGTGCGAATATGTAACCCGTTTTTTGTTTTTATTTTCCGGACAGAAAATTTTTTCTTCGTTACGCCATAAATATTCCGGATAATAATAATGTGCATGATTTTGATTTAAGTAACCGAAGAAATAATCAAACCCTTTTTTGTTTGGAATGCCTTCTGTCCCGGGGTCGCCTAAACCCCATTTACCGATTAATCCTGTCGTGTAACCTGCTTTCTTCAGAACTTCCGCAACTGTTATATCAGCAGGTTCAAGTGAAACTCTTTCTTTTGTTACGAAACTTTTATTATGGCGTATACGCGTGTTACCTGTATGCTGTCCGGTCATCAAACAACTTCTGGATGGAGCGCAAACGGGACTTCCGGAATAACAGTTAGTAAATTGAATCCCTTCGGAAGCAATTTTATCTATAAAAGGAGTTCTAATTTTTTTTTGACCGTAACAGCCAAGGTCGCTGTAACCCAAATCATCGGCAAGAATGAAAATGATATTCGGTTTCCTATTTGAGTCGCTAAAGAACTTTCGATAATTAAAATCTTTCGGAACAGCAAGACCTGTCTGCCGCCAGGCAAGACCGGCGGCGCTTAATCCTATTGCTTTAACAAATGAACGGCGCTCCATAATCTTTTCGCCTTTTTTATCTAGAATTTATTTAACAATACTATTCACCATCAATTTTATAATTGAGCCTCAATGAATCGTTTACAACAGCAGAACCTTTTTTGCCAATAGCTTCAATAATATTTTTACCTTCCGCATATTCTACCTTCCACGTAAAAGGGTAATTATATTTTTTCCCCAGACTTTTACCGTTCAAGGAAACTTCAACAGTATCGCAGTTCGAGAAAATTTCCAAAGTCTTTTTTTCATTTCTTTTACCTTCTATTTCGGTCCATGTGTGCGACACAATATAAATCATCGGCTTTTTCGACCATTGGCTTTGATAAAAATAAAACACGTCTTTAGGTTTGCGGTTGAAATCTGCTAATCCCTTTTGGTTTATATGCTGAATGTTGCCTGCCTTTTCATCCGAAGCAAAATCGAACATAGCCCAAATCAGCGAACCGGCAATCCATTTCCTTTCCATAATTTGTTTCCAATACGAGCGGTGAAATTCCAACTGCCACTCT
>DAIEQA010000236.1:0-4181 GCA_027348115.1 Ignavibacteriales bacterium
GGATGGCAGCAGGAGCGTTACGAGATCACGGATTTTTACAACCAGCCAATGACTCTAGTAGTTGATGATAAAAAAGAGCCGGTAAAAATCGATCTTGATTTCCCGGGAAGAAAGGTAACGCTGCAGGTCTGGAAGATACAGGTGGGAAGGGTACCATTATACCTGCTCGATACGAACGTGCCGGAAAATTCCGACGAAGATAAAAAAATTACACGCTCTCTTTACGGCGGCAACAACGAAACAAGAATTCAGCAAGAAATAGTTCTGGGCATAGGAGGCATACGACTTCTTCATAAACTCGGAATTAAACCGGTTGTTTGTCATATGAACGAGGGGCACTCGGCGTTTTTATCTCTCGAGAGAATCAGAACGCTTATAAAAGACGACGGGCTTTCATTTGGAGAAGCTAAGGACATAAATTTCTACTCGAATGTTTTTACCACGCATACTCCTGTACCGGCAGGAATCGATATCTTCCCGAACGAACTTGTAGAAAAATATTTCGGCGGATATTACAGGAACGAACTCAAGATCGACGACAGGACATTCTACTCTCTCGGAACTATTATACGGGATAAAGCGCCGGCAAATTTTAATATGGCACATCTTGCCATGAACATGGCGGGATCCGTAAACGGCGTCAGCAAACTTCACGGATCCGTTTCTAAAAAAATGTGGATGTCTGGATTCGTAGATATACCGTTCGATGAAATCCCGATTGACTACGTTACCAACGGTGTTCATATTCGTTCGCATCTTTCGACGGATATGTCGGAACTTCTTTACCGCTACCTCGGCGAAAAGTTTTTACAGAACCCGGCAGATGTTGAAGTGTGGAAACGCATAGATGAAATTCCCGACGAAGAGCTTTGGAGAACGCATGAGAGAAGGCGCGAACGACTTGTAGCTTTGGCGCGCAGCAGGCTGATAAAACAAATCAACGAACGGGGCGGATCCTATTCCGAACTCGCATTCGCAAAAGAAGTTCTTGATGTTCAAGCGCTCACAATCGGATTCGCAAGAAGATTCGCGACTTACAAAAGAGCGACGCTTATATTTAGAGACATCGAACGGCTTGCCGCGATATTAAGCAACCCGCAATTCCCTGTTCAGATAATTATTGCAGGTAAAGCTCACCCGAAAGACGAGGAAGGCAAGAAGTTTATACAGGAAATTATTGCCATGGCCAAGGAGCCGCACCTTCGCAAGAAAATTGTCTTCCTTGAAAACTACGACATGAACATAGCCCGCTACATGGTTGAGGGCTGCGATATTTGGCTTAACAATCCGAGAAGACCTCTTGAAGCCAGCGGGACATCGGGAATGAAAATAATTGCCAACGGCGGTCTAAACTTAAGCGTTATGGACGGATGGTGGGATGAGGCATACACCCCGGATGTAGGATGGAAAATCGGAAACCGGGAGGAGTATGATAATCTTGAATACCAGGATGAGGTTGAATCCCGGCTGATTTATGAAACCATCGAGAAGGAAATTATACCGCTGTTCTATTCGAGGCAGGATGACAAACTGCCGCGCGGATGGATTGCTATGATGAAAAACTCGATGCGAGCATTGGGACCGCAGTTCAACTCCCACCGCATGGTAGCCGAGTACGCGCACAAATTTTACTTCACCTCCTTCGAAAAGAGAATGAGCTTAATTAAAAACGATTGGAGTAAAGGGAAAGAATTTTCCGCGTGGAAGAATAAACTTTACCAGAATTGGAACAGAATTAAGTTCATCAGCATCTCCTCGGAAAATATGAGCGGCGATATGCAATTCGGAATGAAGTACCCGATAGTCGCGGAAGTTGAGCTGGGAGAGTTAACCGCGTCGGATGTCGAAGTTCAAATTTATTACGGCAAGGCAGACGAGCTTACGAACGGAAATAAATCATTCGTTACAATGAACAACCAGCCGAGGAAAAATAAATCGAGCGTTTACTCTTACCGAGGCGAAATTGAGTGCAAAGATACCGGACAATTCGGTTATACTCTGCGCGTTGTACCGAAGAACGAATTACTGCAGAATCCGTTCGATCTCGGTTTGATTAAATGGGCGTAAGGTTTGGATTGGAGATTTTAGGATTTAGGATTGTCGATTGCCCCGAAGGGATGACTTCGCCAAAGGATTTAGGATTGATGTACCTCGGCTTCGCTCGGTACAAGAGTGATTATTTTAAAGCAAGAGGAATGAAATTGTTGGATTATCATACAGTAAATATAAAGGTTAGAGATTAATGAATGATTTATTCTCAATATTCCTTGATCTGATGGATCGGCTTGATAAAAATAATGTGGAATACATTTTAATCGGGGGAATGGCGATTAATATTCACGGTTTCGCAAGAAACACCGAAGATATTGACATTTTTGTAAAACCTACTGAAAAAAATATTAATAATTTACGAAATGTATTATTGGCTCAATTCAACGATGAAGAAATTAATGAGATTACGAAAGAAGAACTTGATAAATATACCGTCATAAGATTTGTCACGGAAGCCGGTTTTTCTATAGACATTATTTCAAGACTCGGCGAGACTTTTGAGTTTGATGATCTTGTATTTGAGTTAAAAAAAATAGAGGGTGTGAACATTAGGATTGCCGATGTAAAAACCTTGTATAAGCTTAAAGAGAAAACATATAGGGAAGTCGATCAACTCGATTTAAAATTTCTTAAATCCAAGATGGAAAATAAATGAGCATAAAGAAATTTATTTCTTTTGAAGACGCAAGAAAAGATCTTTGGGTAAATAATCCTGATGAGAAATATTATAGACGTCTAAAAGAGTTGTTTCGATTTTGGGGAAAAATTACAAAGCGTAATGTTCGGAAGGGAATTATAAAAGGCAGATTGTAATATCGGATTACAGACACTGGATTTTGGATTGAAGAGTGTCCCGGAGGGATGGCTGCGCCATAGGATTTATGATTTTAGGATTGATGATTTTCGATTGGAGATTGGAGATTGGAGATTGATGCACCTCGGCTTCGCTCGGTGCAAGATTAAAGGAGAGAAAAAGGTAAGGGAACCAAGGATCGAAATCTTGAGATTTTCTTTTTCATAATGTATTATTACATATCGATTGTAGGGCACGGCAGTTTAGAATCGAAGCAAAATCTAATATTTACTTACATGGCAGTAAGCATGGTTGAATTAGAAGAAATAAGATTGGATAAAACCGAACAAAAAGCGCTGGCAAATGCCCTTACAGACATTAATGATGAAGTTTACGTTTTCGGCTCCCGCCTGCGGCATGACGGTAAAGGAGGCGATATAGATCTAATAGTGTTTTCCAAAGAAGAAAGCTTAAGTCTATCACGGAAGATTGCCCAGAGATTTTTTAAAGAATGCGAAGAAAAGATCGACGTTCTTGTAATGGATAAAGACAATCTTACGGAAGAACAGGAAGCGTTTGTAAGTACTCTTGAAATGAAGAGAATTAAATGAAAAAGAATCTCAAGAAACTCCTGGAATTCGGAAAAGAAAAAGCGCTGTCATTAATACTCCTTGTAGAGGCATCACTAGATAATCTTGATTATTACGACGCCGCGAGGAAATATTCGCCAAAAGAACTTGAACCTTATGATGCCCTAGCCAATAGATTTATTCGCGCAGTGGAAACATGTATTAAATTTTTCAGGACTTATGAATACTATCTTTATACAATAAATTCTGATACCTATAGAGACTTGCTGCTGAATATGGAAAAACAGCAAATGATTTCAAATGCAGATATTTGGATAGATATGCGTGATATAAGGAATCGTATTGTTCATGATTATTTGCCCGGCCAGGTTAAAAATATTTTTGATTTGGTTATGGGAGATTTTAAGACAGAACTTGTTAATACGAAACATCGTATTGAGGTTATTTAAGAATCCGTTTCATTTGACCGATACAACATTTTTTTTATAGGATAAAATGCTTCTAGAGACACTTGATTTACGGACAAACGACATATTAATTTATTCGCGCAACACGTTTAATTTTAACACCAACTTTAAAATTATTTATAAGAACGAGAAGGTTAAACGGCCGAAAAGCATCAGTTACTTCGACGTGTGCGCGTATATTAAGAACGCCTCGCCAAAAAATCTTATAGTCTACCGTCTGCTTACAAATGTTAACAGTCTGGCCGCCAACTCTACAAAGTACGGATATTTTATAAATAT
>DAIEQA010000108.1:0-12960 GCA_027348115.1 Ignavibacteriales bacterium
TCGAAACCGGTTGCGACACGTTGAGGATTTCCGTAAGCGGAGGGAGTAACAAGCGCCTGCACCTCCAACAAAATCGGTCTTGTTCCTTCCATGCTCGATGTAATTACAGAGCCGGTAATTTCTTTTTCGCGCTCGCTTAAAAATATTTCGCTCGGATTTTTTACCTCAGCAAGGCCGTCGTCATGCATTTCAAAAATTCCGATTTCATTTGTGCTGCCGAAACGGTTTTTCTGCGCGCGCAGAATTCTATAAGAGTAACTCCTCTCGCCTTCAAACTGCAGAACCGTATCTACAATATGTTCGAGCACTTTTGGACCGGCAATTGCGCCGTCTTTTGTAACATGGCCAACTATAATAATGGCGCAGTGCTTTTTCTTTGCAAGCTGCATTAATTCCGTTGTACATTCTCTAATCTGTGTAACCGTTCCAGGCGCATTCTCAAAATCCGGTTTGTAAGTAGTTTGTATGGAGTCTACAATTACAACATCGGGTTCATGTTTTTCGATAGCGTTCAGAATAACGTCAAGGTCGGTCTCCGTCATAACGGAAATTTTATCCGAGCTTACTTTTAATCTCCTTGCGCGAAGATTTATCTGGTTGGCGGATTCTTCTCCGGTTACATACAAAACGCTGCCGTTTATTTTGGATGACGCTTGCATTACAAGAGTCGACTTTCCAATTCCAGGATCGCCGCCGATTAACACAACCGACCCGGGCATTAAACCTCCGCCAAGAACGCGGTCGAATTCCGCTATGTTTGTTTTAATTCTCTCTTCGCTTTGATGAACCGCTTCCGAAAGTTTTGTGATATGAATTTCTCCCCCGGCAATTTTTCTGCCGCTCTTCTTCTCCTCGATAAGTTCTTCGCTGAAAGAATTCCAGTTGTCGCAAGACGGGCATCTTCCGAGCCACTTTAGTGATTCGTATCCGCAGTTGGAACAAACATATTTAATTTTTGTCTTGCTCATACATACCGAAAGATGATTAGAAACCGGTTCGTTGAATAAATTTTTCTATCACAGGATCTTTGCTTTCAATTAACTGCTGAGGTGTTCCGGTAAAATAAATTTTTCCTTCATGCATCATGGCTATTTTATCGGCGGTATTTTTAACGCTGAACATATCATGTGTAACAATAATAGATGTAACATTAAGCTTTACGTTGAGAGATTTGATCAAGTCGTCTATTGCATCGGACATAACCGGGTCCAAGCCCGTTGTAGGTTCGTCGTATAAAATGTAATCCGGGCTTGTTACAAGAGCGCGGGCAAGTCCCACGCGTTTTTTCATTCCGCCGGATAATTCCGCGGGCTTCAAGTTCTGCGTTCCGGGCAATCCAACCAATTCCAATTTTTCCGCCACTATATTTTTTATTTCTGCTTTGGAATAGCCAAGGTTATCTTCGTCGAGGGCAAGAGAAACATTTTCTTCAACCGTCATAGAATCGAAAAGAGCCGCTCCTTGAAAAAGAAATCCGAACTTCTTTCTAATCTTGTACAGTTCCTTTCTCTCAAGATCGTCAATATTTTTGCCGCCGAACTTTACATGACCGGCATCTGGCATCAGCAATCCAACTATGTGTTTAAGCAAAACACTTTTACCGCATCCGCTTCTTCCAATAATTGCCAGCGATTCACCGGTCCTGATATGAAGATTGATTCCCCTTAAAACGTAATTGCCGCCAAAGCTTTTGTGAAGATCCGATATTTCAATCATGTTCAATAAATCGATTATTCTTTTTTAAAATATATGAAAGAATTAAATGTGATTCTTGGGCAAGGTAACTCAGCCAATCAGCATAAAAAAAAGACGCGTGATGAGCGCGTCCTTAATTTTGCACAAAGATATATTTTACGGATTAAGCCCGGTATGACAATCGACGCATTTCATTTCTTTCCACGAGTCGCCTACATCCGTACCGGGATGTTTGAACTCAAGCGAAGTATTGATTGGCGCATATTCCATTTTATCCGGTGAGCCCTCGGCATTGATTTCATGACAAAGATTGCAATCTTTCTTAATTGCGGTTCCCTGGTTTGAAGTGTGCGTATCGTTATGGCAGCGGAAGCAGCCCATGAATTCCAGATGACCGATATTATTCGGGTATGCGTCCCATCTTACCTTCATTTCCGGAAAAATATTTTTCTTGAATTGATCTTCAATTCCGGCAACAGCTTTATCCACCAAATATTTTTTATTCGCATAGATGTCGGGATAATTTTCTTTGTAGAAGGAATTTATTTTCTGGGAAATAATTGTCAATGCGGAATCGGTTGTTCCAAATTTTTGGCCGAGAATATCCATTGCCACCGCTTTGATTTTCGGAAGCTCTTTCGGAATGGTTCCGTTGGTCAAGCCGGTATTGACAAAAAATGCCGGCGGCGCGTAATTATGAGCCGGACGATTATGACAATCCATACAATCCATTACACGTGTTTCCATTGTATCTAAAGCTTTTGCGTCGGCTTTATTATCCTGATCTTCAAACACGGTTACTTTACCTGTTTTAAGATCCGTGTACCTAACCCATGGAATCACCTGGCGTTTTTTATCTGAAGATTTATATTCGATTTTTACATTAGGATTTATATGCCAGTGAATTCCTTCCTGATAGCCGAGTGCGCTTACTTGCGATCCTATCTTTAACGTAAGAGTAACATCCCACTCGGAATTGTTTTCATCGGCCAGGTAATGTTTCTCGGTGCGCAGTTTTCTATCATAAAATTTCTGCGGCCAGTGGCATTCCTCGCAAGTTTCTCTTGCGGGTCGCAAATTTGTAATTGGCGTTTCAATCGGTCTCGGCACTGTTCCCAAAGTAACGGCATAAACCTGGTACAATCCGCTTAGCTTAGATCTTACATACCATCCGGCGCCGGAACCAACATGGCACTCAACGCAGGCAACTTTTGCATGCGGAGAATTTTGATAAGCTGTAAACTCCGGCTTCATTACGCCATGGCAAGTTTTACCGCAGAACTGTACGGACTCGGTATAATTAAAAGCTTCATAACTTCCAACTGCTGTTGCTAAAAGAAATATTGCTGTTCCAATCGAGAAAATTATGAATGCGTTTCTATGGCGGATATCGTTTAAATTAACGTGCGGCCATTCATCCGGCGGTATAATATTTAATTTCTTTTCCTTCCGAACCTTTAAATACATTCCGATCGGAATCATTATTAAACCAAGGAAAAGTATTGCGGGAAGAATAATGAATATTACCAATCCCAAGTACGACCTTTGCTGTTCCTGAAAAGCAGTCACAACAAACAGAAACACAATCATTGAAAAACTTATCAAAGCAATTGTTGCGCCTATAAGGGATAGCCAGTTTTGCGACGAGTGCGGCAATTTGAGTTTCATTTGTTACCTTTTATTAAAATCTATGTAATTAATTCTAGTTAGATAGAGGACATCTGCCTCCGTGAACAAAATTAGTTAGTAACGGATAAATATCCAAAAAATCTTTTTTAGGAATTATTTATCCGAGAATGGATTTTTACGGAAATATTTTTAGGAAGGATTATTTATTTCTTTTTCTCTCTGTCTTTTATCTTGAAATAGAGCGCAACCACGATGATCAAAAATGCAAATGTGGCTACAGCAAATCCGTTACGGCGCGTATAATACTCGTCGATTTGTTTGTCTGCAAGTATAGTTGCTCTGTTCGCTATCTCGATGCCGTCTTTTGTTTTTGCCCCGACTTTTATCGAATCGAATGTATGAATGAGTGTTCGCGACTGGATTAAATCCTGCTTTGCATCCTGAAGCAGGAAGCCAATTTCTACATCGTTCATCCCTTTTTCCTTAACCTCGTTTAGTTTTGCAGTCGCGGTATCGAATGCATTTTTTAAATTAGTCAAATCTGTTTTCATTTTTTTCCCTGCCGCATAACCCTCGTCGCCGTTGGAATGACAATCGATGCACTTTGATTCCTTGCCGACACCGATCATTTCATCGGTTGGTTTTACAATTCCATGGTTGCCGTGGCATTGTTCGCATGCATGAAATCCCTGTTCATCAAAAGCTTTTGCCATTTTTGTTGAGTTGAAGTATTCCATATTTGTTACATGACATGTACCGCATACGTGAGAGATCGAAGTTATTCCCGGAGGCATAGCGCCATGATTGCCGTGACAGTCGTTGCATGCAGGAGCGCCGAGATCATTATTCTTTAGAAGCGCAATCCCGTGAACGCTTTTGGAATATTCCTCAAGCTGGTTGGTTGGCAAATTATATTTTTTCATTAATTCGGAATTGCCGTGGCATTTATTGCATGTACCAGGGACGTTTAATTTGTAAACCGAAGCGCGCGGATCTTTTACCGGCATAATACTATGGGCAGTATGACAGCTTGCACATTCGGCTACATTTTCGTCACCCGCCAAAAGTTTTTTTCCATGCACACTTGTGTAATATTGTTCCACCTGGTCAGTAGCTATCCTCGGCTGATAAACTCTCATAATGTCAATATTGGAATGACACCTGCCGCAAAGTTTTGGAATGTCTTTTTTCTTCGGCACACCGATAAAACCTTTAGCCGGACTCATTGCAACGTCTTGGTCCGGACTGGAAGGATCTCCTCCGTGGCATACGGAACAAGAAAAATTATCTTTGCGGTGAATATCATTCTCCGAAAAATCGGCAGGCATATTTTCCATTTCCTTATGACACGCTACGCAGTGATCAACCTTGGCCGGCGGCACTTTATTTTCTTTTTTATCAGAAGCATTTGCCGTGAAGTAAACAAACAGAAAAATTATGACGGGGAAATAAAAAACTATTCTTTTCATCGTTTGGCTTCCTATAATAGATATCCTAAAACAGTCATTACAACTATGAATACGACTACTATAATTCCTATAACGGTTAGGGTTCTGACTTTTTTATCGTCCTTCTTCTTTATTTTAAAATAAGGAATCAACATCCAGAGTATTCCCGCAACCCCGAAGAAAAGAACTCCCAGAAGCTCTCCCTCGATAAATAAAATGTGGGCCGGCAAAAATTTTAATGATTGGAACATGAACATAAAATACCATTCGGGCCGAATACCTTTGGGAGCCGGTGCAAATGCGTCTGCTTTGTTTCCAATTTCCCATGGAAAATAAAGCGCAAGAAAGATCAGTATGTTAAAAACTATTACCCACAATAAAAGATCTTTTAAAGCAAAATCCGGAAAGAAAGGGATATAGTTTTTCTTTTCTTCAGGCAAGTTTTTGAATTCATCCGGTTCATGCATTCCCTGCCGCTGTATAAAGAGCAAATGCAGAACTAAAAAGAAAGTAAATATGGCGGGAAGTATAGCAACATGAATTCCGAAGAATCGTGACAGAGTCGCTCCGGTAACATCTTCGCCGCCACGTAAAAGTACTTTTAGAGGCTTGCCTACTACGGGAACAACACCAACTATATCTGTTCCTACTTTTGTAGCGAAGAATGCAAGTTCATTCCAGGGTAAGAGATAACCGCTGAAACCAAACGCTAAAGAGAAAATTAAAATTATGAAACCGGTAACCCAGGTAAGCTCTCTCGGCTTTTCGTAAGCGCGCGAAAAGAAAACGCTGAACATATGAAGGAAAGCGGCAAATACCAATAGGTTAGCCGACCAGCTATGAACATTTCTGATAAGCCAGCCAAACTTAACTTCGGTTACTATAAAGCGGACGCTTTCATAAGCGCTATCTTCGCCCGGTCTATAATATAGAAGAAGTAGTATTCCAGTAATTAATTGAACCATAAACAAAAAGAGTGTTACGCCGCCTAAGTAATACCAGAAAGAATATTTGTGCGCCGGTACTTTTTTATGTTCGAGAAGATTACGGACCGGTGTTAAATCGTACCGCTCATCAATCCAGGAAATAATTCTACTAGTAAAATTTTTCATTGCCTCAACCCATCTTTGTGATGATTATTTCATCCTTAACAATTTTTACGTCATACTCTTCAAGAGGGCGCGGCGGCGGGCCGGAAATATTTCTTCCGTTAAGATCGTAAGTGCCGTTGTGACAGGCGCACCAAATTTGTTTTGTATCTGTCTTATACTGAACGATGCAGTCAAGATGAGTGCAGCTTGCCGATAGCGCTTTATATTGATTGTCGACTGTCTTGATAAGAATTACCGGCTTCCTTCCAAACTTAATTATCTTGGAACTGTTGGTTGGAAATTCCGAACTTGATCCCGCTTTAACGGAATTGACTTTCGGCTCGGTGGTTTTGGGAGGGATTAAATAAGAGATTATCGGATAAAAAACGGAAAGAACGCCTCCGATTCCTCCTACTCCCAACAAAGTATTTAGAAATTTTCTTCTGCTCAGTTTCATAGTTTCAATATTTTTTTGATAATCAGTTAAGTTTATTTACCATGATCCACTAAAGAATCTTCTTCGGATAATAAAGCCGCCTTTGATTTAACTCTTGCGTAATAAATCGATATTGCCACAAGTACAATTCCCACAGCTATAAATGATACAATCCTAAAACTTGGGTCCAGCGTTGTTATATCTACGAATATAATATGAGCTACAGTTAAGAGAAATGTAAGCAAAGCCATCCATCTGTATTTTTTGTTCTTTAATATCGTACTCAGGAAATAATAAATCAGAGCAACGACTGTCCAGGAAAGACTTACCAAGTTTTGAGGAACAATATGATAAAGAGCATACGGGAAGATGAAAAACGCCGCACCTAAATAAGCAATTCGCATCATATCGGTTTTCAAATCGAGACGATCTTTTTTCCAATTCAATATCCGTGCGCTCAACAGGGCTACAAAACCAAAACTAAGACTTATAATTCCAAAGCTGCCGGCCAGCGCCAGGTAAGAGAAAAATATTAAGAGGTACATTCCAAAGTTAGCCACTATTATAATTTTAGATCTGAACCAAATTGCAGTGGAAACAACAAGTACACTTTGCCAACTCAGCCATACAAAGAAATCCGGTTTGGGAAATTGCGAGATGATGGCAACACTTAACGCACTATAACCGAGCATTGAATAAAGAAAGGTAGAATATTTGCTTTCTTCCTTCATCCAAAAAAATACCGCTAAGATTAAGAATAACAATGACGCGATTAAGTGAGAAGCAGGAAGTATATCCTTATAATCGACCAGGGATAACATCAAAAAAAGTCCGTATCCCCATAAACAATTTATAAATGTGCCTGATATTACTTTTGAATCCTCTTTTTCATCTTTGTGACGATACAAAATTCCGCCGGAGAAGACTAAACAGAAAACAAGCAATGAATAAAAACTTATAATCGGTCTAACCTGTATCACCGCCTCATTGCCAATCAAAGGATTGTTAAAGAACCAGAGTAAATTTGACAGGAAGACAATCGAAATTCCGTAACCGAAAAGTCCGCTCCAAGAAAATTTGACTCTCAAGAAAACGAGGTAAATAGAAAGAGCTAAAAGGAAAATAAAAACGGCGTATGAATTATTACTAATGAGAGCAGAGGAAGCCGCAAGTGTAATTCCAATAAAATTCAAATAGACGGATTTTCTGCGGTAAGCAATCAGCAGATAGATCAAACTCGCAATTAAAAGTAAGCCGGTTTCAATAGCCGGGCTTTCTACAAAATGAACCTCGCTAAAGAAATGAAGCCGAAGCACTGAAAAATAAAATAAAATCATTCCCCCGCCAAAAATATAATGTGATAGAAACGGAAGAGATTTACTTGAATACCTCGAAATGAAAAGCATAACCGCAGCCAAAACAAATCCTGTTAAACTTGGTATTAGCGGCGGCAAATTTTGGTAAGGAAACGTTAGAAGAAAAACTATTCCTATTAAAAGGAACACGATTCCAACCTTCGCAAACCAATATTGACCAATTGTATCTTCAAGTGTTTCGGTTTGATTGGAAAACTTTTGTGTAAGTCCGGCAGGTAATTTTAATCCTTCTTCTTCCGAAAGAGAATCGATCTGAAGATGAGTCTCTATCCTGGAAATTCTTCTTTCCAAATTCTGCAAGTATGCATTTAATCGGTCGAGATCGAGAGCATCCGAGGAAATTTCCATTTAAACCTCCTAATGCTATTTGTTATGATCGTATTTCCCGAGATTAGGTTTTCCGTATTAGGTGGATATTCCTTTCTGTATTTGTAATCATGCGATTAAAAAAACAAAGTTAAATAAGATATTAGACCATTATTTCTGATTTGAAGATAAGCGGATAACAAAATTGAAGCAACAAAAAAATTATGTTTTTATTTGATAATGGGATAGCACGGCTAATTTTACCACATCTATTTTATGAAATGAAGAGGGAATCGAAACGATTCCCTCCGATAAGTAGTAGTCTACTTTTTTTCTTCGGTTTTATTTTCTTTGTCGTCCTTAAACTCCTTGATAATTATTTTTTTAGCCCCTTTATCATGCATCATTCTTATATTCATTGGCATATCATCGCCGCAACAGCAGCAACATCCACGTCGAGGTCTTCGATGATTGAAATACATAATATTTCCTCGAGGCGTATCTTCATCATCTTCAGAGATAAATTTTAATTTGGCGCCGTTGTTCTCATCCTTCAAGAATTTTTCGGCATCGTCGCCTTCGTAAACTTTTGTTTCTTCTTTTCCATCCTTAGTCGTTGTCACCGTAACTTTTTTCTTCCCGTCTTTATCTTCTACCTTGATCTTTTTGGTATCACCGTCGGTTTTTAAATCGAATTTATCAATGTCTCCGCTTGAAAAAGTGAACTCGTGCTCAGGTCCTCCGTCCCGGTCATCATCCCCAACCCAGATCATATGGCTTTTCATCGGCTCTCTGAGTCTATTAACAAGTTTCTCGGCATCTTTTCCTTCAAATACAACATCTTTACCATCAACTTTAACGGTAAGTTTTTCTACTTTACCTTTTAGATTGTCGAGTTTTTCTTTTAAAGCATCTTTGTCCTGCGCAAATAATTTTGCTGAGAAGAATCCCAGTGTAACAAGCAGAATTATCGCAGCAATTTTTGATTTGTTTGATTTAAGCATTTTCTTTTTCCTCCTTGATTGTGAATTAATTTGCCGTAAAGATATATACTGATACAACTCGAGTCTGTTAAAGAGCCGTTAAGAAATGTTAAAAAACGTTAAACGAAGGAATTCGTCCGGCAATTAATTTATTTTTACTTACATGAAAGAGCGGAAGATAAAAATAATTGTTACCCTGATGACGCTGGCTGTTATAGGATTGATAACGGTGCAGTTATACTGGATTGCGAACCTGATAAAAGTGGAAGACGAACGATTCCACCGAATGGTTACCGATGCTTTAATGCGCGTTTCACATAAAATTGAGGAAGATGAAGCGGCAAAAGCAGTGGTAAAAAAAATTTCTCACAAGCCCGACCGCGAACTTTCAAAAATAAAGGAATCCGATCGCGTGGGAAAAGGGATATTTGTTTGGAGCGACGACGCAAGACATAAAATCATTTCAGACAGTAATCATTTTACTTACAAGATTACTGCTTCTGACGATTCCCATGGACACAAAACCAATATTCAATATTTTACCCGTTTGCCGGAGGGAAGAGAAGAATTCCCGCCTCCTCCTATGATGAGACAATTTTATTTAGATACTCTTATTGCATCCCGTAAAAAACTTGTGCAAAACGTTGTTACGGAAATAATGACGATTGACTTCAAAAAAAAAATTGAAGAGCGAGTCTCGGTAAATCAATTAAATAACCTTTTAAGCAGCGAATTCAAGAACAGGGGAATAAACGAGAAATTTGAATTCGGCGTTAATAAAGCGGACAAAGACAGTTTAACGCTTTTAAAAGCCGGGACAGATACGGCTGCTTTAATTAAATCCGATTTGCGTACAATGCTTTTCCCGAGCGAAATATTTTTTGCGAGAAACGAACTCATAGTTTACTTCCCGAATAAAACACTTCATCTTCTTGGGTCCATTGCAGGAATGATGGGATTATCAATCGGTTTGATTCTAATTATAGTAATTGTTTTCTATAATACGCTTCAATTGCTGCTGAGACAGAAGAAAATTACGCAGGTAAAGAACGATTTAATAAACAATATAACGCACGAATTCAAAACACCTATTTCCACAATATCGCTTGCGTGCGAAGCGTTGAACGAACCGGAACTTATGACCGATAAAAACTCACTCGGCAGGTATTCAACAATAATCAAAGAAGAGAACGAAAGATTAAAAATAATGGTAGATGCTCTTTTAAATACGGCGGCAACGGAAAAAAGCGATTTCAATCTGAAGAAAGAGAGCATTGATATTCACGATATATTAAAAACGGTTGCGGCAAAGTTAGAGCATACGGCAATCCAAAGGAACGGAAACATCGAACTGGATTTACAAGCTTCGGCTTCAATAATTACCGGCGATCAGTTTCATCTAAGTAATATTTTTTCAAACCTGGTGGATAACGGAATAAAATACAACGAGAACAATCCTAAAGTTATAATTAAAACCATTAACAGCGATAATTCAATAATTATAATTGTAAAAGACAACGGGATAGGCATAGCAAAGGAACACATAAATAAAATATTCGACACCTTCTACAGGGTTTCCGCGGGAAATATTCAAAACGTGCGCGGCAACGGCATAGGATTAAGCTATGTAAAAAAGATTGTGGAGGAACACGGCGGAAAAATTGCGGTGCATAGCGAAATCAAAAAAGGAAGCGATTTCGAAATTAAATTCCCTCTTAAAACTTAGCGATGAAACGTAAGACGCAAATACTATTGGTTGAAGACGATCTTAATCTTGGAACGATCTTGAGAGAGTATCTTTACGTAAAAGGATTTGAAGTAACACACGCCTTTAACGGCGAAGAAGGATTCGAAAGTTTCGCAGAAAAAAAATACGATATTTGTCTGCTCGACGTTATGATGCCCAGGATGGACGGTTTTACCCTCGCAAAAAAAATCCGCGCGGCAGATAAGCACATTCCGTTTTTATTTCTCACCGCAAAATCTTTGCTGGACGATAAGATTGAAGGATTCAAAATAGGAGCGGACGATTACATTACTAAACCGTTCAGCATGGAAGAGCTGATTATGCGCATCAACGCAATTATTGCAAGGGCGCAAAACCATAATACAAACGGCGACTCGAACGAATTTACAATCGGGGAATATTTGTTTAATTACAACAAAAGGACTCTTTGCTTCAAAGACAAAATGCAGAAACTTACTTCCAAAGAATGTGAGCTTTTAAAACTTCTTTGCGTTAACGAAAACCAAATTCTTGAAAGAACTGAAGCGCTTACAAGAATCTGGAAAGACGACAATTATTTTACCGGCCGCAGCATGGACGTTTACATTACCAAACTCCGCGGTTATTTAAAAGAAGATAAAACCGTAGAGCTCATTAACGTGCACGGAACCGGTTATAAACTTGTGACAAAATAAAAACCACACTTTGCTTTTAAAGGCACATAATTCATTTCATTTAAACTTATCTACTTATACAGTTAATCCTTTCCAATTGCGATCCTTTTAGTTTGTCTAAGAATGATTTAAGGCATTCGGATTTTTTTTACCCTTCATTTCCAATACCCCCCAGCGATGATATGTACGTGGTTGGAGTAATAAAATAAATTAAAATCAACCTAGGAGAACAGCATGACAATAAGTAACCTTCAGAGTTCGAACGGTTATTATCAAACCGGCCAAACCAACAGTTACGGCAGCGTCAGACAAAGTTTTCAGCAGCTTGGAACGGCTATAAGTTCCGGAAATCTTTCCGATGCTCAAACTGCTTTAACGGCAATCCTACAAAATCTTCCAAACGGACAGGGAAATTCAAAAAACCAGATTGGCTCTGATCTTCAATCATTGCAGAGCGCTATTAAATCCGGTGACGTGTCCTCAACTCAAAAAGCGTACAGCACGCTTCAAAACGATATGCAGACAGCAAAAACCTCGCGTGGTCACCATCATCATCATAAGGACGGCGACAGCCAAAGCACTTCGACTTCCTCAAGTTCGACGCAAAATGATTTGTCTTCGATCATTTCGAATCTGAGCGGCGTTCAAACAGCATCCAGTTCAGGCGGCACGGTAAGTACTCAAGACGGTCTTCAAAACAACACCAACCAGCCCAATCAGGAATTACAGGCGTTACTAGATGCACTCAAATCCGGAGATGCTAATTCCGTACAAAATGCATATTCTACTTTAATGCAGAATATCCAAAACTCGTTTAACGGCAACATAGTCGGCAATATAATAGATACGACTTCTTAACGCCTCCGAATACGCAATCCTTAAAAAAACATAGCGTGTGAAAGCAAGCGTTTTTTGAAAAATCGAACAATGGATAAAAATCAAACAGCCGACCACACGCTTTTTTTTCACAATCAAAAATATACTGATGAAAACTGCCTTAAGATTTTCGATTTTTTAAGACAAAGAATTAATTTGTTTTAATTCTCTTAATGTTGTTTCAAAAGAACTAATCAAATAAAAATTTGATGCCAGTCGTCCGAGTACCATTGCAACAACGGCAGCTACAATACCTGGTGCGTCGATAATATTTACGCCTAAAAATAAAATCATAAACATTCCGCTAATTTCGATTACAATGCCTTTTGTAAGAGGATTGGTATTTTTTCCCCAGATCAAAACTGCGCGTTGAAAATTCATCCACACGGTTAAGGATGGGAATATCGAATATATCATCAACGGCACCAATGAAAACCGCGCAAGTTCGATTGATAAACCTGAGATATTAACGAGCCACATTTGCGCGAGCGGAGTAAAAGAAATAATTCCCAATGCAGAGACCAGTATAACACCAAGAGCAACCGCGGACTTTTTCAGTTTGACATAATTTTCTTTTGTACCCATTAATGCTATAACCACCTCAGGAATCGAAAGGCCGAATCCCCTGAAAAGAAAAACCAGAGAATTAAGAACCGGCATTACCGCCAGCGATTCCAGAGCATTTTTGCTGTGGCTTATAAAAAAAGTTACTACCGGCTG
>DAIEQA010000124.1:0-10558 GCA_027348115.1 Ignavibacteriales bacterium
CACTTCAGCATCTGGCTCTCAATATTCAGCGCCCTCATTTCTTTATCTATTCTTGTTTTAAATATCGTTCGTAAATAATAGGATGGAAGATGAATAAAGTTTCGACAAACAATAATAATCATTCAAACGATAGTTCAACCTCCTTAAAAGATTATGTAAATCTTATCAAGTTGAATTTTATCCCCGTGCTGATAATAAGCTTAACCGGTTTTCTCGTTGCAATAGTATATGCTTTGAACGCTCCTAACATTTATAAATCAACAACCCAATTAAACATTCAAAAGCCGCATGGTAATATTCTTGAAGCGCCTTTGATTCCGGAGTTTCAGGATTTTGGGAGCGACCGATTTGTTGCAGATGAAATCGAGATAATAAAAAGTTACAAAGTAAGGCGTCAAGTTGCCGAAGCGTTAAGAGACAGCTTTAATGTGGAAAAAGATAAATCGAAATTTTCGTTAATATTGGATCAGGATGCGCTTAAACATTCTATCTACAGGTTGATGGATCAAGATGATATAATTAAAACAATTACAAAATCTGTAACCATTGATCAGAAAAGGGGACTGGATATTGTTGAAGTTTCTGCGGAATCAAAATCACCTTACGAAGCCGCGTTGATAGTTAACTGTTACGCAAAAGCTTATAAAACCATTGATCTAGCATATAACCGTGAACAACTAACCGCTCTAAAAAATTTCCTCTCACAGCAGCGAGACGAAAAATTATCAGAACTTTCAAATGTAGAAGAGACGCTTAAAAATTACCAGGAACAAAAAGGCATTATAGAACTCAACGAACAGGCAAAGGCGCTTATTAAACAATCCTCGGACATGGATGCCCAGATGAACACGACCAAAATTGATTTAAGCGTAGCTGAGAAGACACTGAACTCACTGAAAGACGAGCTCAAAAAAAGAAATCCTTCTATTACCAACTATATTGAAAACTTTGCGACCGAACCTTACATCAAGCGACTCCAAGAACAGATAGCCGACTATAAAACTCAAAGGGACAGAGCTTCATCAAGCACATCACCAAACGCTCAAAGACTTGTTAGCGATTTTGACAACAAGATCAATGATCTAAAAGATAAGTTAAATAACCAGCTGTCTGTTTACCGCGCAGGAATTCTTGCCAGCTCTCCCGATGAAATTAAAGATTTGACCAAGCAGGTTTTTGAGCAGGAAGTAAAATACCAATCGCTTGCCGCTTCTTACAAAAAAATGAGCGAAATAGTGGGAGAATATGATAAGAAAATGAATCAGCTTCCTACAAACGCTGTTGATTTAGCAAGACTTCAGAGACAAAAAGACGGCGATGAAAAACTCTACAATACTATTGAGGAAAAATACCAGGAAGCAATTATTAACGAACAATCAGCACCAGGCAATGTACTGATTATAGATGAAGGACTTATCGCAAAGGAACCATCAAGGCCAAATCGTATTTTGATTGTAATTATCGGCCTTGTTTTTGGAATGGGAATGGGTGTTGGCTTCGCGTTCATTAGAAATTATCTAGACAATACGGTAAAAACACCGGAAGATATCTCGAATAAAAATCTCAATATACTTGCATGGATTCCGCAGATTGAAGGACTTGAATCCGGCACCAAAGATTTTGAATTTATTGTTGCTAAAAAGCCCGATGCAAGTGCGAGCGAAGCTTACAGGGCCTTAAGAACAAGAATTAAGTTTTCGAGAATCGATAAGGAATCGTTAAAGACAATACTTATTACTTCTCCGACATCGCAGGAAGGAAAGACTACTACCTCGGTAAATCTTGCGGGAAGTTTTGCCCAGGCGAATCAAAGAACCATTTTGATAGACGCGGATTTAAGAAAACCACGGATTCACTCGGTATTCAACCAGAAACGTTTTCCGGGAATTACAGATTACTTCTTCGGCCAGGCCACCTTTGACGAAATAGTAAGAAAGTCGGAAGTCAATAATCTCGATTTTATAACCGCCGGAACCATTCCCCCTAACCCGTCTGAAATAGTAAACTCAACACAAATGGAATCATTCCTTGAAAAGTTAAAAGGCATTTACGATCAAATCATTATCGACTCTCCGCCGGTAATAGCAGTGACCGATTCTGAAATATTATCGAGCATTGTTGACGGCACCATACTGGTTGTATCGGCAAACAATACGGAAATGGAATTGATGGAGAAAGCCGTTGAGCTGCTTAACCACGAGAGAAGCTCTTTCATCGGCGTAATCTTAAACAATTTTACATACAGAAGCGGATACGGATCGTACTACAAATATTATTACTACTATTCGCGTCCTACGAACGGCAGCAAGAAAAGCCGGGTTAAAGCCTAATCGATCATGCAAAAAAAAACTGCGGTTGTTACCGGAGGAGCAGGATTTTTAGGATCGCACCTATGCGACCGTCTCCTCAATGAAAATCTGAAAGTAATATGTCTCGATAATCTTCTTACGGGAAGAATTTCAAATATCGAGCATTTGTTTGGGAACGAAAATTTCCAATTTATAAAACTTGATGTAACCAATTTTATCCATATGCCTTCAGCTGTGGATTATGTGCTTCATTTTGCATCGCCTGCAAGTCCAATCGATTATCTACAATTGCCGATACAAACATTAAAGGTTGGATCTCTCGGAACACATAAAGCACTCGGCCTGGCAAAAGAAAAAGGCGCAAGATTTTTAATTGCTTCTACGTCGGAAGTCTACGGCGATCCGTTAGTTCATCCGCAGCAGGAAGACTATTGGGGAAATGTTAATCCTATCGGTCCGCGCGGCGTTTACGATGAAGCTAAGCGTTTTGCCGAGGCAATGACAATGGCCTATCATCGCTACCACGGACTTGATACACGCATTGTTAGGATTTTCAATACATACGGACCGCGCATGCGAGTAAACGACGGAAGGGCTCTACCCGCATTTTTCTCCCAGGCTCTTAAGAACGAGGATGTAACCGTATTCGGCGACGGATCTCAAACAAGAAGCTTTTGCTATGTCGACGATTTAATCGACGGTATTTATAAATTACTTCTCTCAAGCGAAATTGGCCCTGTCAACATCGGTAATCCTGAAGAGATAACTCTACAGGGTATAGCTGAAGAAGTAATAGCATTATGCAATTCGAAAAGTAAAATCGTTTATAGGGAATTACCTGAAGACGATCCGAAAGTAAGACAGCCCGATATTACAAGAGCAAAATCAATTTTGGGATGGGAGCCCAAGTTCGGCAGGCACGAGGGATTAAAGATTACCCTAGAGTACTTTAAAAAAGAATTACACCTTTAATTTTTTTGCCAAGGGGTACACAGAGAGTGAAGCGTTCCAAGAATATTTTCGCTGTCATAGTTCCTTAAGCATGGATTAGTAAAAAAAAGTCCCGCGCTTGCGGGACTTTTACTTTATACTTACTCCTTATACTCAATACTATTTATCAATACATTCCGTCCATACCGCCGCCCGGCATAGGTGGCATTGGTTTTTCAGGTTCTTTCTTTTCGTAGACAACCGCTTCGGTAGTTAAGAGAAGCGAAGCAACCGATGCAGCGTTTTCGAGTGCCGTTCTAGCTACTTTTGTTGGATCGATAACGCCTGCTTTAATTAGGTTCTCGTATTTTTCTGTTGCAGCGTTGAAACCGAAATCGGCTTTACCTTCCATAACTTTATTTAATACAACCGCTCCTTCAAGTCCGGCATTGGCAACGATTTGTTTAAGCGGCTCTTCAAGAGACTTTTGAATTATCTTTATGCCTGTATTTTGATCTTCGTTTTCGCCCTGAAGCTTTTCCAAGGAAGCGATAGCGCGAACTAATGAAACACCGCCGCCCGGGATTATACCTTCTTCGACTGCTGCGCGTGTTGCATGGAGAGCATCTTCGACGCGTGCTTTCTTTTCTTTCATTTCAATCTCGGTAGCTGCGCCGATTTTTAGAACTGCAACACCGCCGGATAATTTAGCAAGTCTTTCCTGCAGTTTTTCTTTATCGTAATCCGAAGTTGTCTTTTCAATTTGAGATCTGATCTCGTTGATTCTCTTCTTGATATCGTCGGATTTACCTGCGCCTTCAACGATAGTGGTATTGTCCTTATCGATAGTAACTTTTTTGGCTTTGCCGAGATAATCCAGTGTAGCGTTTTCAAGTTTGAAACCGCGTTCTTCGGAAATAACCGTGCCGTTTGTAAGAACAGCAATATCTTCCAGCATTGCTTTTCTTCTGTCGCCGAATCCCGGAGCTTTTACGGCGCAAACTTTCAACGTACCGCGTAATTTATTTACAACTAAAGTAGCTAAAGCTTCGCCTTCCAAATCTTCTGCAATGATTAATAGAGATCTCCCTGATTGAGCTATTTTCTCAAGTACCGGGAGAAGATCTTTCATAGCGGAGATTTTTTTATCGTGGATTAAGATATAAGGATCATCCAAGGTAGCTTCCATCGATTCGCTGTTGGTTACAAAGTAAGGGGAGAGGTAACCGCGGTCGAACTGCATACCTTCAACTACATCCAATGAAGTTTCAGCCGATTTACTTTCTTCAACTGTTATAACGCCGTCTTTACCGACTTTCTCCATTGCGTCGGCAATTAAGTTGCCGATGGTCTTATCGTTGTTAGCGGAGATAGAGCCGACCTGAGCGATTTCATCGCGGCCGCCTACTTCCTTGCTTATCGATTTCAAATAGTCGATAACTTTTGTTACCGCTAAATCGACGCCTCTTTTCAAGTCCATCGGGTTAGCGCCGGCAGTAACGTTCTTCAAACCTTCGCGGAAAATAGCTTGAGCCAAAACGGTAGCTGTAGTTGTACCGTCGCCGGCAACGTCGCTGGTTTTAGAAGCAACTTCGCGAACCATCTGAGCGCCCATATTTTCAATCGGGTCTTCGAGTTCAATTTCTTTGGCAACAGAAACGCCGTCTTTTGTAACGGTAGGTGCGCCGAATTTTTTATCCAGGATTACATTGCGGCCTTTGGGACCGAGAGTTACTTTAACCGCATTGGCGAGTTTATCCACGCCTGATTTGAGCGAACTGCGTGCATCGCTCGAGAATTCAATTATCTTTGCTGACATATTTTTCTCCTATTTAATTATCAAACTTTTTGCATTAAGATTTTTATTCAAACCAAATTATTTTAATATGCCGTAAATATCGCTCTCGCGCATAATCAAATAATCTTCGCCGTCGATCTTTACTTCGGTACCCGAGTATTTGCCGTATAGAACAACATCGCCGACTTTTACCAATAAAGCGATGGTCTTGCCGTCGTCGGTAACCTTTCCTGCACCGGCAGCAACGATAGTTCCTTCAACCGGTTTTTCTTTTGCGGTATCGGGAAGAATGATTCCGCCCTTGGTTTTTTCTTCGGCTTCTTTCGGTTTTACAATTACTCTGTCGCCTAATGGTTTGATTTTGAAATCTGCCATAATAGCCTCCTTTTTTGATTTAATTTGGTTAGCACTCTATAAAAACGAGTGCTAATATATATTCGGAGAAAGAAATTGTCAAGATTTTACATCATTTTTAACCTTTCGGATTTTTCTTAGGATCTCGTCAAAAAGCAATCTATCGCAAATCGGGATTCATAATAAGAGACAAAATAAGGAGTAAAAGTCTTTCTTGTTAATCATTAATACAAAGTTTGTGACTTGTTTTATGTCGGGGATTCCAGAATTAATATGGTAATTAATTTTTTCATAATTGTCCCGGTGAATTTTTAAAAAGAGAACTTTTTAGTAAAATGACGATGATTTTTTCTCATATAAATCTCATTTTAACGGTTGCCAATTAAGTATATTTGAGTATTACATTTGATAAAATTTAGAGAATTATTTTAAAAAGTTATGGCTGATAAATTATATTGGTCTTATGCCGAAGCGCCTGCTAACGAAAAAATCATAATTGAGCATACTCTGAAGTATTCCGATTTTGATGATATCAAAGAGTTGATAAAAAAATTTAATATTTCGACGTGCCGAAAGGTATGGGAATCCGCTATTATACCTGATGAGCGCTATAAAAAGCTGAATCATTTTTTAGCGAAGTATGTTTTTAACATTTCGATGAATAGAGGCGAAATCGACAGCTACATAAAAAGATTTTCGAAAAAAAGAAGCGATAGAATAGATGAACTTCTTAACGGATGATAGTTCCAAACTTTTTGGCGAGCTTTCCAACTTCGATTTCTTTTCATCCTTTACATTTGTAGGAGGGAGTGCGATTGCGCATTACCTAAATCATAGACTCTCGGAAGACCTCGATTTTTTTTCATGGGATCCGAAGCTTCCAAAAGAAACGAACGATTTCATAAAAAATATTTCTAAAAGCCACAATGTAAATATTGCATTTTCCGACAGCCATCTCTTCGAATTATTCATAGACGGAATAAAAATTACTTTATTCGCTAATGATTGGGAATCCTTAGAAAGGGAAAGAACGGTCTTAAATAAGAATATTTACATCGCCAAACTGGAATTGCTCACGGCCATGAAAGTAAATGCTCTTTCTTTGAGAGCAAAGTATAGAGATTATTATGACCTATATGTATTAAACATGGAAAAATTCGGTATAAAAGAAATGTTCGAATACTCAATGATGTTTATACCAGGTATTACCAAGAAGATATTTGCCATGCAGATCACATACATCGACGATATTGAAGATGAAAACATAAATCATCTCAAACCAAAGTACGATATATCGCTTCGTGATATTCAAAAACATTTTGAACAAGAAATAACTAAAATTCTTTAGGACTACGAAGCACTATCACTTTAGTTCTTCTCAACCGAACGCGCGAAAATGTAATCCAAATTTTTAAGCATCTTATCCGGATTGAAAATTTCATCTAGTTCTGCAAGTGATAAATATTTAGAAGCCGTAGGCGAGGCGGCCAATTCATCCTTGAGATTTTTGGATTGATCTGCCCAGACTGCCATCGCGCTATCCTGAACTATCTTGTAGGAATCCTCCCGGCTTAAACCTTTCTCAACCAATTTAAGAAGAACGGTCTGCGAAAAAATTAATCCCCGTGTTAGATTTAAATTCTTCAGCATATTCTCCGGGTAGATGATCAAGTTATCGATGAGTTTTATGATTAAGCCGAGCGCGTAGTCGAGAGCGATGCAGCTATCCGGAATGATAACGCGTTCGACGGAAGAGTGGGATATATCACGCTCATGCCACAGCGCAACATTTTCCAGCCCGGCAATTGAATTGGCGCGCAAGATTCTTGCGATACCTGTAATTCGCTCGCTTATAATCGGATTGCGCTTGTGCGGCATTGCCGATGAACCTTTCTGACCTTTTGAAAAATATTCTTCGGCTTCAAGAACTTCGGTTCGCTGAAGGTGACGAACTTCAATGGCAATTTTCTCCAAGGAAGATCCGATGACAGCGAGCATTGATAAAAATTCGGCGTGACGATCTCTCTGAACGACCTGAGTGGCTACGGGTTCGGGTTTAAGTCCGAGTTTTTCACAAACGTATTCTTCCACCTTGGGAGAAAGGTGATCAAAGGTTCCGACGGCGCCGGAAATTTTTCCCGTGCTTACCGAATCAACCGCATGCTTGAGTCTGTCGATATTGCGCAGAGTCTCTTCGTACCATAAAGCGAATTTGAGTCCCATTGAATATGCCTCGGCGTGAATACCGTGGCTTCTTCCTACACAGACGGTTCTTTTATGTTCCAGCGCGCGTTTCTTTAATACATTTTTAAAATCATTAAGATCGTTAAGAAGAATTTCACCCGCCGATTTCATCTGGAAGGCAAGGGAGGTATCGAGCATATCGGAGGAAGTCATACCGTAATGGATATGGCGCGATGCCGGGCCTACATACTCGGCGACATTGGTTAGGAAGGCGATTACGTCGTGCTTAGTGGTCTCTTCGATCTCAAGCACTCTCTTTAGGTCAAAATTGGCCTTTGATTTTATCTCATCGAGATCGGCTTGAGGAATTTCCCCCATCTGCGCGCGCGCTTCGCAAGCAAGGATTTCAATCTTAAGCCATGTCTCGAGTTTAAATTGATCGTTCCAGATTTTACCCATAGCCGGACGGGTGTATCGTTCAATCATTTATTTTTTCTCCAATTTCATTTTCAAAGTCATATTGTCTTTATCGCGGAGAATATGAATTGAAATTTCATCCCCGGTTCTGTATTCCTGGAGAATACCGATCATCGTGCTTTGGTCGTTGATCATATAATTATCTATACCCAAAATAATATCCTCAACTTTCAAACCTGCTTTTTGAGCCGGGGAATTTTTAGCGATGCCCGTAATTATTACACCTCTGGAAGAACTAAGGTTGTAAGTCTTTGCCATCTGTTCATTAATCGTAAGAACCGAAAGACCTGTCCAGAAATTTCTATCGACCTTACCGCTGATTTTAAGTTCGTTAATAACGCGTTTGATTTTATTTATCGGTATTGCGAAACTAACGCCTACGTTGCCGGATGAACCCTGCGCGGTATAAATCAAAGTATTCATACCGATCAGTTCACCGATAGCATTTACAAGGGGACCGCCGCTGTTGCCTTGATTTATAGCGGCATCTGTTTGAATCATGTTAACGTAGTAGCGGTTATCAGAAGCGCCGAGATTCATATTGGTGGCGCTTATAACTCCAACGGTTACAGTCGGCTTATCGCTTACGTTAAAAAGTCCGAACGGATTACCGAGCGCAATAGCCCATTCGCCTATCATAATATCGTCGGAGTTTCCGAATTTAATATATGGAAGATCCGCCGCATCGATTTTAAGCAAGCAAATGTCCGATGTCTGATCGGTGCCGATAATCTTAGCGTTGTACTGCTTGCCGTTTGTCATTGTTACAGTTGCCTCAACGGCGTTGCCCGCTACGTGATCGTTTGTCAAGATATAGCCGTCGGGCGAAATGATTATACCGGAGCCGAGGCCTTGAATTTTTTGATTGTAAACTCTGTCGCCAAACCAATATCTCCAGAAAGGATCCATGCTGAAGATATCTCTATACTGCTGGATTTGTGTAACTGTAATACCGACAACGGCGGTACTAACCTCTGCGACTGTTTTTGTAATTAATGTCTGCCTTCCCTCGGTAATTTGATCGTTGCTTTGAGAAATAAGCTGCGAATGATTTGCCTCCGAATTAATTGAAGCGACTTGCTGGGCGTGAGCGGCGGTAAATAATAATAATAATGCCGCAAGGAATTTTTTTGTTTTATTCATATTAGGACCTCGGAATTTTCATTGATTCACGGATTAATTTTGTCATGGGATCGATATGCTTTGTTAAAATAATAATAAGCATTAAGGAAACCAAAAATGCAAACTCAAAATTATTTTGCGCGTGCGGAAAAGTAAAATTATTCATTTGCGAGGGCAGAGCAATAGAGCAGAGGATAGTTAACAACGTAGCGGAAAAATTTGCGACATGCACGTTACGCTTAATTAGCATTGTAAGCGACCAAAGCGCTGCCCATATTATAAGAATAGGAATCGACAGAGCCAAAGCGCCGCCGGCTGCAGCAGCCAATCCTCTTCCGCCTTTAAATCCAATCCAGGGAGAAAAAGAGTGGGCAAGAACCGCTGCGCACAAACTTATCATCTGGTGCATAAATAGATCGCTGATGAATAACCTCACAATCATTACGCTTAGAAAACCTTTTAACAAATCTATGACTAGGACGGTAAGTCCGACCGTTTTTGATTTTGAAATCTCGAACGAATTCAAAGCGCCGACATTACCCGAACCTGTTTTGGTTATATCTATGCCGTTTCGTTTCTTCAATAATAAGTAAGCCGTCGGCAGTGAGCCGAGCAAGTAACCGGTAATAAAACTAATTAGTAATGCCATATATCAAAATTACAAAAAGAGTTTTGTTATATCATCCAACCGATCAAGCTGAAAAAAATTTTGTTCAAATAATTTTAAGTAAACGATTACTGTGTAAAAAAAATCAAAAATGGAAATTTATTAGAGCATTTAATTGATTTTATTTCATGTTTGTTCCAAAAAATAAAATTATTATTTGTTTTGCAATTCGAAAAAAATGTTAAATTTGTGTGCATTTCTTGTGAACTCTAATGGAGAATTAATGATCAATTTTATCGGAAGATTTAACGTAATACCATCATTACCTGAAAAACTTGAGCCGCTTCGCGAGATCGTTTATAATTTATTATGGACGTGGGAACACGACGCGATAGAATTATTCAGAAGGCTTGATAGAAAACTCTGGGAAGAAACACATCACAACCCCGTATTAATGCTCGGCAAAATCAGTCAGGAAAGATTAAACGAAGTCGCCTCGGACGACAGTTTTATCTCACACATGAACCGTGTGTATGTTCAATTCAACATTTACATGGAAGAAAAAACCTGGTACCAGAAAAATTATAAACACACCTCGGATAAATTCATCGCGTACTTCTCTGCGGAATTCGGATTAACCGAATGCCTCCAGGTTTATTCGGGAGGATTGGGAGTTCTGTCCGGCGATCATCTTAAATCGGCAAGCGATCTCGGACTTCCTTTAGTGGGAGTAGGTTTATGTTATAAGGAAGGATACTTCCAGCAATATTTAACAAA
>DAIEQA010000021.1:0-1597 GCA_027348115.1 Ignavibacteriales bacterium
CACCGATGATATCCGCGCTATGATTGATGATGAACTCGTAATCGCTCACCGTAAAAGAGGATTAAGCCCCGATCACCCGGTACTTCGAGGTACTGCTCAAAATCCGGATGTATACTTCCAGGGTAGAGAAACTGTCAATAAGTTTTATGATGCTTGCCCTGATATTGTACAGAAACAAATGGACAAATTTGCTAAAATTGTCGGCAGGCAATATCATCTTTTTGATTATGTTGGCGCTCCGGATGCGGAAAGAATTGTTATTCTAATGGGTTCAGGTGCAGATGCCGCCGAAGAAACCGTAGAATATTTAACGGCGAAGGAAGAAAAAGTCGGTATTCTAAAAGTAAGATTATACAGGCCTTTCTCAATCGAACACTTCATAAATGCATTACCTAAAACGACCAAATCAATAGCAATATTAGACAGAACGAAAGAACCCGGCGCCAGCGGTGAACCTTTATATCTTGATGTTGTTAACGCAATTTCTGAAAAACACATCAGCGGTGAACTTGGTTTCGCTTATCCTAAAATTATAGGCGGACGTTACGGTCTTTCTTCTAAAGAATTTACTCCTGCGATGGTTAAAGCGGTATTCGACGAATTGAAAAAAGATAAACCGAAGAACCACTTTACCATAGGCATTATTGACGACGTTACATTTACAAGCCTTGATTTCGATCCTTCGTTCTCCGTTGAACCTGAAGAAACTTTCAGAGGCAAGTTCTACGGGCTTGGCGCAGACGGTACCGTAGGCGCAAATAAAAACTCGATTAAGATTATCGGCGAAGGTACTAAATTCTACGCTCAGGGTTATTTTGTTTATGATTCAAAGAAGTCCGGTTCTACTACCGTTTCTCATTTAAGATTTGGACCTAAAGAAATAAAATCGACTTATTTGATAAACAAAGCTAACTTTATCGCATGTCATCAGCAGGTATTTCTTGAAAAAATGGATATGCTTAACGATGCCGGTGAAGGCGCAACATTCTTGTTGAATACAGCTGTTCCGAAAGAAGATGTTTGGAATACGCTGCCAGAAAAAATCCAGAAAGATCTGATTGAAAAGAAAATGAAGTTCTATATTATCGACGCTTACAAAGTAGGCGGAGAGACAGGCATGGGACAAAGAATTAACACAATTATGCAAACATGCTTCTTCGCTATCTCGAAGATCCTTCCTAAAGATGAAGCGATAGACATGATTAAAAATACTATTAAGAAAACATATGGCAAAAAAGGCGATAAAATTGTTCAGATGAACTTCAACGCTGTTGATCAAACACTTGCGCATCTTTACGAAGTTGAAGTACCGAAAACAACAACAAGTAAAATACAATTCTTGCCTGCGGTATCGGCCAATGCCCCTGAATTTGTTCAGGATGTTACCGCTACGCTTATCGCGGGAAACGGCGACTTTTTACCGGTAAGCAAAATGCCTATCGACGGCACATTCCCGGTTGGAACAGCACAATGGGAAAAAAGAAACATTGCGCTTGAAATTCCGGAATTCGACCCCGAAGTATGCATTCAATGCAATAAGTGCGTGGCTGTTTGTCCGCATGCTTCTATACGCGCTAAAGCATATGATGAAAAATTG
>DAIEQA010000148.1:0-4279 GCA_027348115.1 Ignavibacteriales bacterium
TAAAGAAAGAGACAATTTTATAGAAGAAATAACCGGTGTGAATGAAGAATTGAAAAAGACTAATCAGGAAAAAGATAAATTTTTCTCTATCATTGCACACGATCTCAAAGCGCCGTTCTCGGGATTGATGGAGCTGACCGCGATTATTTCGGAAAATCCCGATACGTTTTCTAAAGAGGATCTTTCCCGGCTTCATAAAGAGATCCACTTTTCCACTAAAACACTCTTCAAACTTCTGCAAAACCTGCTTGAATGGTCTCAGATGAAAAAGGGATTGGTGGAATATTCACCCGCCAAACTGAATTTGAGTGAAATTATTGAACAAAATCTTGACCTGATCAAATATAAACTTGAAAAAAAATCTATTACCGTGGAAAATGCCGTTGACGATTCTCTGTTTGTATGCGCCGATGAGAACATGCTGAATTCTATAGTTAGAAATTTATTGTCAAACGCATCAAAGTTCAGCAATAAAGGAGGCGCCATTTTCGCAGGCGCAAAAATTCTTCCGCTCGGATTTGTGCAGCTCGAAGTGCGCGACTACGGCATTGGCATGTCGCCGGAGCTTAAAGAAAAACTTTTTAAAATTGAAGAGAAAGTGGGACGCAAAGGAACGGACGGAGAACGGAGCACCGGATTGGGACTCCTTCTCTGCAAAGAATTTACGGAACGGCACGGCGGAATTATAAGCGTTGAAAGCTCGGAAGGCGCGGGCTCCTCATTCTTCGTAACGCTTCCTTCATATAAGAATTAATTCTTTTATCCGTTTACCGGGATCGTTACTTTAAAATGGGTTCCTGATCCTTCTTCTGAAAAAACTTCAATCTTGCCGCCGTGCGAATCTACTGCGTGTTTTACAATCGAAAGTCCCAGGCCCGTTCCCTGTATGTCGATTGCGTTTTTTGATCTGTAAAAAGATTCGAACAATCGGGGCAGATCCTCTTTGGGAATTCCTATCCCCTCATCTTTGATCTCAAAATCTAAATTCTGATCGTCGGCTTCGACTTTTAGATTTATTTTGCCCCCTTTCCGGGAATATTTCACGGCGTTGGAGATTAAGTTCTGAAGCGCAAGTTCCATCTGGTTTTTATCCAGCATGAAATATTTTCTTTCCGCTGCGTAATCGAATTCAAATATATAATCCCCCTTCGCATTCATTTCAGCATCGTGGAAAAGTTTATCGCACAGATTGAAGAAATTTATCGTCTCCGGTTTGAAATTTAATTTTCCTGCATCAGCCTTGCTGATCGTTAAAACATCGTCGATCAGTTTTGTAAGATTAGAGACCGAATTTTTTATCCTGTCGAAATGTTCTTCTGTTTTGTGCGGCTCCCATTTGCCCTGATACCGCTGGATCAGTCCTGCAGATGTTAGTATTGACGTAAGCGGAGTTCTGAATTCATGCGAAGTTGTGGAGATAAATCTGCTTTTTAGATCGCTCAGTTCCTTCTCCTTTTCCAAAGCTTCTTCCAGCCGGTGTTCCGCTTCCTCTTTTAATTTGATCTCCCTTTTCAATTCCTTGTTGATTGCATCCAATTCCTCTGTCCTTGATTCAACAAGTTACTCTAAGTGGTTTCTGTGCCTCTCAAGTTCAATCTCCGCAAGTTTGCGCTGTGTTGTATCCTGAACAGTGGAAACCATAAGATTTTGTTCCACCAGGGGGATATTAATTGCCGTTATATATTTTTTTTCGCCATGCTTGGTCGTAATTGGAATGTCTTCCCACCTCATGCGCGCGGGATCACCGGTCGACATGTCATTCATTATTCTTGTTTTCATCTCTTCTCTGAAAACGGGATCTCTGTAAACTTTCTCAAAAAAACTTTCCACGGAATCAATTTCACCCTTATCAACGCCGTATATCTGATAGAAATTCTTGCTCATAAGAAGCGCCTGGCCGTCGTTTATCTTATTGACTGTAAATCCGATCGGTGCATTTTCAAGTATAGTCTCAATGAATTCATTCTTCTCTCTAAGCTCTTCCTCTTTTCTTTTAAGTTCCGTTATATCCAGGCAGTTTCCTATGTAACCGATGAATTCCCCGCTGCTGTTATAACGGGGAGTGCCGATATCCTGTATCCACCTGTATTCTCCGGAAGCATGACGTATTCTGTAATCCATTATGAACTTTTCTCTCTTATCGAATGCGGTCAGATAAGTGTTAATGCACGCTTGCAGATCATCCGGATGAACTCCGGCCGCCCAGCCGTCTCCCAATTCTTCTTCCAATTTCCTTCCGGTAAAATCGAGCCAGGGCTGGTTAAAATAGTCGCACATTTTGTCTGTCCCGGAAGTCCATATAAGTGCCGGACCCGAGTTTGCAAGAGTGCGGTAGTGTGTTTCACTTTCTCTTAAGGCTTTCTCCGCCCGGCGTCTTAGTGTAATATCCTGAACGGTTGATATCATAAGATTTTGATCGAAGAGAGGAATATTAAAAATGTGCAAAATTTTATTTTCCCCGTTCCTCGTAGTAATCTCTATGTCATCCCAATCCATTCTTGCGGGATCCATAGACATTATATCTCCCATGATTCTCTCTTTTATCTTCGCCCTGAATTCAGGATCAACGTAAACCTCTTCAAAATATTCATCAACGGTATTGATGCTGCCGTAGGGCACTCCGTAAATCTCTTCAAATTTTTTACTTACATAAACTCCCTTTCCGTCATCTATTGTGTTCACGGCAAATCCAATCGGCGAATACTCAAGTATAGAATCGATGAATCTCTGCTTATCTTGTGCTTCCTTCTCTATTAATTTCCTTCTTGTTATGTCCCGCATTACTACATGTATTGCTTTCCTGTGGTTGAATTCGAAGGATGTAGCGCTTACTTCAACATCCAGAACGGTGCCGTCCATTGTTACGATTTTTTCTTCAAGCGGTTCAACCGCCTGATTTTTCTCCAGCATCGTTTCAATCCGCGACTTTATATTTTCATGAAAATCTTTATGAAAAATGTCGAATGGAGTTTTTCCCAGATAATCTCTTTCATCTTTTGCGCCAAGCAGTTTTATTGCGGCGCTGTTCAAATAAATTATAGAATTATCCTGATTCACAAACACCGCCTCCGGAAATACTTCCATCAAAGTGCGGTACTTTGTTTCGCTCTGGTTAAGAAGTTCAAATGCTTTTTTCTGCTCCTGAATGATTATTGAGATTACAAGGGTTACGAAGAGAACAGAGCCGATAAATGCCTGAAACGCAAATATTTTTACCGAAATCTCAAATCCCTGCTCGGAAAACGGACCCAGATCATGTGCGGATCCGTATAATGCAAAACTCGCCAGGAGTGCATTTGTAATTGCTGCCGTCTGAACTCCGAATCGGAATGCCGTCCATAAGAGCGGAACTAAAATTAAAAACTCTACCGAAGGAAATAATTGAATGTCACGCAGAAAAACAAAGAAACAGATAAATAAAAACAGAATAAAGAGCCCGACGTATTCGGCAATTCTCAAAAAAGATTTCTCGGCCACACGTTTGTAATCCTGCGTGTAAAGTGAAATTACAAGGGGAGTAAAAATAATTATGGAAGCCAAATCTCCAGACCACCAGTCGATCCAGGAGAGAGTCTGACCCGTTAAAAATTTAGCAAATGAAATTCCGGTGGTAGCGCTTATCATCGTGCTGAAAATTGAAGCTATAATGAGAATAAAAAGATGTTTCATAGAAGCCAGATCAAATTTACCGCCGGCGAACTTTGAGATCAAAATAGCGCCTGCAATCGCTTCCAATATATTTCCTGTCGTAAATGCCGCGCTTAAGTAGAGTGGTCTCCCGTTTATAAAATCGAAAATTAAGTTTGCTGGTACTGCCGAGGCAATATAATAACCCCAGTCTTTTCTCTCAGACATTAATAATATAGCGAGTAAAATTCCGCTCGGAGGCCATAACGTGGCTGTGTAGCTCGTATGTGATGTTAACATCTGCCCGAAATTTGCGCCGGCAAAATAGAGGAGTCCGCTTAAAAATACTTTGACTATCAGGGGGATATTTAAATTAGCTGGTTTCATAACTTTAAAAAAAATCTCATTTTTCTTTTGTAATTAACTCAAAATAAAATATAATAGACTAAATTGAAAATTATAAAATGTTAAAAACAGAGCCGGCGGTATTATTGAATTAATATAAATGGCAAAATGTCTTGTTATTATTGGATTAAAATATCCTGAAAATTTGCATGAAAATTAAAAATTTATACGTGGGTACGGCCGGGTGGTCTTATAAGGACTGGATTGAAAGCTTCTATCCGGGCGCGCAGTCAAAAAATCTTGACTG
>DAIEQA010000169.1:0-32403 GCA_027348115.1 Ignavibacteriales bacterium
GTAATTACATAATCGAAAGATTCTGCTAAAAACCCATCTACACTTTTGGGAACATTCGAAGAGATATCAATGCCAACTTCCTTCATTGCTTCAATTGCCTTCGGGTGTACTAATTTTGAAGGATTAGTTCCCGCCGAAAAGATTTCTAGTTTTTCATCAAAGGATTTTAAAAATCCTTCCGCCATTTGACTGCGGCAAGAATTGCCGGTGCAGAGGATTAATATTTTCATAAATATACTTTCTCTTCTTGTAGAGCTGCGCTGCATCCGGATAAACTTTAATGATCACCTAGTATGCAGGGGAGTCGCACTAATGATTACTTATTATTTTGACGCAGTTACAGTAATACTAAAAATACCGACGCTGTTATTACGGTACTCTTGTAATTCTATATTTCCCAAATAATTTTTAAGAATCTCGTCCGGAATATCGATTACCTTGGTTTTCTTTATCTCGGTATTTTTGAAACCACTGTTTGCAATTATTTCAAGATAGTGTTCCTGCTGAACAGCGCCTGCGACGCAGCCGGCGTACATCTCGGCGGATTTTTTTAACGCTGACGGCAACTCTCCCTTTATCACTATATCGGAAACGCAAAAATGTCCCCCGGGTTTTAAGATTCTAAAAATTTCTGCAAACGCTTTTTGTTTATCCGGCACAAGGTTTAGGACACAGTTGCTAACAACAACATCGGCAATGGCTGTTTCGAGCGGTATGTTTTCAATATCGCCAAGTTTGAATTCTACATTCTTGTAACCGAGCTTTTGGTTATTTCGATTTGCGTTTTCAATCATCTCCTCGGTCATATCGATGCCGATAACTTTTCCTTTGTCGCCGGCAATTGCCCGCGCAATGAAAACGTCGTTCCCGGCGCCGCTTCCCAAATCCACAACTATATCGCCTTCCTTTATGCCGGCATATTCTGTAGGAAGCCCGCAGCCCAATCCAAGATCCGCATCGGCAACATAACCTTCAAGATTATCGTAATTATCCATCATAATTGTGTAGCCGACTATTTTGTTATTCTTTGAACCGCATCCGCAGCCGCATCCATGTTGAGAGTTCTTAGCAATGTTTCCGTATTTTTCTTTTACAATCTCTTTTACTTCGTTTGAGTTTTGCATGATCGTATACACTCCTTATTTATTGTTTCAAAATATTTTTGAATTTGTTCATACGCTTTTTTAACTGCGCCGGTATTAATGCAGTAACATGTTTTAGGCCCTTCAATTTCACCTTTTATTAAACCGACTCTTTTCAATTCCTTGAGATGCTGTGAGACCGTAGCTTGGGCGAGCGGAAGCAGTTCCACAATTTCTCCACACATACAAACGTCCATCTCCGCAAGAATTTTGAGTATCTTTATTCGCGCCGGATGGGACAACGCTTTAGCCGTATCGGAAAGGAAAAATTCATCGCCGGTAAATTCGTCAGTTTTTGCTTTTGCCATAGCATTCTCTTAATCGTTCATCGCAAATATACGATAAGAAATTTAATTACAGCAATGATTTTTAAAAATAATTCTTTATTTTTGTTATGAGCATATGCTCATAATACATCCGGAGATTAAATGCCGCGCCCCAGAAAGCCGAGAAATATTTGCTGCAACCCTTCATCCTACTACTTTAAGCCGCGTGGAATTCCGATGACGGAATTGGAAGAAAACACTCTCGAACATGACGAACTTGAATCTCTTCGCCTAGCAGATATGAATGGACTTTCTCACGAAGATGCGTCGCTTCAAATGAAAATAAGCCGTGCAACGTTCGGTCGCATTTTGGAACGGGCGCGCTTTAAAACTGCGGAAGCAATTATAAGCGGCAAAGCAATTAAAATAGAATCATATTCAGAAATACAAGGAGACTAAAAATGAAAATAGCTGTAGCCACAGACAATTTCTTAACAGTAACAGGGCATATTGGAAGATGCAACGGATTTATAATTTACCAAATTGAAGACGGAAAAATAGAATCCCGCGAGCAAAAAGAAAATGTTTTTACCCATCATAAAATCGGTGAACACCACGAACATCATCACGGAGAGCACGGGCACGATCATTCTCACGGTCATACCGGCCTGGTTGAAGGACTAAAAGGATGTTCGCATTTAATTTGCACAGCGGCAGGCTGGCGCGCGGTTGAAGATCTTGCAAATAATAACATTAAAGTTATATTTACCGATGAACAAGATGCAGATACTGCGGCACTAAAACTATCGGACGGAACCCTTACAATCAACGAAGAAGGAACCTGCAAAGCCCACTAGGATATTTTAATAACGGAGACTGGGCCTAACAGGCCTGAGCGGCGGACTTAGCTGGACGCCGCTGTCTCCTCTGTAAAAATTTTCAATCCTTACAAAAATATTTTACTATTTTTAGTTACCATTCGATACTTGCATCGTCTAATCGACATCATTTCTTAAAATAATTTGAAAGAGGTTCTATGAAAAAAATTATTTCATTTGCCTTCCTACTTTTTCTTTTTCAATTCACATCCAATCTAAAAGCACAAATCGACGCAAAGATGATTCAGAACCCGGATGTCTCTGAATCCCAAATTGTCTTTGCGTATGCAGGCGATCTTTGGGTTGTGCCAAAGGAAGGGGGAACAGCAAATCGTTTAAGTTCGCCGATGGGGCAGGAGCTATTTCCTAAATTTTCTCCCGACGGATCACAAATTGCCTATGATGCCGATTACGACGGCAACATGGATATTTACGTAATTCCTTCCAAAGGAGGAATACCGGTGCGCGTGACAAATCACGGTATGGCTGACCGCTTGTTAAGCTGGTACCCCGATGGAAAAGATTTATTGTATGCTTCTTCCATGGAAAGCGGAAAGCAGAGATTTGACCAGTTCTATAAAGTATCTTCCAAAGGCGGGTTGCCGAAAAAATTAATTATCCCGTACGGCGAATTGGCCTCTCTATCGCCAGACGGAAATAAAATTGCTTATACAACAATCACTCAAGCTTTTAGAACATGGAAAAGATACCGCGGCGGATGGGCTGCCGATATCTGGATTTTCGATTTAAAGAATAACACTGCCCAAAATATTACAAACAATCCCGCCAACGATGAATTTCCAATGTGGCACGGAAATAAAATTTATTTTCTTTCCGACCGCGGACCGGAGGAGCGTTCCAACATTTGGTCTTTCGATATAACCACTAAGGAATCAAAACAAATAACGGACTTCAAAGATTTCGATATTCACTTCCCCTCGATGGGACCGAGCGATATTGTTTTTGAAGCCGGCGGTAAATTGTATCTTCTTAACCTTAATGATGAAAAATATCGCGAAGTGAATATAAAAGTTGTAACCGACGAGATCACTTTAATGCCCAAAACAGAAAACGTGTCTAAACTAATTCAAAACCTTTCCATTTCTCCGGACGGCAAAAGGGCTTTGGTTGAAGCGCGCGGAGAAATTTTTTCTGTACCGGCAGAGAACGGCGCGGTAATTAATTTAACCAAGAGTTCCGGTTCGGCAGAAAGATTTCCGGCTTGGTCGCCAGACGGTAAGAAAGCGGCTTACTGGAGCGATAAATCCGGAGAGTACGAATTAACCCTGCTCGATTTGGAAAAACCCGGTTCGGAGAAAAAACTAACATCTTACGGACCCGGCTACCGTTACCATTTGTATTGGTCGCCCAACAGCAAGATGATTGCCTTTATCGACAAAGCGATGAAAATTTTTATTTATGATATAGACAAAGACAAAACTTACGAGGTTGATAAGGCCACTAATTTTTATGAGGGCAATCTTGAAGGATTTACCGCAAGCTGGTCGCCGGATAGCAAATGGCTGGCTTATGCGCGCGACCTTGACAGCCGCAGCAGTGCAATATTTCTTTATAATGTTCAGGAAGATAAAACTCACCAGGTTACATCGGGTTATTACGGAGAGAACCAGCCGTGTTTTGACCCTGACGGAAAATATCTTTACTTCACAACCAATAGAACTTTAAACCCAATCTACTCGGATGTGGATAATTCTTTTATTTATGCCAACACAACAAATCTTGCGCTCGCTACTTTAAACGGAAATATAGTTTCTCCTCTTGCCCCGAAGAACGATACCACGGCAATAAAAAAAGAATCTGAAAAGAAAGACACCACAAAAGAAAAAGCCAAGGAAATTAAAAAGGAAGAGAAATCAAAAGATGTTAAAATTGATTTAAATGGATTTGAAAACCGGGTGGTAATTCTTCCGCCCACGGCAGGTAATTTTGGAAGGATCTCAGCCGTTTCGGGAAAAGTGATATTTCAGCGAATGCCGAATACCGGAGCCGCCGATAAAAATAAGCCGGTCTATTATTACGATTTGGAAAAACGCGAGGAGAAAAAAATTGTTGACGATGCCGACATGTTTGAAGTGAGCGCCGACGGTAAAAAAATATTGATAGGCAAAGACGGCAATTATGCAATTGTTGATGTGGCGGAGAATCAAAAACTTGATAAGAAGATGCCTACCAGCCAGCTTGAAATGACAATAGATCCAAAAGCAGAATGGAAACAGATTTTTAATGACGTTTGGAGATTCGAACGCGACTTTTTCTACGATCCGAATATGCACGGTGTGGATTGGAACGCGATGCGCACACGATATGGAAAACTAATTGACAACTGCACTACGAGGTGGGATGTAAATTATGTTATCGGCTAATTGATTGCCGAACTTAGTTCTTCCCATACCTACAGGGGCGGCGGAGATACCGAAGAAGGCAAGAACCGTGCGGTAGGATATCTTGGTATTGACTGGGATATTTCCAACGGCGCTTATCAAATTAAACGTATTGTGCAAGATGCGCCGTGGGATAATGAAGTGCGTTCGCCACTGTTAGCTCCGGGCTTGAAAGTCAAAGAGGGCGATTATATTCTTGCAGTTAACGGCGAGCCACTCGATATCAAACAGGCTCCGTGGGGCGCCTTTGCGGGTCTGGCCGATAAAACAGTTGAACTGACAGTGAACGATAAACCCTCAATGGAAGGTTCACATACAATCGTGGTTAAGACTTTGGGAGACGAAACACGCTTAAGAAATCTCGAGTGGATCGAATCGAACAGGAAGCGGGTTGATGAGGCATCCGGCGGAAAGATCGGATATATTTATGTGCCAAGTACCGGAACAGACGGACAAACTGAATTAGTCCGCCAGTTCGCGGCGCAGTTTGATAAGCAGGGTTTGATAATCGATGAACGATTCAATAACGGCGGGCAGATACCGGACCGTTTTATAGAATTGTTAAACAGAAAACCTCTCGCGTTTTGGGCTGTTAGAGACGGCAAGAATTGGCAGTGGCCGCCAGTTGCCAACTTCGGTCCTAAGGTAATGTTAATTAACGGATGGAGCGGTTCGGGTGGAGATGCATTTCCTGATTTCTTCCGCAAAGCCGGGTTAGGTCCCCTAATAGGAATGCGCACGTGGGGCGGTTTAATAGGCATCAGCGGTTCGCCTGTGTTAATTGACGGCGGCTATGTTACGGTTCCAACTTTTAGAATGTACGATCCCGACGGCAAGTGGTTTAAAGAAGGCCACGGCGTTGATCCGGATATTGAAGTTGTTGACGATCCTGCTCAGCTTGCAAAGGGTATCGATCCTCAGCTTGAAAAAGGCATTCAGGAAGTAATGAAATTGTTAAAGACAAATCCGCCGGTAAATCCAAAACAGCCTGCGTACGAAAAGAGATAAACAAAAAAGGAGCGATCAAAACGATCGCTCCTTTCCTATTCATCGTGTCGGTACATATAACATCATTGATCGAAGAGCCATTTCCAAAAGTTGTTTTTCCTAACATGCTTTGATTGTTCTTTCCAAAATCTTGTATACTTATCCTGCGCAATAAATCCAATAGGGCCGTCGTAAATTCCGCCAACATTATATCCGTCATAAACTCTAACAGCAATCGTATTTTCTTTATTTGCGGCAATCAATCCGTCGGGAATATAGTATCCTCTGAACTTCTGGTATTCATCGTAAGAGTTATAATTGATAGGCTCATCATTCATGTTGCCGGTCGAGCCTATCAATTTGCCGTTCAAGTACACTTCATCAAGGTCATCGATTCTTCCCATCACAAGCACGAGTTTTTTCTTAGCTAAATCATCGTTGGCGTAAAATTTTTTTCTGTACCATGCAAAGCCGTCATAATCCGGGTATCCTTGAGTCTCCCAGTAGCCGGGGACAAAAATGTTGGGCCACTTTTGGTCGTCCAGCTTTTCGTCTTTCCATCCCATATTGTCGCCGGTTTTAAATTTCCATTCACCGTCGAGGTTAACATCCAATCGTAACGTATTTTCTTTTTCAAACAATCCCAAATCACCTTCAACTATACCTCCGCCCATTTGCGAATCGTAAACACGCACGGCAATAACATTGTCTCTATCGGTATAGAGTAAATTATCCGGGATATAATATTCCCGCCAAGCAGAGTAAGCGGTTTTATAATGAGGTGGAAAAGTACCAGAAGCGCCTATCAAGTGTCCGTTCACATAAACTTGATCGACGTCGTCAATTCTTCCAAGATGCAAACTAAGGTACTTTCCGTGTACAGAGCCCCATACTTTGAAATGTTTTCTGTACCATGCAAATCCGTCGTAACCGTTATATCCTTGATCTTCCCACATTGAAGGTGCTTTGATACTTTCCCAGTCGTTATCATCATAATCAGGCTTCGACCAATCCATATCGTCTCCGATTGAAAACTTCCAAGATCCTTTCAAGTTTACTACTTTATCCCAATTCTGTCCTTGAACACTTTGGCCGAAACCTATTATGATGACTAGTAAGGTGGCAATTCTTATCGGTTTCATTTCTAATAATCCTTCATTCACTGTTCTAAATTAACGTATCTCTATAATTGTTTTGTAATGTTCAAATAACGATTTGTAATCAATTGTCACCGTCATTTGCTTTCATTTAATAATGCAAACAATGTTTTGTTGTTTCCAACTACGGATTTAATGGAGAAACACATTTGTTTTACTCCAGGGTCGGGATCCGTCTCGGCAGCCTGATAAATCGCATTCAGCCCCGAATAGTCGCCTATTGCATAAAGAGAAAGAACAATCATTTGACGATAAGCCGGATATTTTTCATTCTTAAGTTGTTCTACAAGAGCATCTACCGCTTTATCGACCCTGAATAACCCGACGTAGTAGATGGATGCTTTTCTAACGCCGTCGTTTTCGTGCGAGACACCCTGAACTAAATTTTTGACAGCCCATTGGTTCAATTTGATCTTTCCGTCATTTCGCTTTTGAGCCGCCATTGTTGTTGCAATTAAACAAATCAGGGTTATTATAACGCCTGCTTTTTTTAATACCGAGGTGTAATTAGATGTTTTCATTTCAGCCTCCTTAGCTTTAATTATTTTTAATCCTCGCTTATTTAGTCGAAGTGTTCCGTTAAGGAGTTGTCATTTGCAGGTAAGGAATTGTAAAATGATGTAACGCGCGCATGTATCAACCTCCTCCCCAAAAGGAAGGAGATTTTTTCAAAAAAAATTTTTTTTAATGATATGATTTTGCACAGCAGCAAAAAATTTTTCCCGCTTCCGCGAGGATTCATGAATGCGCCAATAGTTTGTAACCGATACCGTGAACGGTAAGAATAATTTTAGGATTGTTTGCGTCCGTCTCGATTTTCTGCCTGAGTTTAACAATAAAGTTATCTATCGTTCGGGAAGTTGTATAGATGTCTCCCCACACATTTTTGAGCAGGTCATCCCTGCTAACGGTTTGATTCCGATGATCATAGAGATATCTAAGCAGTTCAAATTCCTTGTGCGACATTTGCACTTCGCTTCCGTTTTCAAAAGCGTTGTAGCTTTCAAAATGAACATCGAGCTTGCCGATTTTTATAACTTCGTTTTTAATTACGGCATTATCGGAACGCCGCAAAATAGCTTTGATGCGCGCAAGCAGTTCTCTAAGACTGAACGGCTTTGTAACATAGTCGTCTGCGCCGAGCTCAAGTCCCACAACTTTATCCACTTCCTCGCCTTTTGCAGTAAGTAAAATTATCGGCGATGCAACAGATTTTTCCCGTGCTTTCTTGCAGACGTCGAAGCCGGACATTTTAGGAAGCATAACATCAAGCAGAACCAGGTTGTAATTGTTTTCCAGAATTTTCTTTAATCCGTCTTCGCCGTTATCGGCGCAGTCAACTTCATACCCTTCGAACTCAAGATTATCCTTCAACCCTTTTCTCATGTTCGGTTCGTCTTCAACAATTAAAATTTTCGGCATCACGCCTCCTTATGCGTTGTGTTTACTGGAAATATTAAGCGGAATGTTGTTCCTTTTCCAAGTCTGCTGTTTAATCTTATCTCTCCTTTGTGAGCATCAACAATATGCTTCACCAGTGTTAAGCCCAAGCCGGTTCCTTTTGCGTTGTGAACGTCTTCTGTTGGCACACGATAAAATTTATCAAAAATTTTCTTCTGATCGTCGACGGCTATTCCTATGCCGTTATCTTCAATTTCCACAAAGACGGATTTATCCATTACGCCAGTTCTTACAATAATTTTTTTCCGATCCGAACTGTACTTAACAGCATTGTCTATTAAATTTATCAGCGACTCTGATACTGCCTCTTTATCCATAACAGTAACCGGCATGTGTTCCGCCGGTTCAAACTGAAAATCAAATCCCTTGCTTCCAAGGTGAAATTTGTAGCTCGTATAAATTTGCCCGGTTATTTCGTTCAGGTCGTTAGCTGTAAAATTATATTTCCATTTACCGGATTCGATTTTGGAAAAGTTAAGTATCCTGTTAACAATTTTACTTAGTCTCTCGGTTTCCTGCTGAATAATTCCGTAGTACTCATCGCGCTTCTCTTCGGATTTTACCCTTCCCATCGTGAGCGTTTCGGCGTACATGTGAATTAACGCAAGCGGTGTTCGAAGCTCATGCGATACATTCGAAACGAAGTCGCTTTTTATCTGCGCAAGTTCAACTTCCTGCTTAAAGTTCCGGTAAACAAACCAGGCAAATATCAACATAAGCATCGAAAGCCCAAGCATCATAAACAAATTTTTATACATGCCGCTCTTCACCAAATCTTCCAAGGATTTCCCTTTCAACGAAATGCCGAGCGAGTAATCAGGAATAAGCCACAGATTTTTTTTCTGCTGGTAATTGCTGATCTTTGTCCGTTCGGTAGAATAAATATCCTCTTTTGAATTAACATCGAATACGGTAACAACAAATTCTTCCCTGCCGATGCTTTGTATTATAGACGAAAGATTCTGGCGCACAAAAGTAGATTTATCAATCGCGAATCCCCCGGTCATCTTATTATCTAAGATGAAAACCATTATCTGGGTTGAACCCGGCATATCTGCAACGGGATAAATCTTGGTAAATTTTCCGGACTTGAATTTATAGAGCTTGGAAACCATTGATTGGTTTTCTTTTAATACTAGTTTTATTTTTTCCCTATCTTCAACCGCTCGAGGTAGTGCATCGGGGCGCTGAAAAGTTTTTAGTTCTCTGCCAGAACTATCCGCAAGGAAGAAATAATTTAGCGCGTAGTTCGTTTCAAAAAACTGTTTTGTTTTTGCCTCCGGCAATTTCCATGTGCCGTCGGCTTCATCTACCATCGATTGAATTCTTGTAAGCCAGCTTCTAGCCACATCTTCGGAATATTGATTTACCGAGTATAAAATGGATTCAAGCTGTTTTGTATAAATGCTTTCTATTAAGCTTTCATTTTCGTTGAGCGATGAAATTTCCCTGATGGAGATAAATAATATCGGAAGGATAATAAGTATTAAGAGAATCAAGCCAATCTTCTTTATCGGTTTAGCCATAACACAACAACACCAAAATTCGAATAATCAAAAATATCAAAAGCAATTATATAAACTTTTCGGATTAATCAAATTTTTATTTGAACGGAAATGTGCCTGGAATAAGTTGGTAAACTAGTAAAAAAATTTTGTGTACGTCCGGTATTATGCCCGGCCTTTATTTTCAAACTCTTCTTTGCTTACAATTCTCTTTTCGCAAACCCTGAATTCATGTATATCAAAATATTTCTTAAGACCGTTTGCATATCTTTCAAGATTAGGAATACGGACGTACCCGTCCTTCAATTCCCCCGTTTTTCGGCTTTTGAATTTAATATTAACGTAGAGTTCCTCTGCCATAGCATTCAATCCCGAAATTTGCTCAGCAAAATTAACTCCGAAAATTTAATTTTTCAATTATTGGAAAATCAAGAACTGCCGATTAAAACACCGGCCAGGAAAACCAGGATCCCTCCAATTACAACCTGAAAGACTGCCATTCCGAGAGGTGTGTCCATAAATTTATGACGAACCCACGAGATAACGCCTAGTTCAATCAGAACAACAATCACGGCAATTACAGTAGCCGTATAAACATTCGAAATTAAGTACGGCAAAGTATGACCGAGTCCGCCGACCGTAGTCATCAAGCCGGTAATACCGCCGCGCATAAAGGGGTGCCCGCGGCCAGTAAGAGTGCCGTCATCCGAAAGCGCCTCTGCAAAACCCATGCTTATTCCAGCGCCTATGCTTGCGGCCAAACCAATTAGGAAAGTATCGAAACTATTATGTGTTGCAAACGCAGCTGCAAAAAGAGGAGCTAACGTTGATACCGAGCCATCCATTAAACCGGCGAGTCCCGGTTGAATTACCTGCAGCAGGAATAATCTTTTTTGAGCGGCTTGTTCGCTTTCGACGTGGGCTTTTGCTTCCATTCTTTGCGCGGTATTTATGTGTTTCCTTTCTTCATCGGCAAGATCGCCGAGCAGTTGACGAATACCTGCATCCGTACTTTTTTTAATCGCGGCCTCGTAATACCTGCGGGTTTCAAGTTCCATCTCCTGGGCAAATTTTCTTGCGGTAGAAAGTCTTAAAGGCCGTGCGCGCCAGATCGGTTTTCTTTTAACAAATCCTCTTACATCTTCGCGTCTAATCAACGGAATATGTTCGCCGAATTTGCTTCTGTAAAGATCGAGCAGGCGATGTCTATGCCCGTCTTCTTCCAAGCGCATTTTTACAAATTCATCTGCCTGTTCGGGAAAATCGGCGCGCAATCCTTCAGCAAAATCATCGTATATACGCGCGTCTTCCTCTTCAAGCGAAATTGCCAACGCAAGAACCTCCTGTTCCGAAAAACTATCGAATGAACGCATTGCTTCTCCTTAAATAAAATTTTTCATATTAATAAAATTCATCTATGCCGCAGATATTTTAAAACGAACTCTCAAGATGCCGTTTTCAAAACTTGTAGAAATAATTTTAAAACCGCCGATTTCTTTGGTTGAATTAATATGCGGACCGCTGCATAAGCACGAATCATAATCGCCGATACGTATAACGCGTAAAGTTTCGCCGGCTTCGTCGGGTAAACGATTTAGATTAAAAAATTTTTGCGCTTCATCGCGGCTCATAAATTCTTCCTTAACGGTAAGATCCGCCGCTATGGCACCGTTCACTTTATCTTCGATTAATTTTATTTCTTCGGAGGTAAGATCGCGATCGAAATGATAATCGCACTTCGATTTTTTCTTTTCTATATGAGCACTGAATGCCCTGCCTCTTCCGAACATTTTGTTCATTGTACTATTCAACAGGTGCTCGGCGGTATGCATCGGCGGGTGATATGATTTCGGATTTTCGTTATAATCCATTATTCTTCCTGGATACTTGATGACAGATACTCGATACTTAACTCTTCATTTTAAATAACAGATAATTTTAATATTAGATAAAAAATATTTCCATCACTTTATGTTATTAACGGCCTACGATAAAGCTACCATGCATAAGCTTCGGGCGCCTGGTTTCCCGGTCCCGGCCATATTTGATCCAGCTTTGTTAAAGTCTCTTCACTAAGTTTCAACTCGAGAGCTTTTACGTTTTCATCCAACTGCTTTACCGTACGCGGACCAATAATTGGTGAAGTAACTACCAGATTATTGAGTACCCAGGCAAGAGCTACGTCCGCCGGATTTTGTCCCAGTTCCTTACACAATTTTTCATAAGCTTCAATTTGTGGACGAAGTTTTTCAACCGATTTCTGCAACGGCTCGCGGGTACGTCTTCCTTCTTTCTGCTTTTCGAGCACGCCGCACAAAATTCCTCCACCCATCGGACTCCATGGAATTAAACCTACACCGAAATGTTTGCATGCAGGAACTACTTCAAGCTCGACATGACGGTTGCGCAAACTGTATATGCTCTGCTCGGAAACCAATCCCAAAAAGTTTCTCTGCTTGGCAATCATTTGCGCTTCGGCAATATTCCACGCGGCAAAATTGCTGCTGCCGAGGTAAGTAATTTTACCTTCGCGAACCAATTGTTCCATGGCCTGGAAAATTTCTTCCCAGGGCGTACTGCGGTCTATATGATGCATTTGGTACAGGTCAATATGATCTGTCTGCATGCGTTTCAAACTTTCTTCGCAGGCTTTGCGAATATGGTATGCGGAAAGTTTTGATTCGTTTGGAGCCGAGCCCATATTGCCGTAAACTTTTGTAGCAAGCACAATTTTATTTCTTCTCGATTTATCTTCCGCGAGCCAGCGCCCAATAATTTTTTCGGTATTGCCTACGCCGCCGGCATCCCACATTGCGCCGTACACGTTAGCAGTATCAAAAAAGTTTAGCCCGTGTTCAAGCGCACGGTTCATTATATTAAAACTTTCGGGCTCGGTTGTGTACGGTCCAAAATTCATTGTACCGAGGCAAAGTCTGCTTACTTTAAGTCCCGTTCTGCCAAGATATGCGTATTCCATCTATTCATTCCTTTCGAAAATTTTGGATATAATCTAAAAAAGAATTTAATTATTTGTGATGCCTCAAAAAATAAACAATATTTTATTTCTCCCGGTTCTCGCTGCAAATTATTATACTGAATATTTTCCTTCCACACTTTTGGGATTGAATTACTATATTAATTTAAGAAAGAAAATACTCCAATTAAAAACGGCGTTAAAATGAAAAAAACAATCATGTTAACCTTGATCTTGATTCCCGCATTCTTATTTGCTCAAACCGGAAAGGTTTACGATAACTTATCCATGCAAAGCGAAATTCTAAAAGGGGAAAGAAAGTACGCAGTATATCTTCCGCCGGATTATGAAACCTCGCAGCGCAGCTATCCTGTTTTGTATCTTCTGCACGGCAGCGGCGACGACCAGACCGGGTGGGTGCAGTTTGGCGAAGTACTAAATATTGCGGATAAAGAAATTAATTCCGGCAAAGCAACTCCGATGATAATTGTTATGCCCGATGCAAATACCGGTTACCGCGGTTACGTGAACCGAATTTCCGGGGATTGGAACTACGAAGATTTTTTCTTCCAGGAATTTATTCCGTTCATAGAAAAAACATATAGAATAAAAAGCGAGAAGAGGTACAGGGCAGTTGCGGGTTTATCGATGGGCGGCGGAGGTACATTGTATTACACCCTTCATCATCCCGAGATGTTTTCTTCGGCATGCCCGCTCAGCGCTTCAACCGGTCCGCTTTCTCTTGATGACACAAAAAAATTTTTGCAGGGCGGCGGCGGAATGCAGGCGTCAAGTAATTTTACGGATGAACAAGTAGAAGCTTACTACAAAAAATACAGCGCGCTGTACTTGATGAACAACATGCCGGAAAATCAGAAGAGAGCCGTGCGATGGTTTTTTGATATAGGCGACGATGATTTTTTGTTCGAAGGGAACTCCCTTCTTCATATAGCAATGCGTAAAAACAACATACCGCATGAATTTAGAATACGCGACGGCGCCCACAACTGGACTTACTGGCGGGCTTCATTACCTACCGTTCTCGAGTTTGTGTCGGATGCGTTTCATCAATATTAAAAACTTTATTAGGAGAGCGCGGTCGTTCTCTAAAAATGACCGCGAGCATAATTTGAAATGAATATCACCGGCTTACTTTCGTACTGTGGTTTGATATGCAGCTCATGCCCTATTTACTGGGCTACTAAAGAAGAAGATCAAACCGTAAAGAAAAAAATGAGGGGGAAGATAGCGCAAATGTGCAACGAGCAATACGGCTTGAGTTATACTGAAGCCGATATAACGGATTGCGAAGGGTGCCGTTCTTCATCTGGAAGATTATTTGCTGGATGCACCAACTGCGAAGTGAGGAAATGCGCCGAAAAAAAGAAATACAATACTTGCGCCGAATGCGAAAATTACATTTGTCCCGAACTCCAAAAAATGTACATCAAAGATTCTACAGGGAAAATGTGGCTGGACATTGTAAGAGCTATATTCTAGGATTGAGTTGATTTTAATTTTTCTCTCGCTTAGTTTCGGCTATGAAATAAAAGCTTATGGGGCTGTAGCTCAGTTGGGAGAGCGATTCGTTCGCAACGAATAGGCCGAGGGTTCGAATCCCTTCAGCTCCACTATATCATTGACGCGCTGTAGAAATAACTTTTTCTCAACGAATAGGCCGAGGGTGCTTCCGAAGGAACTTCTAGGAAGGAATCTTTTCCGCTCCACATATACTCCTGAAAATTCTTGTGTGTTGGTGCTTATGTAATTCCCGATCGGCAAAGGCATCTTTCCAAGTTTTCCAAGACAACTTTAACATTAGCGGAGTAACTAAATGGAACAGTTTGATAATTTGGACTTAGGAAACCTTCAGCAAGAAAAATCTGCAACCCAGTCTTCATCGTTTCAAATTGCTTTTGGAAAAATGACGGGCGATATGCGCTTTGTTGGTTTGTTTGTGATCATCTACGGCGTCTTAAATTGTATTACAATTATAGGGGCTTTAATAGGCGTACCGTTGATCTTTGCAGGCCTCAGAATGCGCGAGGCCGCCGATCAATTTCACTACTTTAGAATGACAAACGATCCGGCATCGATGCGCAGCGGATTTGAGCTGCAAGGAAGATACTTCCACATTATTAAAATCCTAATAATTGTAGCACTGGTCCTAACTGTTCTTTACATCATTTTCATAATTGTATTCTTGTCGTCATTCTTGAGTATGTTCTTTTCATCTTCTTCATCATTTTCATCTTAATATATACCTTAACGGAAAGAGAGAAATAAAATAGAAAATAAAGATGCTCTTTATAGAACAGCTTTTGTTCTTGCGCTAATAACAGTATTCTACAATATAATCGAAGGCGTTGTGTCGGTCTATTTCGGCGCGCACGATGAAACACTTTCCCTTTTCGGGTTCGGAATTGATTCTTTTGTTGAAGTGATTTCCGGAATCGGCATATGGCACCTGCTTGTGAGAATAAAACTCCATGGCGACGAGAACAGGGACGCGTTTGAAAAGACGGCCCTCAAAATCACCGGCTTTTCATTTTACATTTTGGTAATCGGTCTACTAATCACCGCGGCTTATAACCTAATTGTTAACCATAAACCCGAAACTACATTTTGGGGAATTGTTATTTCCATTATTTCCATTTTCTCTATGAGCTTGCTCATTTACTTTAAGAAAAAGGTCGGTCATAAACTTAATTCCAAAGCTCTTATTGCCGATGCAAATTGCACAAAGACCTGTCTTTATCTTTCAATAATATTGCTTGGATCAAGTATAGGTTACCAGTTAACAAGGATAGGAGGAATTGATTCCGCCGGCGCAATCTTAATTGCATACTTTTCATTTAAGGAAGGCAAAGAATCATTTGAGAAAGCGAGAACCGGGAAAAATTGCGGCTGCGGGGACGATCATTGTAATTAAAGTAAAGGCCCGAAAGGGCCTTTAAGTTATTCAAAAATTTTTTCGACCATTACATACCTAGAATGTACTTTTTCAATTGCGGCCTCAACAGATTTTTTATTGTATTTACCTTTGACAGTTTCATTCAGATTATCAACTGCCGCAGAAAGCTCATTAACTGTCTTGTTGTACTTTTGCTCTTTCGATTTAAGTCGTTGTGGAATTTCCGCCGTCTTCATGGGACTTATTTTCGAACTAAGCTCTAAAGCGGATTCTTTAATTTTATCGTAGTTTCCTTTAGGCATGTAATGATGATACAGCATGTAAAGAGTCTGATGAAAATCCTCAACCTCTTTAAGAGGGGGTTTTACTATTCTTACCATATTTTCATACTGAGTGTGAAGTTTTTCGGCAGCGTTTAAAAGCGCAACAGAATCTTTTTTCATCGAAGCAACTTTATACAAATCAACGCAAACACCAAGAAGAGTGACGCCGTTTTCCCACCTGGATTTTCTGTCCCTTAATATACCCGGAAGTTCCGCATTCTTAATTTTCAGATAGCCCGATTCAACATCGAGTGCGAGCGACGAGAGCAAGTTAATATCTTTTTTGGGCCAGCCGTTATGCCAGATTTTATAAATGACATCATGAAATTGAGACAATTCTTTTACATCGGAATTGATTTCACTGTCGTTCTTTTCCTGGGCAAATACCGGCGCAATAATAAGAATCAATAGGATCGTCGTTAAAATTCTTTTCATTCTTCTTCCTCGTTTGGTAATTGAAAAAATTCGGTAAACGATTATTCGATTGACATTTTAAATATACTAAACATCATCTTGCTTAACAATTCAAAGCCGTTAAGAGAGATTCGGCATTGCAGATAAAAAGAAACCGGAGCGCAATTTTCATCGCGGCTCCGGCTTCTCTCTAAGAGGAAGTGCGAGATTAATTTCGTGGCTGATATACTATTTTTCTAATCGTATCGAACTGCAGATATGGGTATTCTTCTCTAAGGGTTTCTATTGCGTCGCTGGCGCTTACTTTGTTTGCTCTTAGGTCTTTAAATTTTTTGCGTATTAAATAATCGCGAACGGATTTTTCATCAATTAGCCCCCTGCCTAACAGGAGATGGTAAATATCATCGTTAATTAATTCTGCAAGCGGATTTGCAATATTACTGAGACTAGGGTTTTCCATTCTAACGCCTCCCTTAAATAAATTGATATTTAATCGTTCGGAAAATTACTTTCGATGCATTTTCCGATGTCTATTTAACGATTTGAGTCAGGTTTGTAAACCGCACAATTGTGCAGTTCTTTAAGGAAGTACAATTATTTTTACTACTTGCCTACATATTCATGTAGGTGTTTAAATTAGACCCCTACGAATGGCCTTGGCAACCGCTTCAGATTGCGAGTGTACGTGAAGTTTTCTATAAATGTTTCGGATATGATGACGAACTGTATCTACGCTGATGAAAAGTCTATCTGCAATTTCCTGGTAATTGTTGCCTTCCGCAAGCGAGTTAAGAACTTCTTTTTCCCGTGCGGATAAATCCATGTCTTCTTCTTCCGAAGAGAAATTTTGATTTTGCTGAAAAACAGTAATAACCTGCCGGGCAATTAAGGAACTCATGGGCGCACCGCCTTCGTATGCATCTTTTATCGCTTCAAGCAACCTGCTGGGAGGCGTTTTTTTTACAAGATAACCACATGCCCCGGCACACAACGCTTTAAATACCGATTGGTTATCTTCGTAAACAGTGAGCATAAGAATATTTAAATCTGGTTTCAATTTTTTGGCTTTCGAAATTCCATCTATTCCGCTCATGCCCGGAAGACCGATATCCATCAAAACAACGTCAACGGAAAGAGTTTCCAGTTTAGAAAGGAATGATTCGCAATCCGGATATGAACCTACACAGCTATAACCGCTTGTGCCGTTTATCAACGCCCCCAGCCCTTCGCGTATTGTTGTGTTGTCTTCAATGATGACGACTTTAATCATGGATCGATACTTATTAATCTTGTATGAAAGATAACATTTTTTGACGAAGGGTTAAACGGTGCGGCAAATAATATTTACTTAACCGTTCTTATTTAACGAATGAAAGGATTAACTTTTTGAAGCCGCTTATCTTTCCGGTAAATTTTATAGTTGTGCCTGCTTCGGAGGATTCAACTACGAGTTCGCCGCCAATGGTGCGTGCCCGGCTTTTCATATTTATTATTCCGTTACCGCCGGAAATATGTTTTTCGTCAATCCCTGTTCCATCGTCTTTAAGAATGATTTCCATTATTTCTTTATCGATGTTCGCTTCCAACACAATTTTTTTACACCGGCTGTGTTTAATTGCATTGTTAATACCCTCCTTGAATATCAAATACAGATTCTGTTTGTATTCCATTGGCAGTTTAAGAGTTTCAAACTTTTCTATATTGATTGTCTTAAAAGATATTCCCGCAGATTGAAGAAGATCGACGTAGGTATCTTTAAGCCGAAGTATAAAATGATAAAATGTATCTCTCTTAGGATTCACCATCCAAACTATATCGCTCATCGTGTCGATAAGCGTACGGGCTTTATCGCTAATCAGCTGAACATTCTTTACGTTTTCATCCGGCGCATGAGAGGCAAGCTCGCTTAGTATTGAAATTTCGGTTAATCCCGACCCGATATTATCATGAAGATCTGCCGCAAGCCTGCTTTTCAATTTTTCAATGGCAAGAAGACCTCTGTAGCGGATTGTGCTCAAATAAAAAATAACGAAGACAACCAGGAAAGCCGAACCGGAGATAAACCACCACGTTTTCCAGAACGGCGGAAGAATTGTTAAATATATTTTGGCGCCTTCGTCGTTCCATATTCCGTCGTTGTTGGAGCCGCGAACATGAAAGACATAATCTCCCGGCGAAAGATTTGTATAGTTTGCAATCCTTCTCCTCGAATCAACATAATGCCAGTCGTGGTCAAATCCCTCAAGCTTGTAGGCGTACTGGTTATCCTGAGGATTTGTATAATCGAGAGCGGAAAATTCAAACGAGAAAAAATTCTGCCAGTATGAAAGCTCAATAGTGTCTTTCTCTCCGTGTATCGGTTCATTAAAAACTCTAACTGCGCTAACAACAACGGGCGGTATTATCATATTGTCTTTCACGCTGTCCGGGTAAAAATAATTTAATCCGTTAATGCCGCCGAAGAACATCTCTCCAGGTTTTGATTTGCAATAGGCGCCGCCGCTGAATTCCATGCTCTGCAGCCCGTCGTGAAGATCGTACTGAGTGAAATTTTCAGTTTGATGATTGAGCTTGAATAAACCGTTATCGGTGCTCATCCACAAATTTTTATGATCATCGGCAAGTACGCCATAAACTACGTTACTGTTCATTTTATTTCGCTTGCCGAAGTGTACAAATTTTTCTTTCCGCTTGTCGAATTTTTGCAAACCGCCACCGTAAGTACCAATCCATAAAAAACCCTGGGGATCTTCATAAATGGACATAATGCGGTTATCACTGAGACTCGATTCATCGCCCGGGATATTCTTGTATGAAATGAACTGCTCCTTCCCGGGGTCAAATTTGTTCAGACCTCCACCAAATGTTCCGACCCAAATAATTCCATCCTTATCCTCGAATAAAGCGTAAACACGGTTATCGCTTATGCCGAACGGATTATTAACATCGTGCAAGTATTTTTTGAAGCGGAACCGTCTCGCCCTGTAATCTTCCGCAGAGAGTTTATCCAGGCCGCCTCCGAATGTTCCGATCCAATAATTTTTTTTATGATCGATAAGGATTGCCTGAACCTGGTCTGCGCCAAGACTGCTCGAGTCCGCCGGATTATTTCGAAAGTGTTCGAATGAGTTTGTACTCTTATGAAAAATATTTAAACCGCCGTTGTATGTACCAATCCATAGGTTGCCTTCGTGATCGTCTACGATTGCTCTTATGTGGTTATCGTTAATAGAGCCGGGATTGTTAATATCTTTTTTATAATAATGAAACTTCCCGGTTTTCCTGTCATACGAATTCAATCCTCCTCTGTAGGTGCCTATCCATAGTTTTGAGTTATCATCCTGGTAAACCGACCAAACCACGTCGTCGTTAAGACCGTCTTTACCGCCAATACTTTTTTTGATCTGCTTAAACTTAAGTGTACTTCGTTCTATGTTGCTTAATCCTTTGCCTAGATGCGTGCCGATCCAAATCGTTCCGGATTTATCTTCCATTATTGAAAGCACATCCTTTCTAACTATTACGGATTGAACTTCGGGATCTTCGTTAAATCCAATAAAAGATTTTTTTGAAAGATCATACCTTTCAACCCCGGCTCCAAAAGAGCCGATCCAAAGAATTCCTGTTTTGTCTTCTATAAAAGAAGTAACTATGTCATGACTGATCGATTTGGCCGCTTCCGAGTTATCATTCAGTTTTTCAAATTTTGCATGGTCCGGATTTTTACCCTGCTCGCTTTTAGGAAGTATGCAGATTCCTTCGCCGTAGGTTCCAATCCACAAATTATTATTTGAATCCATGAATAGAGAAAATAAATTATTTGTAGAAATGCTCGACTGATCGGCGTTGTGTTCATACTTAACAATGCCGGTCCCGGATTTTTGCTGAAAGAGTTTATATAAGCCGCCGCCTAAAGTTGCAACCCACACAATATTATTTTTTACAGGAAGGATTGCTTTAATTCTATTCGAATGAAATCCCAGCGAATCGGACGAAGAATAATGAAATCTCTCGACCGTGTGCGATCGCGAATCGAACTTAAACAAACCTTCGCCCCATGTTCCAACCCAGAGGAAACCTTGTCCGTCTTGAACTATTGAAGTTATCGACTTCTCGCTATTACGGGAGAGCGGCAGAGGAAAATCGTAAATCACTTCGCGGGAACCGGTTTCTGTTTTTAGATTATCCGTGATATAAAACCGCGTAAACGTTCCTGTTTTCCTATCGAACCGGTTTAATACTCCTTCGGTAGTTCCAAGCCAGATGTAACCGTCTCTATCCTCGCAAATTGAAAGAATGCCGTTGCCTGAAATTGAAGTGGAATCTGCGGGATCATTTACATAAACAACAAAATTATAACCGTCGTAACGGTTTAATCCGTTTGCCGTGCCGAACCATAGATAACCTTTTTTATCCTGCAGCATGCAGTTAACGGTGCTTTGAGAAAGTCCGTCTTCAATTTTTACCCGCCGCACCATAAACTGTTCGTGCGGCAAAGACTGGGCGACGGTTAAAATTTGCATTGCCAGTAAAAAAGCAACTACATGCGCACATAAATATTTACAAGGTTTAGTTAGCACAGGATAATTTATTTGTCCGAAATAACGCGCCAAAAATCTACTCAAACCGTTAGGCAGAGGCAAGTCAATTTCTTGCATGTTATTGATGCCGGCATAATGAACATGATTTGTTCTTTCAGTTCTATTATATTTACCGTTGAAAGAAGGATGGAAAGAACGGCATGCGAAAAATTTTTATTGCTGCAATAGTAACTGTATTGTTAAGTTTTCTCGGCGGGTGCGACAAGGGCATCGAACCTCTACCACCTGTTTCGCCCGGTCCAACTGGATTCAGCGGGAAAGTTACTTTTACAGGTAATTGGCCTACGGATATAAAACGAACGCATGTGGTTGTGTTTAGAAATCCGATCTTGAGCAGCGGAGATTTTTTCCCTCCCAACTTAAGTTTTGTTATCGATTCCATTCCAAACGGAACAAAGGAATTCACCTACAACTCGATTAATAATAATTTTATCTCCTCGTTCACGCTCGCGCCCGGAAGTTATAAATATATTGTTGTGGCTCAATCCAAAACCCCAACGCTCTCGCTTAATAGAAAAGACTGGTTTGTTGTGGGAGTTTACACAACCAGCGGCGATCAATCCAAACCCGGTACAATGACAATCCAACAAGGATACATGACAACCGGCATTGATATAAATGTTGATTTTAGTAATCCGCCTCCGCAGCCGCCCGGCGGTGAATAAGGTCCAAAATAAATTACAACCAATTTGATTGGGAGATTATGAAAAAAATTTTGTTGATGCTTATTCTTTTTCCTATGCTGATGCTTAATGCGCAGACCGGTTCATTAAGAGGCAAGGTGATTACCGGCGAAAACGAACTGCTCGATGGCGCCAATGTTATTATCTCGGGAACGCAATACGGAGCGGCTTCTCAAGTCGACGGCTCTTTCGAAATAAAAAATCTCCCCTTCGGAAAATATTCCCTCGAAGTTTCATTAATCGGTTATACAAAGAGAGTTATCAATATAGATTTTAATAGAAGCACAAAACCTATCATCATAATTTTAAATGAAGAGGCGTTACAGGCAAAACAAATTGTAGTGAGCGCTTCCAAGTACGAACAGAAACTTGAAGACCTTCCCGTCAGCACTGCAATTATTCAGCCGGATGTTATTTCAAAAAACAATTACCAAACCTTTGATGAGATATTGAGAAACGTTCCCGGTGTACAAATGAATCTTGAACAGCCAAGCATCCGGGGTTCAAGCGGATACAGCAAGGGAAGCGGGGCTAGAGTTTTAACTGCTGTCAACGGCATCCCAATGTATTCCGGTGACACGGGCGATATAGTTTGGGAGCTAATCCCTATGGCAGATATCGAAAGAATTGAAATCATTAAAGGTCCCTCAAGTTCGCTTTACGGCTCATCGGCAATCGGCGGAGTGATAAACATCATTACAAAGTCGACTGTTAAAAATCCAATCACACATGTCCGCTCATACTTTGGCGCTTACGATAAACCTGCATACGATATTTGGAAATGGAATAACAACCTTAGAACTTTTTACGGGCTGGAAGTTACCCATTCCAATTCGACCGGGAATCTTGGTTACACAGTTTCGTTTAAAAAATTTGACAACATGAGTTACCGTCAAAACGATTACGCAAAACGATATCTCGGTTACCTAAAGTTTAACTACGATTTGTCCGCCAACGATAATCTTTCATTTTTCGCAGACTACCTTAACATGGACCGGGGTAATTTTCTTTACTGGAAGGATTCCCGCAATGCTCTTGTTCCAAAGGACGAAGACAACGGCAACACTGTAAAATCAAATCGGTTGTTTAGCGGACTAATTTTTAACCATAAATTCAACAAGGATTTTTCCGCACAGTTTAAATCGAGCTACTACTACACAAAGTTCGATGGTTACGGGTTGGAACTTACCGAGTCGATTGCGAATCTTTTTAGAGACGAGGTGATGATCAATGCAAACTTATCTGATGATTGGACAATTACATCGGGCGCGGAAATTTCATTTTCAAATGTCAGTTCCAACATTTTCAAGAATCCTAATTTTTTCGGAACCGGCGCTTACTTTCAAGGAGAGTATAAAGGCATTGATAAATTAATTGCCTCTTTCGGAATTCGTTTCGATTACATGAAACTCGATTCGGTTTCAGGCGCCAACGCAGTTACGCCAAAGTTCGGATTGAATTACAAACTCTCGAAAGATTTTATACTCCGCGCTTCTTTCGGCACCGGTTTCCGCGCGCCAACCCCGGCAGAAGTTTTTACAACTACGGCTTTAACCGGAGGGTTAAGCATTAAAGGCAATACAAATCTTACTGCGGAGACCAGCATCTCAGGCGAGATCGGCGCTAAGTATTTTGTAACGCCGCAGACAAATCTTGACCTGGCCTTATTCATTACCGATTACAAAAATTATATCGAAGCAAATTTGGTAAGCGACGGAATTCAATTTATAAACTTGCCTGAAGCCCGTGTTGAGGGGGCGGAGCTGGGAGTTAATGTCGACATACTTCCCGGCTTGATTAAGGCGAACGCCGGTTATACTTATCTTTGGGCAAGAAACTTAACCGATAATAAAGCCATGAAGTACAGACCGAGGCATTCTCTGTTCGGGCAGCTGCAGGTAACGCCGTCGCCTTTCGAAATAGCGGTCGATTTCAGGTTCGCAAGCAGGGTGGAAGAAATCGACGATTTGATTGCAAAGCCCCCGTTAGCGCTTGTAGTTGACGGAGACTTACGTGTTCCGGTTTACGTAACCGATGTTAGTCTTGGATATAATTTCCTGCTCAACTCGATCCCGGCAAAAATTTATTTGAACGCCAAAAATATTTTCAATTACAATTACGTTGAGTTTATAGGCAACATTGCCCCGATAAGAAATTACTCCCTGAGCTGGGAAATCTTCTTCTAGGATTTAGCAGAGAATCGCCGAAGAGCTAACCCGACTTAGATTCTTTCCGGCAGCTTGAAGAAGCCGCCCTGATCAATAATTTTTTCAGCTTATGGATTTTTCCATTCGTAAATATTATAGTGGATTCAAAATTTTTAGAATTACCATGGAAAACAACCCCTCGATAGCCACATTAATATTATCATGCGCCAACAGGAAAGGATTGGTCGCAAAGATTTCGCAGTTTATATTTCAACGCGGCGGCGACATTATCAACCTCGACGAACACGTTGATAACGAAGAGAATATGTTCTTCATTCGTGTCGAATGGAACTTAAAAGAGTTTACCGTCTCAACCGACCGGTTTGAAAAAGAATTTGAAACTCTCGGCAATGAATTCAACGCAGCGTGGGAAGTAAAGTACAGCTACAACAAACCGCGTCTCGCAATTTTTGTTTCGAAGTACGACCATTGTCTTCAGGAAATTTTATGGCGTCATAACAATAAAGAAATCGACGCGGAAATTTCATTTATTGTCTCCAACCACGAAACATTGAAGTATCTGGCCGAAAGATATAATATTCCTTTCCACTACCTGCCGGTTACCAAAGAAAACAAAACGGAACAGGAAAGAAGGCAACTAGAACTTCTAAGAAAGAACAATATCGATACAATTGTTTTAGCGCGTTACATGCAGGTACTTTCGCCTAAGTTTTTGGAACAATACCCGAACAGTATTATTAATATTCATCATTCGTTTCTGCCGGCATTTGTAGGAGCCGATCCTTATAAGAAAGCATACGAGAGGGGCGTTAAGCTTATCGGCGCGACCAGTCATTACGTTACGGAAGAACTGGACGAGGGTCCGATAATCGAGCAGGACGTTATACGTATTACACACAAAGACTCGCTCAAAGATTTGATTCGCAAGGGCCGCGATCTTGAACGCCTTGTGCTTGCGCGTGCACTTGACCTTCACATCAACAACCGCGTATTAAGATATGGTAAAAAGACAATCATTTTCGAATAATCATACATGCAATTTTCAAGGAAAGACAATGAAAGAAGATTGGAAGAAAGAGTTCGGAGCCGCGATTACAATTTGCAGCAAGGAAGGAATAATAATCGAGATGAATGATAAATCGGCTAAAACATTTTCCGACGACGGCGGTTATGATCTGGTAGGGAAAAATTTATTCGGCTGCCACAACGAAAGATCAAAAGAAATTTTAAGAGACCTAATTGAGAACAAGAAAAGCAACGTGTACACCATAGAAAAAAACGGCGTTAAGAAATTGGTTTATCAATCGCCGTGGTATGAACAAGGTGAAATGAAAGGATTAGTTGAACTGGTGATCGAAATACCATTCGACCTGCCGCATTTTGTCAGATCGTAAAACCGGATTTGTCGCTGTCACCTTTGGCGGTGTTTTCATCATCGTCTCTGCGTACAACCTGAATTGTAAAATCCGCAACGAGCGCCGCAAGCGCGCCTACTGCCGCCAGCACAGGCGCAAAGAAAGCGCCGAGCACTCCAACATTAACCGGAATTTCAAGGTATGTTCTTCCCTTATCGTCTTTGATGATGATTCGCCTGGCATTGCCTTCTTTGATAAGTTCTTCAATATTGGCAAGCAGTTCTTTCCCTTTTACTTTAAACTCGTTTACCATAGCCGCACCTCGTTCAATTAATAATTTTACAAACCTCGATTTGTAATGTTGAAACCACGTAAGAGAGAACTTTAACCGCAGAAATAAATGCGTTGATAAAAGATCTTTCCAGAAAACTGTGGACAGAAAAATCCAGGAAGTAATTTCCTTCCGGGGATTTAATCAACACCCGCTTGGTTCTTCCGTCAAGTATAAATTTGATTACCGAGATCTTCAGCGTTTCTTCGTACATCTTAACACCGCTCATAGTTTAATCATGAATTCTTTTGCTTAATTAGATGATAAACAACACGGATTTGTTCCATGCAAAAAGAAAGGGACGCACGTTCACCTTTCTTGATATAAAAGTGAACCGATGCACGATGGGCAAATCAAAGTAAATTTATTATTGTCCCGTTACGGATCTTAATATAACCACAAAAAAAATATTCACACCACCATTTCAAGCGGCATCATAAACAATCGGATTTTATCATCCGGCCGCATAGCATTATTGTTCAGCTCTTTTACTCCTGAAATTACTTTGACAAGAATTTCATCATTGTCAAACGCAATCATTCTTACATGATTATAACCCGGGAAGGTTCTTGTGCCAAGGTGCGCATCCGTTTGATGACCCTTGCCTCTTACTTCTTCCCACTTAGTATAATAATCTATTCCGGAATCGTTCAACAATTTATCCACGCGATCTTCCAGAATATCATGATAAATAATGAATACGATTTTCATCTTGTATTTCCGGTTTATTTTTCGAAAGCAGTTTCTTCCTTGATCACTTTCTTTTTGCCAAACGAGAATATTTTTATTATTCCGGCCAATACTTTTTTCTGTCCAAGGTCATCGAGAAGAGTATAAACCACCGGCACGATGAACAGCGTTAGAAATGTTGACGTAATCAATCCGCCTATAACAGCCTGTCCCATCGGCGAGCGAAATTCCGCGCCCTCTCCCAAACCAAACGCGACCGGCATCATTCCGAAAACCATTGCAAATGTAGTCATCAATATCGGGCGGAGTCTTGTAGGACCGGCAGCAAGCAATGCGTCGAATCTTGTCATTCCCCGTTCTCTCAATACGTTTATATAATCCACAAGCAGAATTCCATTCTTGGTAACAAGACCCATCAACATAATAATGCCTACGAGAGATACAACGGAAACCGTACTTCCGAATATCAACAGGAAAACCGCGGCGCCAATTAGCGACATTGGCAACGCCAGCATTATTGAGAACGGGTGAACCGTGCTTTCAAACTGCGTAGCTAATACTATGTAGACAAATATGATTGCCATGGCCAGCGATAAAAGAATATTCACAAAAGATTCGGCTGTTTCCTCTCCTTGTCCCACCACTTCAACCGTGTATCCGCCGGGTATATTTATTTTTGAAATCTGGGCTTGCATCTTGCCGAGGGCGTCAACCAATTGAACGCCGTCGAGGTTTGCATCAATTCTTATTTCGCGCTGCCGCGAATAACGGTTAATCTTCGAAGGACCGGCTCCTTCATCGATGCTTGTGAAATCGGAAATTGGAATAAGATAATTGCTACCCGCAGCATCCGCTTTGTTACTTTTAACAGTAAGCATTGAAATATCATTAATGTTTGTTCGATCCTGCTGACGCAGCCGGACGCGTACATCGTACTGTTCGTCGCCCTCCTGATATTTTGTGGCAACAAATCCGTCAACCATAGCACGAACACTGGAGGCAATCAAATACGGATTTATACCAAGATCGGATGCCTTCTCTCTGTCTAAGTGTATTCTCACTTCAGGTTTAGACAGTTCCAAACTATTGTCAACGTCAACGGCGCCTGGCGTTGATCTTACAATATTTTGAACTTTATCGGCAATGGCTTTAATCGTATCTATATTTTCGCCGCGCACACTAAGAGTAACCGGTTTTTCGTTTCCCCCCGGTCCGGCTTCCAAAAGAAAACTCATCTTAGCTCCCGGCAAATATTTTACTTCATTTCTCGTTTCGCGAATTATTTGGAAGACACTTTTCTCCCGTTCTTTTTTCTTTACAAGCTTAACAAGAATTGAAGCCTGCGTTACCGGATTGTTGCTTGAACCGATTGTAGTAAGAACGGTTGTCACTTCCGGATTTTTTCTAACGATGTTTTCAATCTGCTCGCAAACGGCGGATGTCTGCTGCAGCGAACTTCCGGGCGCTGCTTTAACATCGACAATAAATTCGCTTTGATCTACCTGCGGAAAAAATTCGCCGCCTAAAATTCCCATCAGCATCATACTAAAAATAAAAACTGCTATCGACCCGAATACAATTGTTTTTCTGTGAAGCAGCGACCATTTGAGCGCCTTTTTATATCTCGCGCTAAGTAATTCAAAAAAATGATTGAAGTAGTAGAGTCCTTTGTGAAATATATTTCCTTCTTTCCTTAATTCTTCATCTTCTCTTTTCAACCATCGCGAAGAAAGCATCGGCGTTAGTGTAAAGGCAACAAATAACGAAACAAGAACGGCTACGGAGATTGTAATTCCAAATTGATAGAAAAATCTTCCTACGATACCCGGCATAAAAGCAACCGGTACGAACACAGCTACGACGGTGAATGTAGTAGCCATAACCGCCAAACCTATTTCTGCAGAAGCCGACTTTGCTGCTTCCATAGGAGTTTCTCCTTGCTGCATATGCCGGTAGATATTTTCAATTACCACAATCGCGTCGTCAATGAGCAATCCTACGGCAAGCGACAGTGCAAGCAGCGACATCATATTCAAAGTAAAATTCAATGCGTACATTATAATGAAGCTTGCAATGATTGAAGACGGCAACGCGAGTGCGCTGATTATTGTTGCCCGAAAGTTTGCAAGGAAAAGATAAATAACTATTATCGCCAAAAGCCCGCCGTAAACAATATCAAAAAGAACGTCGTTAACAGAATCGCGGATATAGGTTGAGTTATCGCGCGCTAAAAATATTTTGATATCCGGCGGCAGTTCCTTTTCCAGTTTTGCAATTTGTTTCTTTACCTGTTCCGCTACCTGTACCGTATTGCTTCCGGATTGTTTAATGATATCGAGACCGACTGCTACTTTGCCGTTGACGCGGGTCATACTTGTCTGTTCTTTTACTCCATCCACCGCGCGGCCAATATCCGAAAGATAAACCGTCTTCCCGTTCGGCGTTGCAACTATTACCTTATTGAAATCATCAACCGATTTATATTTGCCCATAGTGCGAAGGAGAAGCTGCCGGGGCCCTTTAATTAAGTTACCTCCGGGAATTTCAACGTTTGATGCGCCGACGTTTTGAATTACATCTTGAATGGAAAGATTATACGCTTTTAGTTTTGCAGCGTCAACCTCAACCTGGATTTCTCTTTCGGCACCGCCTACAAGATTAACCGAGCCGACACCGGGAATATTTTCGATTCGTTTTTTAATAACGTTCTTAGTATAAGTAGTTATGTCTTTATCCGATCGGCTTCCCGAAACAGTGAAAGACATAATTGGCAGACTTGCAAAATCGAAACGCTGAATTACAGGATCTTCAATATCGGTCGGAAGATCGGCGCGGATGGCCGATACTTTTTCTCTCACATCCTGAGCCGCAATTTTTCCGTCCACTTCAAGTTTGAAAGCTATCAACACCAATGAAACATTTTCCTGGGATGTAGATTGAATGTAATCAATGCCTTCAACCGGGTTAACGGCGTCTTCGATTTTTTTTGTTACATCCGTTTCTATTTGCTCTGGTCCAGCGCCGGGTAAGATTGTAGTTATCACGACAAACGGGATATCGACGTTTGGATAAAGATCGACATTCAACTTAATGAATGAAAACACTCCTAAAACAATCATCGCCATAATGATCATCGTAGCAAAAACGGGTCGCTTAATTGAGACATCGGCTAATTTCATTGGTCATCCTTTAATTTCTTTTGAAACAAGAAAATAGATTTTTGAAATTTTTATTTATCATTTGAAACGTGAACCTTGCTTCCTTCTTTTAAGTTATTCATGCCGAGAGTTACAACGGTTTCGCCTTTTTCAATTCCGCTCAGAATCTCGGTTGATGTTCCGTCGGTTATTCCGGTTTCTATTTTTTTGAAGTGTGCTTTATCCTCGTTAACAACATATATGCCTTTTGCACCGGCTTCGTTTATAATTGCCGCATTAGGAATTACTATAGAACCTTTCTTAGATTTCATTTCAACACTAACACGACAGAACATTCCCGGCTTAAACCACCGGTCGCCTGTGTTGCTGAACAATGCCTTAATTTCAAAACTGCGCGATTGTACATCCGCCGATTTTGAAATTTGAGAGATCCTTCCGCTTTGAACCAATGATTTTTTTAACTCGGAATAAATTTGAGTTGGCTGCCCTACGGCAAAAGATTGAATATCTTCTTCGCCGACGTTAAATATCACTTTCATTTTTCCAATGCTTGCAATGGTTATTAACGGGATGCCCGGAGAAGCCAGATCGCCGATGTTTGAATTTACCGCTGTTACGACTCCTGAAATTGGCGTGGTTAATTCAACAGCGCTCTTAGCTGCTTCGAAATTTGCTTTGGAAATGTTAAACGATGTTTGAGCGCCATCGAGCATTTGCTGGGAAATTGCACCTTCTTTATAAAGGGCTTCCATTCTTTTTAAATCTTTCTCGGAATTTAAATATGCTGCTTGAGCCTGGTAGAATTGCGAAGATGCGCCGGACTTATCCAATTCCAGCAATGTTTGACCGGAAGAAACATTATCTCCAACCTTAGCCTTAATCGAAATTATTCTCTCCGGAATTTTTGCAACTATATTTGCCTGCTCTTCGCCTTCCAACGATCCGCTGAATGTTTTTATAAGGTTGATATCTTTAATTTCGGCTACGGCAACTTTAACCGGAACAATTTCAGTTGAATTCATTCCGGCTGTTTCCTGCTTAGCTTCTTCATTCTTGCCGCACCCGGTAAAACCTAATATCGCTAATACTGTTACGATGCTTAGATCCAATAATATCTTTTTCATTTTCGGTGTCATTTTATTTCCATCTCCGTTTTTTTCATAATAAGTCGTTATTCAACACTAACCGCATTTTCCCAATCGGTTTTAGCGACCAAGAAATCATAGATTGCCTGTGCGTAGTTTGTCTGTGCTATTGTTAGCGCCGCTTGAGTGTCAATTAATTCAAGCTGCGTTCCAACTCCATTTTTATATCTTGACTGTGAAATCTTTAAAGCTTTTTCGGCTTGTTCCAAACTTTTTTGCTGCGCATCGATTCTTTTCTTAGCTTCCTCCATACCCATCTTTGCCTGCATGATTTTTATTTTCAAAGCTTCTTCTACTTTCTTTCTGGTTAAATCAACTTTAGCTTTTTCTATTATTGCTTGTTCAACCCTGGCGCTTCGGCTGAATCCGTCGAAAAGCGTGTAGGAAAGATTCAATCCTACCATAAAACTTTTGGCCCAGTTGTAATCTTTTATTTTAAAGGTATTGTCCTGCGTTTGAATTGAATATTGCCCGAACAACGCCAGCGTTGGGTAATAGTCCGACCGTTGGATTGTAATATTTTTATCGAGGAGAGAAGATTGTATTCCCAATTGTTTAACAGCCGGATGATTTTCTACTGCGTTGAATTCCAAACCTTGCATTTTGGATTGCTCAATCTCTTCGTAGTCGAACTTACCCTGAACTTCGATAGGCGTCTCAACATTTATAGCGAGCAGACTCTTTAAATAATTTTTAGCAAGTCTAAGATTATTCTCCGTTTGAATAAGCATTGGCTGGGTGTTCGCCAGTTGAACTTCCGATCTTAGAAAGTCGTATTCTGAAGCTACACCATGTTTAAAGAGCGATGCAACGTTCTCATAGTTGGCTTTCGCAACTTCATTTCCTTCCTTGCTAACCTTCAGCAGTTCATTCATCAAAAGCACCTGGTAGAATGATTTCTTGACAGACATGATGATATCATTCCTTGTGCCTCTGTTGCCTTCTTTAGATAATTCCGCATACTCGCCGGCAACCTGGATTGCAGTATTTACTTTTTGGCTGTAGAGAACCTGGTTTAATGAGAAGGTTGCATCGTACGCGTTGTCGGAGCCAAGTTCAAAAGTCATTGTCTGCCCAGATGTGTTAAACGGTGTGCCCGGAGGAATAAACATCACCGGTAATTTAATATTTCGAGTGTAATTCGCTTTTAGATCAATACGGGGAAAAGCGTTGGAATAAGCTTCATGAATCTGCTCTTGCGCCCTGTCCATTTCCTTTTCGGATATTTTCACATCCCAGTTTTTCTCAAGAGCAAGCTTAATGGCCTCATCCAGCGTAAGCACAAGCGCCCCGTTCTTATCTTGCGCCATCACAAAGGCGGATATCGTTATCCATATTATCAAAATGAAAATAGAATCCCGTCTCATTACAGTTTCCTTATTCTATATATAGTTTCAAAAGATGAGATAATGAACTTGAATGAATCAAATTTGTAATTATTATGACGTTTATGACTGGAAAAATATTCAAGACTTCTTTAAATAAAAAGCTAATTATAAAAACTTTTCAATTCCAAGTTGATAAAATCTTTCTCTTGCTGGATCAAAAAGTCAGACAGTTAATTATTCCACCTAAATACTAGAAGAAAGCTGCATTCATTAGCTTACTGCCGGGCACATTAAGAGAATTGATTCGATTAGACTTTAATAAAGATTTTTCTTGAATATAGAATCCACATTGCGCCAAACCCGGAAAGCACGTAGACGGCAATGGTGTTGGTGACAGATTCAACAAAAGGTTTATACAGCAATTAATTTGTTTTAATATCAATCGGCAAAAAATTGGTTCCCCAAAAATTAAGTGCGGGTCCGGCAGTAAATAAAACGTAAGAGCCGGTTCAAATTAAGTT